>NZ_JBMHFZ010000006.1:0-205523 GCF_049166755.1 Halomonas terrestris | reverse complement strand
GGGGCAGTAGGATATGTCATGAAAGCGGGCGATGGGTTTGCGGTTTGTGTGTGGTTTCGCGACTTACACAATACCGCATTCCATCGTCCGTTTTCTTGTAAATCAACCGACTAGGCGTCGGTCAGCGTCTTAAGTAAGTGCCATTCGGGTCTGACCCCAAAGGATCCTGAGGGGTCTGACCCCAAAGCCTGCTTAGCGTACCACGCCTTCCCTTCTCAGCCGGGCGATGTCGTCCGGGGTGAGGCCCATCTCGGCCAGGATGGCGTCGCTGTCCTGGCCGAGGCCGGGCGGGGCGACCTCGCTGGTGGCGGGCTCGCCGTCGAAGCGCAGGGGGTTGGCGACCTGGGGCACCTCGAGGTCGCCGCGCTTCAGGGTGCGCCGCATGCCACGGTGGCGTACCTGGGGGTCGTCGAACACCTCGGTGAGGGTGTTGATGGGGCCGGCGGGAATGCCGCGGGCCTCGAGCTCGGCGAGCCAGTCGTCGCGGCCGCGGGTCATCAGGATGGCCTGGATCATCCCCGTCAGCACCTCGCGGTTGCCGACCCGCGCGGCGTTGGTGGCATAGGCCGGGTCCTCGGCCCACTCCGGGTGGCCGAGCAGGCTGGCGAAGCGGGCGAACTGGGTGTCGTTGCCCACGGTCACCACCAGGTGGCCGTCGGCGCAGGCGAAGGCCTGGTAGGGCACGATGTTGGGGTGGGCGTTGCCGTGGCGTTCGGGCGAGACGCCGCTGACCAGGGCGTTGAGCGCCTGGTTGGCGAGGGTGGCGACCTGGACGTCGAGCAGCGCCACGTCCACGTGTCGACCGCGGCCGGTGCGCTCGCGCTCGTGCAGTGCCGCCAGCACCCCGACACTGGCATAGAGCCCGGTCATGACGTCGGTGATCGCCACGCCGGTCTTCATCGGCATGCCGTCGGGCTCGCCGGAGACACTCATCAGCCCGCCCATGGCCTGGATCATGAAGTCGTAGCCGGCGCGATGGGCATAGGGCCCGTCCTGGCCGAACCCGGTGATGGAGCAGCCGATCAGCCGCGGGTTGAGCGCGTGCAGGCTGGCGTA
Organism: Halomonas terrestris; assembly: GCF_049166755.1. Taxonomy (NCBI): domain Bacteria; kingdom Pseudomonadati; phylum Pseudomonadota; class Gammaproteobacteria; order Oceanospirillales; family Halomonadaceae; genus Halomonas; species Halomonas terrestris. The sequence continues at coordinate 204,467 of NZ_JBMHFZ010000006.1, read as the reverse complement.
GTCGAGCCCGTACTTCGCCAGGCCACCGACCTTGAAGTTCTCCAGCAGGATGTCGGCGCCCTTCGCCAGTTCGCGGACCAGGGCCTGCCCCCTGTCGGTGGCGATATCCACCGCCAGCGACTGCTTGCCGCGGTTGGCGCACAGGAAGTAGGCCGCCACCCGCTCGGCGTCGTGGTCCGGCTCGAGCTCTTCGGCCAGCCAGGGCGGGCCCCAGCCGCGGGTGTCGTCGCCCCGGCGCGGGTGCTCGATCTTGATCACCCGGGCACCCAGGTCCGCCAGCAGCTGTCCGGACCAGGGCCCGGCCAGGATCCGCGAGAGATCCAGCACCACGACGCCTGACAGGGGTCCACTCATGGGGCGCTCCTCCCGGTTGCGGTGCACGCTCAGTTGACGAAGGCCTGGATGCCGGTCTGCGCCCGCCCCAGAATCAGGGCATGGACGTCGTGGGTGCCCTCGTAGGTGTTGACCGCTTCCAGGTTCATCACGTGGCGGATCACGTGGTACTCGTCGCTGATGCCGTTGCCGCCGTGCATGTCGCGGGCCACGCGGGCGATGTCCAGGGCCTTGCCGCAGTTGTTGCGCTTGATCAGCGAGATCGCCTCGGGTACCAGCTGGCCGTCGTCGATCATGCGGCCGACCCGCAGGCACGCCTGCAGGCCCAGGGCGATCTCGGTCTGCATGTCGGCGAGCTTCTTCTGGATCAACTGGTTGGCGGCCAGCGGGCGGCCGAACTGCTTGCGGTCCAGGGTGTACTGGCGGGCGGCATGCCAGCACGCCTCGGCCGCGCCCATGCTGCCCCAGGCGATGCCGAAGCGGGCCCGGTTGAGACAGGAGAACGGCCCCTTGAGGCCGGTGACGTTGGGCAGGCGCTGTTCATCGGGGACCTCCACGTCCTGCATGGCGATCTGGCCGGTGATGGAGGCGCGCAGGCTGAACTTGCCCTCGATCTTGGGCGCGGAGAGCCCCTTCATGCCCTTCTCGAGGATGAAGCCGTTGATCACGCCCTCGTCATCCTTGGCCCACACCACGAAGACGTCGGCGATGGGCGAGTTGGTGATCCAGGTCTTGGTGCCGTTGAGGCGCCAGCCGCTGTCGGTGCGTGTCGCCCGGGTCGCCATGCCGCCCGGGTCGGAGCCGTGGTCGGGCTCGGTGAGCCCGAAAGCCCCCACCCACTCGCCGGTGGCGAGCCTGGGCAGGTACTTCTCGCGCTGGGCCTCGCTGCCGAAGGCGTGGATGGGGTACATCACCAGGCTCGACTGCACGCTCATGGCGCTGCGGTAGCCGGAGTCGACCCGCTCGACCTCGCGGGCGATCAGGCCGTAGCTGACGTAGTTGAGTCCGGCGCAGCCGTAGCCATCGATGGTGGCGCCCAGCAGGCCAAGGTCGCCCATCTCGTTCATGATCTCGCGGTCGAAGTGCTCGTGGCGATTGGCCTCCAGGACCCGCGGCAGGAGCTTCTCCTGGCAGTAGTCGTGGGCGGTCTGGTGGACCATGCGCTCGTCCTCGGAGAGCTGGTCGATCAGGCGGAAGGGGTCGTCCCAGGTGACGGGGGTGATCTGGCTCATGACGGGATCCTCGGCCGGTGGCGATAATTTCTACATTTTCATTAAATGTAGACCAACACCCCTCTCCTGCCAACCCCCCGTGTCGAACTTTTGCCTCCTTCCGTTGAGGCGCCGAGGACACCTCCCTGGGGCCAGAACTCGAGGGATTCCCAGGAATTTCTCGACGATACTTGGACGTTCGCCGTTAAAAGCGCCGAGGTCCGTCTCTATGGGGTCAGACCCCAGCCGAGTTGCCAGGCCTGTCTTCGTGCACCTGACGAGCGGATCCGACGCCGCCGAGGTCTGACCCCATAGCGACTCCAGCGCCGGCAGCCCATCCACAGAACGCTTTCAACAACTTGATTTTCAGAATGTTTTTCATAGGGGCAGCCTCGGCGCCTTCTTCGGCGAACAAGCTATCAACGTCGAGAAAAACGTGAGGATCCCCCTGGATCAGCGCGCCCAGGCGACGCGCGATGTCAGCACCCGGCGTATCTGCCACCAGGCCACCACCGCCATCAGCAGGTTGGCGACCAGCAGGCCGGCGAAGATGCCGGTCGGGCCGGCCAGCTGGCCGCCCAGCCAGGCGAGCGGCACGGTGAGCACGAACAGTCGGATGACAGAGAGCCGCATGGCACGGGCCGGCCGGTGCAGCGCATTGAACGACGACACGGCAAGGATCACCACCCCCTGGGCGCCGAGGCCCAGCGGTACCAGCCAGAGGAAGGTGCGCAGCACCTCGCCCACCGCCTCCCGCTCCGCATAACCGGCCACCAGCCAGGGGGCGAGTCCCTGCAGCACCAGCCACACCAGCAGCTGCCAGCCCAGCACGAAGGCGAAGCAGCCCAGTATCGCCCGGCGTACCCGGTCGTGCTGCCCGGCACCGGCGTTCTGGCTGACCAGCGGCGACAGCGTCATCGACAGGGCCAGCACGGCGATCTGGGAGATGGCATCGATGCGGGTACCGACGCCGAAGCCGGCCACGGCGTCATGGCCGTGGCCGGCGACGATGCGTGTCACCAGGCCCATGGCCACCGGCGTGAAGACGCTGGTGACGGCGGCGGGCAACGCGATGCGGCCGAGTTCCCGCCAGGAGGCGGCGACCCCGGAGAGCGCCAGGCCGCGCAGGTCGAGCAGTTCCCGCAGCTCCCGCTGGAAGAAGAGGGTGGCGGTCATCAGCGACCAGCTGAGGACCGTGGCCAGCGCCGCCCCCGCCACCCCCAGCGCCGGGATGGGGCCCGCGCCGAAGATCAGCAGCCAGTCGAGCACCACGTTGACCCCGGCGGCCAGTGCCATCATCAGTCCCGGCACCAGGGTATTGCCGTGGGCGCGCAGGATGCTGTTGAGGACCCGCGGCACCACCACCGCCGCCGCCCCCAGGTACCAGATTCCCATGTAATCGCGGATATGCGGCATCAGGGTGGCATCCGCGCCCAGCAGGCGGAACAGCGGCGTCAGCGTCGCCAGCCCCAGCAGCGACATCGCCAGTCCCACGGCCAGCGCCAGCAGCGCCGCATCGGTGGCCCGGCGCCGCACCGCGGCGAGGTCGCCCTGCCCCAGCCGCCTCGCCACCACCGCCGAGGTGCCGATACCCAGCCCGATGGCCAGGCTGATCACCGTGAACACCACCGGGAAGGTGAAGGAGACCGCCGCCAGCGGCTCGGTCCCCAGTCGCGCGATGAACCAGGTGTCGACCAGGTTGAAGCTCATCATGGCGATCATGCCGCCGATCACCGGCAGGCTCTTGCGCAGCAGCGTGAGGGCGATAGGACCCTCGAGCAGCTCGCGGCGGACGGGGCGCGCCGCGGCCGGGGACGCAGGCGAGGAAGCGGGTGTGCTCATTCAGGCGCTCAGCCGATGTTGGGGTCAGACCCCTAAATTCGCTTTGGGGTCTGACCCCAAAGCGGGGTTAGCCTTGCTCCTCGCCGGCGCGGTAGAGCGTCTGGATGCTGGAGAAGTCCAGGCCGCCGTTGCCCTGGGCGCTGTGCAGGGCGAAGAGGTTGCGCGCCTGGGAGCCCATGGGCACGGTGGACTTCGACCCCAGCGCCAGTTCCCAGGCCAGGCCCAGGTCCTTGGCCATCAGGTCGGTGAGGAAGCCGCCCTGGTAGTCGCGGGACGCCGCGGAGCCTTCCATGACGCCCGGCCAGGGGTTGTAGACGTTGAGGGCCCAGTTGCCGCCGCTGCTCTGCTTCATGATCTCGGAGAGCACCGCCGGGTCCATGCCGTTCTTGACGCCCAGCGCCAGCGCCTCGGCGGTACCGGACATCAGGATACCCAGCAGCATGTTGTTGCAGATCTTGGCCACCTGGCCCGCGCCGGTCTCGCCGGCGTGGAAGATGTTCTTGCCCATGGCCTCGAGCACCGGCTTCGCTTGCGCGTACCCCTCCTCCGATCCACCGACGATAAAGGTCAGGGTGCCGGCCTTGGCGCCGCCCACGCCGCCGGAGACGGGGGCGTCGAGATAGGTCAGGCCGTGGGCGGTGGCCGCCGCGCCCACGCTGCGGGCATCCTCCGGCGAGATGGTCGAGGCGTCGATGATCAGCGGCTTGGCCTCGAGGACGTCGAACAGGCCCGGCGCGCCGTCACGGCCCATGTAGAGGCCTTTCACATGGGCACCGGCGGGCAGCATGGAGATAATCACCTCGGCGCCGCTGGCGGCGGCCGCGGCACTCTCGGCGCGGGTCGCACCCTCGCCCTCGAGGGCCTGGATGGCGCTCTCCACCAGGTCGAAGACGGTGACGCTGTGCCCGGCCTTGACCAGGTTGGTGGCCATGGGCGCACCCATGTTGCCGAGGCCGATAAAGGCGATGTTCATGGTTGGCTCCTGATGATTGTCAAGTTGTCTTTGGGGTCAGACCCCTAAGCGGAATTAAGGGCCTGACCCCGAAGCGGGGTTATCCCACCCGGTGGCCGAGGCCCAGGTCGCGCAGCGGATGGGCTTCGTCGGACCACAGCGGCGCCATCAGCGCCCGCACGTCCTCCTCGGGCACGCTCGACGCATCGGCATGCTGCCAGCGGGGCTTCCTGTCCTTGTCGATCAACAGGGCGCGCACCCCCTCGGCGAGCTCGCCACGGCGGCAGCACTGCACCGAGAGGCTCAGCTCGTCGCGGAAGGCGTCGGCCAGGCTGGTATGGGCGTGACGCTCGAGCATGCGCCACACCAGGTGGGCACTCATCGGACAGCCGGCCTCGAGCCGCGCCCGATTGGCGGCCAGCCAGGCGTCGTCGCTCGGGTCTCGCAGGATACGGCGCACGGCACTGGCCGCATCGACGCGCCCCACCAGGGCCTGGAGATGATCGAGGTGCGGCCAGACCTGTCCCGCGGGGGCCTGGGCGCGGTCCTCCAGCCCGTCGAGTGCCGACTGGACGCCGGCACGCAGCTCGCGCGGCGTCCGCCGGCCGTAGTCGGCCTCCTCCAGGGCGCCGAGCAGTGCCTCGCGGCGCTCGCGGGGGATGAAGCGGTCGGCCAGGCCCAGGTCCAGGGCGTCGCGGGCGTTGAGCTGGGCGCCGGTGAGCCCCAGGTAGGCGCCCACGCCCGACGGCATGCGCCCCAGGAACCAGCTGGCACCGATATCGGGATAGAGGCCGATGGTGATCTCCGGCATGGCGATGCGGGTGGTCTCGGTGACCAGGCGCTGCCCTCCGCCGGCCATCAACCCCAGGCCGCCGCCCATCACGATGCCGTCGCCCCAGACCAGCAACGGCTTGGGGTAGGTATGGATGCGGTAGTCGAGGTGGTACTCGGCGCTGAAGTAGGTCTCGGCGAAGACACTGTCGCGGCCCGCACCGCGGTTCTCGCCCTCTTCGGTCATGGAGCGGTAGAGCGCGACGACATCCCCGCCGGCACAGAAGGCCTTGTCGCCGGCCCCCTCGAGCCATACCGCCACCACGCTGCGGTCCACCGCCCAGGCCTCCAGCTTGGCCTCGAGCTGGTGGATCATCTCCAGCGACAGGGCGTTGAGCGACCCGGGGGCGTTGAGGGTGGCGACCCCGATGCGTCCCCCGTCACGGGTCGGCAGCTCGTCGAAGAGCACTGCAAGATCCGACATCTCTGTTGTTCTCCTGTTGGCTATTGAAGCGACTCGACCACCCCGTCGGCCAGCAGCCGCCGGGCGACGATGAGGCGCATGATCTCGTTGGTGCCCTCGAGGATCTGGTGCACCCGGGTGTCGCGTACCAGCCGCTCCAGCGGGTACTCGCGGATATAACCATAGCCACCGTGGAGTTGCAGGGCCTCGTTGCAGACGGTGAAGCCCATGTCGGTGGCAAAGCGCTTGGCCATGGCGCAGTGGGCGGTGGCCTCGGGGTCGCCCTGGTCGAGCCGCCAGGCAGCATGGCGCACCATGAGCCGGGCAGCGGTGAGCTCGCTTGCCATGTCGGCGAGCTTGAACTGCAGGGCCTGGAAGCTCGACAGCTCGCGGCCGAACTGCTTGCGCTCGGCCATGTAGTCCCTGGCCAGGGTCAGGGCCTGCTGGGCCGCGCCCAGGGAACAGCTGGCGATATTGAGGCGCCCGCCGTCAAGCCCCTTCATGGCGAACTTGAAGCCCTCCCCCTCGGCGCCCAGGCGGTGGGTCACCGGGACACGCACGCCATCGAAGCTGACCAGGCGGGTCGGCTGGCTCTTCCAGCCCATCTTCTCCTCGTTCTTGCCGTAGCTGATGCCCTCGGCATCGGCCGGCACCAGGATCGCCGACACGCCACCGGCGCCGCTGTCCGGGCCGCCGGTCCGGGCCATCACCACCAGCACCTCGGTGGCACCGGCACCGGAGATGAACATCTTGCTGCCGGAGATGACGTAGTCATCGCCCTCTCGAACCGCCCTGGTCCGCAGGCTGGCGGCATCCGAACCGGCGCCCGGCTCGGTCAGGCAGTAGGAGCCCAGCGCCTCACCCGCTACCATGGCGGGTACCCAGGCCTCGCGGAGGGCGTCGTCACCCCAGCGGGCGATCATCCAGGTCACCATGTTGTGGATGGTCAGGTAGGCGGTGGTGGCGACGCAGCCCTGGGCGAGCTGCTCGAAGATCAGCGAGGCATCCAGGCGCGAGAGGCCCAGCCCGCCGTGCTCCTCCGGCGTGTAGATGCCGAGGAAGCCCGCCTCCCCGGCGCGCCGGATGACGTCGACCGGAAAGTGCGAGGTGGCATCCCATTCGGCGGCATGGTCGGCCAGCTCGGCCCTGGCGAAGTCCGCGGCCGCCTGGCTCAGCGCCTTCTGATCATCGGTCAGGGAAAAGTCCATGGAGGTACCCTCGTCTCGGCAGAGTATTGGTTGGCTTGCATGCTGGTCGTCGTGTGCGGGTCTGGACACCAACCTAGCACTTGCTAGGTTTATCACACATCACCCCATGGTCGACAAGCACTTTACGTTAACGTAAACCTCGGCTAGTGTTGCGAGGTAGGTGGCGGCAGCTGCGCCCCTGCCCGCCAATAACAAGGATCAGGCTCATGAACCAGCGCACATCGACCCCTTCGGCTTCGGCGGGCAGCGCCCTGCCCCGCCAGCGTCGTACCTATACGATCGGCGAACTGGCCCGGATGTTCGAGGTGACGCCACGCACCATCCGCTTCTACGAGCAGGAGGGCCTGCTGGCGCCGGAGCGTCGCGGCCAGACCCGCATCTATCACGAGAAGGACCGGGTTCGCCTCAAGCTGACCCTGCGCGGCAAGCGCCTGGGCTTCTCGCTGGCCGAGATTCGCGAGGTGGTGGAGATGTATGACGCCATGCCCGACGGCAATGCGCGCCAGCTCAAGCGCCTGCTCGAGATCCTCGCCGACAAGCGGGCCAACCTGGAGCGCCAGCTGGAGGACATCCGCCTGATGCACCGCGAACTCGACGATGTCGAGAGCCGCGCCCGCGATGTGCTGGCCAGCCTGGAGCCGGGCTCGCCAAACGGCTGACCGGGCGCCACGCCCCCGGGGCCGGGCCGCCACGGTACTTCGCATCCACGTTCTTGCCACAACTTATGCAACAACAAGAGACGGGAAACCATGACACGCCAACACACTCCGATCAGCTATGTCAGCGGCATCAGCGACACGCCCCTGAAGGGCCAGACCATCGGTGACTGCCTCGACGATACCGTCGCCCGCTTCCCCGACCGTGACGCCCTGCTCAGCCTGCACCAGGGGCTGCGCTACACCTGGAAGGAGCTGCAGCAGGCGGTGGACCAGGCGGCCCGCGCCCTGCTGGCGGTGGGGGTCAGGAAGGGCGACCGGGTCGGCATCTGGTCGCCCAACTGTGCCGAGTGGACCATCACCCAGTTCGCCACCGCCAAGATCGGCGCCATCCTGGTCAACATCAACCCCAGCTATCGCACCCACGAGCTGGAGTATGCGCTCAAGCAGTCCGGTGCCTCCACCCTGATCCTGCAGGGCGCCTTCAAGGCCTCCGACTACGTGGCGACCCTCGCCGAGCTGGCGCCCGAGCTGCGCGACGGCGGCCCCGGCACCTTCAGGAGCGCCAAGCTGCCCGAGCTCAAGCGGGTGGTCTGCCTCGACGCCGACCGTGCCCTCACCGGCATGTTCAGCTGGCAGAGCCTGCTGGCCCACGCCGACGAGATCTCCGCCGAGCACCTGGCCGAGGTCCAGGCCACGCTGCAGTTCGACGACCCGATCAACATCCAGTACACCTCGGGCACGACGGGGGCCCCGAAGGGGGCGACCCTGTCGCACCACAACATCCTCAACAACGGCTTCTACGTGGCCCGCACCATGGGCTTCAGCGAGCAGGATCGCCTGGTGATCCCGGTGCCGCTCTACCACTGCTTCGGCATGGTCATGGGCAACCTCGGCTGCGTGACCCACGGCGCCACCATGATCTACCCCGGTGACGGCTTCGAGCCGGAGTCGACCCTGCGCGCCGTGGCCGAGGAGAAGGCGACGGCGCTCTACGGCGTGCCGACCATGTTCATCGCCGAGCTCGAGCATCCCGACTTCGAGAGCTACGACCTCTCCTCCCTGCGCACCGGCGTCATGGCCGGCTCGATCTGCCCCATCGAGGTGATGCGCAAGGTGATCGACAGGATGAACATGCAGGACGTCACCATCTGCTACGGCATGACCGAGACCAGCCCGGTGAGCTTCCAGACCCAGACCGATGCGCCGCTGGAGAAGCGCGTGACGACGGTGGGCACCATCCACCCCCACCTGGAGGTCAAGCTGGTCAGCCCCGAGACCGGCGCCGTGGTGCCCCGCGGCGAGACCGGCGAGCTCTGCACCCGCGGCTACAGCGTGATGCTCGGCTACTGGGAGAACGAGGAAGCCACCGCCAAGGCCATCGACGGCGCCGGCTGGATGCATACCGGCGACCTGGCCACCATGGACGACGAGGGCTACGTGGCGATCGTCGGGCGGATCAAGGACATGATCATCCGCGGCGGCGAGAACATCTACCCGCGCGAGATCGAGGACTTCCTCTATACCCACCCGTCGATCTCCGATGTCCAGGTGATCGGCGTGCCGGACGAGAAGTACGGCGAGGAGGTGATGGCCTGGGTCAAGCTGGGCGAAGGACAGGAGCTCACCGCCGACGAGCTCAAGGAGTTCTGCAAGGGCAGGATCGCCCACTACAAGATCCCCCGCTACGTGAAGTTCGTCGACGAGTTCCCGATGACCGTCACCGGCAAGATCCAGAAGTTCAAGATGCGCGAGGAAGCCACCCACGAGCTGGGGCTGGCGTAAGCTGGAAGCTGGAAGCTGGAAGGCAGCATGTCGCCACCAGCTTCCAGATCAAGGGGTCTCTTCCAGCTTATAGCTTGAGGCTTACAGCTCCGGGCGCAGCCCGGCGCTTCCAGAAGCGAAGCGACGCTCTTCAAGCTTCCGGCCCAGGGGGTCAGACCCTGACGAAACCCCACGTTTTTCTCGACGTTGATAGCTTGTTCGCCGAAGAAGGCGCCGAGGCTGCCCCTATGGGGTCAGACCCCAGCCAAGTCGCGAGGCCCGTCATGGTACGTCTTACGAGCGGATTCGACGCCGCCGGGGTCTGACCCCACAGGGCCTCCCAGCGCTGGCAGCCTGTCACCACGACACTCTCAACATGCCCTACTCCCCGCCTACAACCCCTTGGGGGCGAAGATTCCCGGGGCGTTGCGCCAGTAGCCCTTGTAGTCCATGCCGAAGCCGAAGACGTAGCGGTCGACCACCTCCAGGCCGCAGTAGTCGGCCTTGAGGCCGGGCGCCGCCTTGCGCTCGTGCTGCTTGTCGACCAGCACCGCCGTGGCGATGCTCGCCGCACCGGCCTCGCGGCAGTAGTCGAGGATGGCGGCCAGGGTCGCCCCTTCGTCGAGGATGTCGTCGACGATCACCACGTGACGGCCCGCCATGGGGACCTCCGGCGAGACCCGCCAGAACAGCTCGCCGCCACGCAGGCCGCCGCGGTAGCGGGTGGCATGCAGGTAGTCGACTTCCAGGGGAAAGCCCAGGCGGGTCAGCAGGTGGCCGGTGGTGATCAGGCCGCCGTTCATCACGCAATAGAAGACCGGCAGCTTGTCACCCAGGTCGCGGGTGATCTCGTCGGCCATCCGGTCCAGGGCGCGCTCGACCTCCTCCTGGGAGATCAGGCAATCGGCATTGTCCATGACGTCACGCATGTCGGTCAGCGACTGGTGAACATCGGCGTCGAGTTTTGGCATGGGGTTACGGCTCGCGGTCGGCATGGGTACAGGGAATGGATGGAAGGGGATTCAGTTGGCCGCCAGGGCCTCGAGTCGGGCATGCACGCGGCGCCAGCGGGTGAGCGCCCCCAGGGCCGCCAGGTCGGGTCGAGCGCGGCCATAGCGCAGCTTGAGCACGCGTCGAGCGACCCGCCCCCGGCAGGCGTCGAGGATCTCCAGGGCGGCGGCGCGGTCGTTGCACACCAGCAGCATGTCGCAGCCGGCCTCGAGGGCCGCCCGGGCGCGCTCGGCGGGCGGCCCCGCGGACGCCGCGCCGGCCATGCTCAGGTCATCGGAGAAAATCACGCCCTTGAAGCCCAGGCTCTCGCGCAGCATGCCCAGCCAGGCAGGTGAGAAGCCGGCCGGGCGGGGGTCGAAGGCGGAATAGACCACATGGGCCGGCATCACCGCATCGAGCCGTGGGGCCAGGTCGGCGAAGGGCACCAGGTCGTGCCGGCGCAGCTCGTCCAGCGGACGCGCGTCGACGGGCAGCGCGTGGTGGGAGTCGGCCGCCACCCCGCCATGACCGGGAAAGTGCTTGGCCACGGCGGCCATGCCGGCCTCGTGCAGGCCATCGACGAAGGCACGGCACATCGCCGCCACGTCCCGGGGATCGGCGGAGAAGCTGCGGTCGCCGATCACCGTGGACGTGCCGCCGTCGACGTCGAGCACCGGCGCGAAGCTGAGGTCCAGCCCGCAGGCGGCCATCTCCATGCCCAGCAGCCAGCCGGCATCCCGGCAGAGGCGCAAGGTCACCTCGGGCATGCCGGCATAGTCGCGCCCCAGGCGCCCCATGGCCGGCAGGCGGGTGACCCCCTCGCGCAGGCGCTGGACGCGACCTCCCTCCTGGTCGATGCCGAGCAGCAGTTCGGGACGGACCCGGCGAATCTCGCTGCACAGCTCGCGGACCTGGGCGGCCGACTCGGTATTGCGGGCGAAGAGGATCACGCCACCGACCTCCGGGCGGGTGAGCAGCTCGCGCTCCTCGCGGGTCAGGCGAGGCCCCTCCAGATCCAGCATCACCGGGCCGAGGGTCTGGGTCATGGACATGCTCCTTGGCGTGGAAGGGGGCCGATTCTAGACCAAAGTCGTCCCCCGGGACAGCCGCTCAGTCGTGGAGCCAGACCGGCGTCCCGGGCACGGCCAGCTCGAAGACCGCCAGCAGGTCGTCATCGCGCATGCGCACGCAGCCATGGGAACGCGGCTCGCCCATGGGTTGATCGGGCGGGGTGCCATGCAGGTAGATATAGCGGCGCTGGGAGTCGACGTCACCCCCGCGGTTGTGGCCGGGCTCGAGGCCGCACAGCCAGAGGATGCGGGTCAGGATCCAGTCGCGCCCGGGGTGTGCGGCGGCCAGCGCCGGCGAGAACCGCTCGCCGGTGGGGCGCCGGCCGCGGAACACGGTGCCGGGCGGCTGGCCGGCACCGATGGCGGCGCGCACATAGTGCCAGCCCAGCGGGGTCCGGCCGCTGCCCTCGCGCTGGCCGGTACCGGCGAGCCCGGTGGAGACGGGGTAGTCGACCCGGGCCTCGCGGCCCTGCCACACCACCAGCCGCTGCCGGGCGGTATCGATCTCGAGCCAGGTCGCCCCCTCGGGAGGCAGGGCATCGAGGCGCGGGGTCGGCATCAGCTCGCCTCGGCCCTGGGCTGGGCGGGCTCGGGCAGCGGCGCGTTCATCGCCGCCACCACCACCGGGCGCAGGCGACGGATCAGGTCGCGCACGCTGACATGTTCGCCATAGTCCTTCTCGGCGATATCGCGCAGCGCATCCAGCCCCGAGAGAGTGAAGATGACGGTGCCGAGCACGAAGTGCAGCCGCCAGAAGCGCTCGGCATCGGGCAGTTCCGGGGTCGCCAGGCGGACCAGTTCGGTGAAGCGGGTGAAGACGCTGCCGTACTCCTCCTGGATGTAACGGCGCAGGTGGCCCTGGGCCTGGCTGTAGGCGAGCCCCAGCAGGCGCATGAACACCTTGAGGCTGTTGCGCTCGGCCGGCACCTCGAGGACGGTGCGCGCCATGGTCTCGAGCAGCACCTCGAGGGGAATCACCTGTCCGGCGTGGCGGGCCTCCAGTTCGTCGAGGGCGGCGTGGAAACGCTCGGTGAAGGGATCCAGGTAGCGGGCGAAGACGGCCTGGATCAGCGCCTTCTTGGAACCGAAGTGGTAGTTGACCGCCGCCAGGTTGACCCTGGCCTTGCTGGTGATGTTGCGCAGCGAGGTCTCGGCGAAGCCGCGTTCGGCGAACAGCACCTCGGCCGTGTCGAGGATCCGCGTGACGGTATCGGTCTGGCCCATGAGCGATGGCATCCTGTTGGAAACAGCTGTTTTAAACGTAGCAGGATTGTACGTCACCCGGAGGCCGCCTCTCAATGCTGGAGCGACGGCCGCCACGTCAAACGCGCGGCGCTCATGCTGGCCTTTTACTGGATGAACTTCCATGCTGTATACTTGACCAATGAAAGCGCGTTGCCCGATCGCCATCCACTGTCATCCGGAGGCCGCATGACACGCCCCCTAACGCCGCGCCAGCAGAACGTCCACGATTTCATCGTCAAGACCATCAACGAACTGGGCTATCCGCCGACTCGTGCCGAGATCGCCCGGGCCCTGGGGTTTCGCTCGCCCAACGCCGCCGAGGAGCATCTGCGGGCGCTGGAGCGCAAGGGCGTGATCCGCATGATTCCCGGCACCTCCCGCGGCATCCGCCTGCCCGCCCAGGAGCCCGAGGTCCACGAGGGCGAAGAAGCCGCCACCCAGGGGCTGCCGATCATCGGCGAGGTGGCCGCGGGCAGCCCGATCCTGGCCGCCGAGCATATCGACCGCTACTGCCCCCTCCCCCCGGAGTACTTCACCCCCCGGGCGGACTACCTGCTCAAGGTGCGTGGCCTGTCGATGAAGGACGTGGGCATCCTCGAGGGCGACCTGCTCGCCGTGCACCGTACCGACCGGGTCCGCGACGGCCAGATCGTCGTGGCGCGCCTCGAGGACGAGGTGACGGTGAAGCGCTTCCATCGCCACGGCCACCGGGTCACCCTCTCGGCCGAGAATCCCGACTTCCCCCCCATCCAGGTCGACCTGCGCCAGCATGAGCTGGAGATCGAGGGCATCGGGGTGGGCGTGATCCGCGGCGGTAATGGACAGGCCCTCGGTTAATCGCAAGATCCTCCACGCCGACTGCGACTGCTTCTATGCCGCGGTGGAGATGCGCGACGACCCCCGCCTGCGGGACATCCCGCTGGCGATCGGCGGCAGTCGCGAGCGGCGCGGGGTCATCGCCACCTGCAACTACCCGGCCCGGGCCTTCGGCATCCACTCGGCGATGCCCGCCGCCCGGGCGCTGCGCCTCTGCCCCCAGCTGGTGCTGATGCCCGGCGACTTCGAGAAGTACCGCGAGGTCTCGCGCCGGATCCAGGCGATCTTCCACGAGCTCACCCCCCTGGTCGAGCCGCTCTCGCTGGATGAGGCCTATCTCGATGTCAGCGCGGTGGAGCGCTTCTCCGGCAGCGCCACCTGGATGGCCCGCTGGCTCAAGGAGGAGTGCCTGGCGCGCACCGGCATCACCGTCTCGGTGGGGGTGGCGCCGTCGAAGTTCCTGGCCAAGATCGCCAGCGACTGGGACAAGCCCGATGGGCTCACGGTCATCCCCCCGGCGCGTGTCGAGGACTTCGTCATCCACCTGCCGGTGAAGAAGCTGCACGGCGTCGGCCCCGCCACCGCCGCGCGACTCGATGCCATGGGCATCACCACCTGCGAGGCGCTGCGCGCCCTGCCGCTGGAGCGACTGCTCGACGAGTTCGGGAAGTTCGGGCGGCGGCTCTTCGAGCTCTGCCGCGGCATCGACGACCGCCCGGTGCGTGTCGAACGCGAGCGCAAGTCGATCAGTGCCGAGACCACCTTCGAACGCGACCTGCCGGACCTGGACAGCTGCCGGGCGGCGCTGATGCCGCTGTGCGAGCGCCTCGAGGCGCGCCTGGCCCGGCATGGCAACCCTCCCCTGGCGGGCCTCTTCGTCAAGGTGCGCTTCGACGACTTCAGCCTCACCACCCTGGAGAGCCGCGGCCTGCTTCCCGGACCCGAGAGCTACGCCCGCCTGCTCGAGCAGGCCTGGACCCGGGCCCGCCGACCGGTACGGCTGCTCGGCGTCGGCGCCCGGCTGCTGCCCGAGGTCGAACGGCGCCAGCTGCCCCTGCCGATCGAGTGAGCCCCTGCCGCCAATGGGGTCTGACCTTGAGGAACCCCCACAAACATTGCCGTGAAATCAGCAGGTTGAGAACACCCTGGGATGGACCGCCAGCGCTGGGAGACCCTATGGGGTCAGACCCCGGCGGGGTCGAATCCGCTCGCCATGTGCACCATGACGGGCTTCGTGACTTGGCTGGGGTCTGACCCCATAGGGGCGGGCCACGGCGCCTTCTCCGACGAACGTGTTGCCATCGTCGAGATATCCGCGGACAAGCTGCTTTCCCAGCAAGGCAACGACGCCGGGGCTGACTACTTGGTGTCGATATAGCGGTGGTCGTTGAAGGTCGCTACCCAGCTCGGGTGGTAGACCATCAGGATGCTGAGCAGCATCCCGGTGATGAAGGCCTCGGAGGGCATCAGCAGCGGCAGGAAGCGGGCGTAGTCCAGCGCCTGGTGCATGACCTCGGGGTCGCTGGCGCCCAGCGCCATCAATCCCACCGCCGCGAGCCCCGCCGCCAGGGTGGCCAGGGCCGTGCCGAAGAAGCCGCAGACGAATAGGAAGACCATCAGGTTGTCGGGCAGGCGGCGGTCGACGATCCGCCAGACCAGCACCATGACCAGTATCGGCACCACCCCCGTGACCAGCAGGTTGACCCCCAGCAGCGGCCAGGCGACACGCCCCAGCACGACCATCGCCAGGTTGACCAGCAGGCAGGAGAGCAGCGCCAGCGGCGCCTTGAACACCAGCGTCAGCAGCGCCGTGAACATCAGGTGCAGGGTGAGCCAGTCCACCGCCTGGGCGCGCAGCTGCCACATCAGCATCACCGCCACGGTGGCGGCCAGCCAGCGGTGCTGCAGGGCGTGGTCGTCGAGCAGCATCCGCCAGGGGCGCCGGGCCAGTGCCAGGCCGACCATCCCCAGCGACACCAGGGAGGCGGCCAGCAGCAACCAGGGCGAGATCACCAGGGCGGCAAACGACATCAGGGGGCTCCCCTCAGGCAAACACCACGGTCTTGTTGCCGTGGATCAGTACCCGATCCTCCAGGTGCCAGCGCAGGCCTCGGGCGAGCACGGCCTTCTCCACGTCGCGGCCGAAGCGCACCAGGTCCTGCGGCGTGTGGCAATGGCTGACCCGGTGGATGTCCTGTTCGATGATCGGCCCGGCATCCAGTTCCTCGGTGACGTAGTGGCAGGTGGCGCCGATCAGCTTGACGCCGCGCTCGTAGGCCTGATGGTAGGGCCTGGCCCCGGCGAAGGAGGGCAGGAAGCTGTGATGGATGTTGATCACCCGGCCGGCAAGGCGCTGGCACAGCCCCGGTGGCAGTATCTGCATGTAGCGGGCCAGCACCACGCTGTCGGCGCCGGCCTCCTCCACCAGGCGCTCCACCTCGGCGAAGGCCCCGCTCCTGTCTTCGCGGGGCACCGGCACGTGGTGATAGGGGATGCCGTGCCATTCGACCAGGCCGCGCATGTCCTCGTGGTTGGAGATCACGCCGGCGATCTCGCAGTCGAGCTCGCCGGCCGTCCAGCGGTAGAGCAGATCCACCAGGCAGTGGGACTCCTTCGAGACCATCAGCACCACCCGGGGACGCCGGCGGGTGTCGGTCAGCGCCCAGTCCATGCCGAATTCCTCGGCGATGGGGGCAAACGCCTCGCGCAGGGCCTGGGGCGGCATGCCGATGGAGTCGGCAAGGATCTCGTAGCGCATGAAGAAGCGCCCCGCCTCGAGGTCGGAGTGCTGGCTGGCCTCGGTGATGGAGCCGCCGTGACCGGCGATGAAGCCGGAGACCCGGGAGACGATCCCCACGCGGTCGGGGCAGGAGACCACCAGGCGGTAATAGTGTGACATGTCGTGACTCCGGGCGGCTGTCGTCGGGGGTGCGACAGTGTAGCGAAAACAGAAGGTTCCGGCACCCTTGCGCCTCGGCGCGTTGTGACGCCACGCGGCCATCCCGTATAGTGAAGTGACACTTTCCGAGTCCGCGCCCCCGATGCCCCAGCCCAGAGTCCAGATCCGCCCCCGCCGCCGCCCTCCCCTGCACTTCCTTCCCCTGGGCGGCTGCGGCGAGATCGGGATGAACCTCAGCCTCTACGGTTTCGGGGAGCGAGGTCTGGAGGAGACCTGGATCGCGGTGGACTGCGGCATGATGATCCGCCAGGACCTCCCCGACAGCCCGCTGCAGGTGCCCAACCTGGACACCCTGTCGTCGCTCGAGATCACCCCGCGGGCGCTGATCATCACCCATGGCCACGAGGACCACATCGGTGCCGCGGCCTGGCTGTGGCCCAGGTGGGGCTGCCCCATCCATGCCACGCCGCTGGCCGCGGGCCTGCTGCGGGCCAAGTTCGCCGAGCGCGGGCTCTCCACCGAGGCCATCCGGGTCATCGAACCCGGCGAAGCCCTGGAGTCGGGCCCCTTCAGCCTGCGCTACCTGCCGCTGACCCATTCGATTCCCGAGAGCTGCGCGCTGCTGATCGCCGCCGGCGACCACCGGGTGCTGCACACCGGCGACTGGAAGCTCGATCCCGAGCCGCTGATCGGGCCGCCGATCTCGGCCGCGACCTTCCGGGCCATCGCGCCACTCGACCTGGTGGTGGGCGACTCAACCAATGCCCCCCTGCCCGGCCATTCGCGCAGCGAGGGCGAGGTGGCACTGGCCCTCGAGCACACCATCGCCCGCTGCGAGGGGCGCGTGGTGGTCTCCTGCTTCGCCAGCAACCTGGCCCGGGTGCTGGCCATCGGGCGCGCCGCCGAGCGCTGCGGTCGCCGCGTCAGCCTGATGGGGCGCTCCATGGAGCGCATGGTGGGCGTGGCCCGCTCGCTGGGCTATCTCGACGACTTCCCGCCGCTGGTGCCGGTGAGCGACCTTGGCTACCTTCCGCCGCAGGAGGTGCTGGTGATCGCCACCGGCAGCCAGGGGGAACCCCGGGCGGCGCTCAGCCGCCTGGCCAGGGGCCGCCACCCGACCTTCGAGCTGGGCCAGGGCGACAGCGTGATCTTCTCGGCCAAGGCGATTCCGGGCAACGAGCTGCTGATCGAACGCCTCAAGGCCGGCCTCAGGCACCTCGGGGTGAGCCTGCTCGACGAGTTCAGCCACCCCGAGCTGCATGCCTCGGGCCATCCCGCCCGGGACGAACTGCGCACCTTCTACGGCTGGGTGAAACCCGCCCGACTCCTGCCGGTACATGGCGAGCCACGCCACCAGAGGGCCCACCAGTCACTGGCCGAATCCCTGGGCATCGATACCCCGCTGATCCCCACCAACGGCGACCTGATCCGCCTCGACAGCGATGGCCTGACCCTCGAGGCGCGACACCCCCAGCCGCCCTGCATCGTCAGCCAGGATGCCGTGGGCCCGCTGCCCGGCCTGGCCGGCGAGACGGCCCGCTCACGGCATGGCAGCCTCTACCTGGCGCTCTCGGTGACGGCCACCGAGGAACAGGGCTGGGCACGCATCGGGCGCCTGATGCTCGACACGAGCCAGTCCAGCCACCTCGACGAGGACGCCTTCGCCGACTGGCTCGACCTCCAGCTGGCGGAACTGCGGGCCGACACCCTGGCCGACCTGCGCCTCGCCCTGCAGCCCCGGCTGCTGGCCTGGTTCGCCGATCATCTGCGCCGGCTACCCGAGATTCACCTGCAGATCCTGGCCGTGGAGGCACCCAGCCTCAGCGACCTCGACTGACCGTGACGCCCCCGAACGCCGAGAGGCGAACCCGTAGGTTCGCCTCTCGTGATCCTGCCCTGATACGGGTGACTTTCGGTGTCGGTCATCGCCGGTCGGCGTGAGGTCACCTATCCCTTGCTGGCGTTCTTCGGTGGGCGACCGCGTTTGCGACGGGGCTGCTCGGAGACCAGGTCATCGAGGGAAAGGCCGGCATCATTGATCGCCTCGCGAATCTCGGCCAGCTTGCGCTCCTTCTGCGCTTCCTCTTCCTGACGCTGCAGCTCTTCGTCCTTCTTCTGCTCGATTACCTCGCCGATCACTTCGGCCAGCTTGTGCAGCTGCTCCATGCTCAACTGGCGTGCCGCGGCTCGAGCCACGTTCTTGTTGCGAGCGATGCGCTCCAGGGTTTCGCTGGACATTGGCCCCCTCCATGCCAAATTGACGAAAAGGTAACTCATGAGACTGTACGTCAAAAGTATATTCACACTTCGGCACTTGGCAAGAAAATACGTACAATTATTTTCGGCGATCCCTCGGAGAAAGCGCTCGAATCCATGCAGGAAACCGGAGACGAAGACGGCGCCAAGGAGGCGCCGTCACGATGCGTGGAGCAAGGAATATCGACTTTCAGCCACCGGTCATGTTCATGAAGCGCACCACCTGGACATCGCCGTCGGTGGTGAAGTGATGGCGCTCGGGCTTGAGCGGCATGGCCGAGACGATGCGCTGCTTCAGGGCCTCGATATCGCCCGGGTGACGGCGCAGCACCTCGCGCAGGTCCACCGAGTGCTCGTTGCCCAGGCAGAGCAGCAGACGCCCCTCCACGGTGACCCGAACCCGGTTGCAGGTGGCGCAGAAATTATGGCTGTGAGGCGAGATGAAGCCGACCCGGGTCTCGCTGTCGGTCATGCGAAAATAGCGCGAGGGGCCCAGGGTGGTCTCGGTGGTGGGGATCAGCTCGTGGCGGGTCTCGATGAGGGCCTGCACCTCGTCGCTGGAGCAGTAGGTTTCGTCACGGCTGTGGTCCGAGACGTCACCCAGCGGCATCTCCTCGATGAAGCTGATATCCAGGCCCTCCCGCCGGGCGAAATCGACCAGGTCGATCACCTCGTCGTCGTTGCGCCCCTTGAGGATGACGGCATTGAGCTTGATGCGTTCGAAGCCGGCCGCCCTGGCGGCACGGATGCCGTCGATGACGCGGTCGAGGTCCCCGGTGCGGGTCAGCGCGCGGAAGCGCTCGGGGTCCAGGGAATCCAGGCTGATATTGAGGCGCTTCAGCCCCGCCTGCCGCAACTGCTCGGCGTGCTTGCCGAGGCCGGCGCCGTTGGTGGTCATGGCGAAATCCCGCAGGCCTGGCAGCGCGCCGACCTGCTCCACCAGGGTCCCGATGTCGCGACGCACCAGCGGCTCGCCGCCGGTCAGCCGTACCTTTTCCACCCCCAGTTCGACGAAGGCCCGGGCCACCAGCGCGAGTTCCTCGAGGGTCAGCACCTGGGCACGGGGCAGGAAGGTCATCTCCTCGCTCATGCAGTAGACGCAGCGAAAGTCACAGCGATCCGTGACCGAGATGCGCACATAGCGCACCCGCCTTCCGAAATCGTCGATCAGCTCATCGGGTAGTGCCATCATCATCTCTCCCAGCGGCGGGCATCCGCGTGATCCGTGTCACGCTCGGCTACCCAGTAGTCGCCGTCGGTGGCGTGTTCCTTCTTCCAGAACGGGGCGCGTGTCTTGAGGTAGTCCATGATGAAGTCGCAGGCCTCGAACGCGGCGCGCCGATGGGCACTGGCGACCACCACCAACACGATAGGGTCTCCGGGGGCGAGTCGTCCAATCCGGTGGATCACGCTTACCCCATCGAGCGGCCAGCGCGCCTCGGCCTCCTGGACGATTCCGGCCAGCGCCGTCTCGGTCATGCCGGGATAATGCTCGAGGGTCAGGGCCGTGACCTCGGGCCTTTCGTTGAAGTCACGCACCAGTCCGGTGAAGCTGACCACGGCGCCGATATCGGTACGCCCCGCCAGCAGGACTGCCTGCTCGACGCCCGCGTCGAAGGGCGCCTCCTGGACACGAATCATGCTCAACCTCCGGTCACCGGGGGGAAGAAGGCGACCTCGTCCTCGTTGGTGATCGGCGTGCTCTC
This sequence comes from Halomonas terrestris, assembly GCF_049166755.1. Lineage (NCBI taxonomy): Bacteria > Pseudomonadati > Pseudomonadota > Gammaproteobacteria > Oceanospirillales > Halomonadaceae > Halomonas > Halomonas terrestris. The sequence goes on along the minus strand of NZ_JBMHFZ010000006.1, from coordinate 184,285 downwards.
GGCCGCCATCACCTGATTGACCGCACACAGCACCCGTCCCTCGTCGAGCCGCGAGAAGCGCGGGTCGAGTGACTTGAGGGCGGCCTTGAGGCCGGCTACATCGGCACTCGGCAGGCTCTCCAGGGGCACCGAGACCTCCCCGACACCGAGGCGCTCGCGCAGCTCGGCCAGGCACTTGACCCGCACACAGGGCGAGGCGATGTCGCAGCGGGTGCCCAGCGACACCTCACCGACACTCCCCTCCCCGGTGACGATGGGGGGTGCCGGCTCGGCGCCCCTGCTGCCGCGACGGTAGTCTCCCGACCTGCCGCCGCTCTTGGCATCGAGGTGGATGTCGCCGATCTCCATCTCCTTGTCCACCGCCTTGCACATGTCATAGAGGGTCAGGCAGGCCACCGAGACCGCGGTCAGCGCCTCCATCTCCACCCCCGTGCGACCGTCGAGGCGGCAGGTCGCGGTGACCTCGACGCAGGAGGCGGCCTCGTCGAGACGGAAGTCGATGGCCACCTTCGACAGGGCCAGGGCGTGGCACAGCGGGATCAGCTCATGGGTACGCTTGGCGGCCTGGATGCCGGCGATGCGTGCCGTGGCCAGCACATCGCCCTTGGGCAGGCCGCCCTCGGCGAGCAGTGCCAGGGTGGCCGGCTGCATGCGGATGCATCCCGAGGCACTCGCCTCGCGCCGGCTCTCGGGCTTGCCGGCGACGTCGACCATGTGGGCTTCGCCGCGGGCATTGAGATGGGTCAGTGGCATGGAGAGCGCCTCATGGAAGTCGATGAAGGGGATGGAGGGTGACGGCCTCGCCCGGGCCCACCGCCTCGCGCTCGGCGGCGATCTCGATCAGGCAGTTGGCCGCCACCATCGAGGAGAGGATGCCGGAGCCCTGGGCACCGGTGCTGCTCACCCTGAGCCGGCCCTGGTCGTCGCAGCGGTAGACCCCGCGCAGATAGTCGACACGCCCCGTGCGACTCTCGAGCGGGTGCTCGGCCAGGGCGGTGAGCCGCGGCGGAACGCCGTCGCCACGCCCCTGCAGCCGCGCCAGCAGCGGGGCCACGAACTGCAGGAAGGTGACCATCACCGCCACCGGGTTGCCGGGCAACCCCAGGAAGGGCACGCCGCGCTCGCCCAGGCGGCCGCAGGCCAGCGGCCGCCCGGGACGTATGGCGATGCGCCAGAAGCCCAGTTCGCCGACCTCGGCCAGCGCCGCCCGGGTATGGTCGGCCTCGCCCACCGAGACGCCGCCACTGGTGATCACCAGATCGGCCAGCCCGGCGGCCTCGTCGAGGGCCATGACCAGGGCGGCCCGGTCGTCGGGCAGGATGCCGAGATCGATCACCTCGCCGCCCTGCTCCATCACCAGGCCCCGCAGGGTGAAGCGGTTGGTGTCGAAGACCCCCGCCGGGGGCAGCGCCTCGCCGGGCGCGGTGACCTCGTCGCCGGTGGAGAAGATCGCGATGCGCGGACGGCGCACCACCCGGGCCTCGGCCTGGCCGAGGGAGGCCAGCAGGCCGAGCTCGGCCGCCGACAGCCGGGTGCCCGCCGCCAGTGCCTGGGCACCGCGGGCGATGTCCTCGCCGGCCAGCCGCACATGCTGCCCGCGCCGGACCCGTTCGGGGCGATCCACGACCACCAGGTCGTCGCCCCGCTCCTCGAGCTGCTCGCGCATGATCACGGTGTCGGCCCCCGGCGGCAGCGGCGCCCCGGTGGTGATGCCCAGGCACTCGCCCGGCGCCAGGGGAGTCTCGCGGCGCTGGCCGGCGAACAGCCGGCCGACCCGCCGCCAGCACTCGGGCCAGGGTCCCGCCTCCGGCCAGGCCAGGGCGATGCCGTCCATGGCGGCATTGGTGCTCTGGGGCACGTCGACGGGCGAGACGACCGCCTCGGCCAGCACCCGGCCATGGGCGGCGGCGAGTGTCACCGACTCCGCCGGCAGCGGCCCCTCGACCAGTGTGCCCAGCGCCGAGCGGGCCTCCTCCACCGAGAGCATCCGCTCGCCGAGATCGAAGCAGGAGAGCGTCATCGGGTCGCCTCCTCCGCCACCGGGCGCGGGCTGCGCTCCCGGGGCCAGCGCGTCGGCCAGGCGGCGACCCAGTCGGTGAGCGCCTCGATGTCGCTGAGGGCCAGGGCCTCGACGCCTTCGGGGAGTGCCAGCGAGGCGTCGCAGGCCACCGCCTTGACCCAGGGGTCCTCGGCCACCCTGAGCGGCTTGCCCACCTCGGGGCGATGGAGCTCCAGCTTGGGCAGGGGCCAGGCCTTGAAGCCTTCCACCAGCACCAGGTCCGGCGCCTGGAGCCGCACCATCTCGACCAGCTGCGCCAGGTCGGGCTCATCGCGCCCCGGGGTCTCCATCATCAGCGCCAGGCGCGCCCGGGAGGCGACCAGCATGGGGGCCGCCCCCGCCTGGCGCAGGCGATAGCTGTCCTTGCCCGGCTGGTCGACGTCGAAGCCGTGGTGGGCATGCTTGATCACCGCGACGCGCAGGCCACGCTCGCCGAGCCGTGGCAGCAGCTGCTCGAGCAGGGTGGTCTTGCCGGTGCCGCTCCAGGCCGCGATGCCCAGCAGCGGCGGGAATGCATCGAGGTCGAGGCTGTCGTGACGGGTCTCGCTCATGGGGTCTGGGACTCCTCGTGCGCCCGGCGCAGCAGCGCCTGCTCGAGGCGCCGCTTGTCGTCGTCGGTATTGAGGTTGGCGAAGGCCTCGGGACAGCAGGAGAAGTCCACCTCGCACCAGGCATGGCGGGCATACCAGCGGTCGATCTTGCGCTCGCCGGCGGCCAGGGCGACCGCCAGGTCATCGGCCAGCCGGGTGCGCATCAGCGCCACCACGGGATGCAGGCGCTCGCCGTCGTGGGCCACGGCGATATCCGCCTGGCCGATCCCGGCCACGAGCCGTGCGACCAGGTCGTCGGGCAGCGCCGGGCTGTCGCAGGGGACCACCACCAGCCAGGGCGTCTCGGCGGCAAGCAGGCCGCTGTAGATCCCCATCAGGGGGCCCTGGAAGCCGCCCTCGGCATCGACGATCACCCGATCGGCCAACGCCCGGTAGTCATCGAGATGGCGGTTGGCGTTGACCATCACCCTGGCCACCCGCCCCTCGAGGCGTTCGATGACATGGGCGACCAGCGGGCGACCGGCGAAGGGTTCGAGCCCCTTGTCGCGCCCCCCCATCCGACGCCCCTGGCCGCCGGCCAGGATCAGGCCGCTGAGCTCGCCTTGCGTGATCATGGATTCTCCTGCTCTCCCCTGATGGTGTTATCGGGTGTCCATGACCGTCATGATGCCTGAGCCGGACGAGTGGTGCCATGCCGCCGGGCTGCGCGCCTGATGCCGATCAAGGCGGTGGCTTATCGCCGTCCGGTCGAGCGGGTATCATGCCGACACCGAGTGTCGACGATCGCGGCTTCATCCAGACAGGAATGCCAATGGAAGGATTCGATGTGGGGGACCGGCTCCGCCAACTGCGCAGTGCCCGTGGCCTCTCCCAGCGCGAGCTGGCCAAGCGGGCCGGCGTCACCAACAGCACCATCTCGCTGATCGAGCAGAACAGCGTCAGCCCCTCCGTGAGCTCGTTGAAGAAGATCCTCGATGCCCTGCCGGTCTCGATCAGCGCCTTCTTCGCCGGCGACGAGACGAGCTCGCCGCGCCCCTTCTACCGGGCCGGCGAACTGACCGAGATCGGCGATGGGCACCTCTCCTGGCGGCTGGTGGCCGCCCGGCGCCCGGACCGCCGCATGTCGATCATCCACGAGCGCTACCCCCCCGGCGCCGATACCGGCGAGGAGATGCTCGAGCACGAGGGCGAGGAAGGCGGCGTGGTGATCTCGGGCACCATCGAGCTCACCGTCAGCGGGGAGGTCGCGGTACTCGGTGCCGGGGATGCCTACTACTTCGACTCCCGCCTGCCCCACCGCTTCCGCAATCTCGGCGACCGCGAATGCGTGATCGTCAGCGCCAACTCCCCGCCGACCTTCTCGGAGGGCGGGCAGGAGCTGCATCACGCCTGAGGCCCCTGGCTGTCCCCCGCTGGATCCTGTAAGCGCCCCGCATAGCGCGGCTCCCACAGGGAGCTCACTGCTCGCCGCTCGGGAGAGGCTATTCGTCCTCCTCGGCCCCCGGCAGCACCCAGTTGAGCACGATGCCCACCAGGGCGGCCAGGCTGACCCCCTGCAGGGTGAACTGGCCGTTGCCGAACTGCATGCCGCCGATGCCGAACACCAGGATCAGCGAGATCACCACCAGGTTGCGCGGCGCGGTCAGCGAGTGGCCGGCGCGCACCAGGGTGTTCATGCCCACCACGGCGATGGAGCCGAACAGCAGGGTCATGATGCCGCCCATCACCGGGCCGGGGATGGTCTGCAGCAGCGCGCCGAGCTTGGCGACGAAGGCCAGCCCGATGGCGATGCAGGCCGCCACCACCATGATCTTCGGGTTGAAGGCGCGGGTCAGGGTCACCGCCCCGGTGACCTCGGAGTAGGTGGTGTTGGGCGGGCCACCGAACAGCGCCGCGGCCGAGGTGGCGAGGCCGTCCCCCAGCAGGGTGCGATGCAGGCCGGGCTTCTCCAGGTAGTTCCTGCGCGTCACCGAGCCGATGGCGACCATGTCGCCGATATGCTCCACCGCCGGGGCGATGGCCACCGGGATCATGAACAGGATCGCCGCCCAGTGGAAGCTCGGGGCGGTGAAGGCCGGCAGCGACAGCCAGGCCGCCTCGTCCACCGGGGAGAAGTCCACGAGCCCCATCAGCAATGCCAGCAGGTACCCGGTGGCGATGCCGCCCATGATCGGAATCAGGCGCAGCAGGCCGCGACCGAACACCGCCAGCACCAGCGTGACCAGCAGGCTGGCCATGGAAAGGAAGATCGCCGGGCCGTAGCCGATATGGTCGCTGGTCTCGCCGGTGGCCATGCTCACCGCCACCGGCGCCAGCGCCAGGCCGATCACCATGATCACCGGCCCCACCACCACCGGCGGCAGCAGGCGATGCAGCCAGACGGTGCCCTTGAGGCGCACCGCCTGGGAGATCGCCACGTAGACCAGGCCGGCGGCCAGCAGGCCACCCAGGGTGGCGGAGACGCCGAAGCTGGCCACCGAGCCCTGGATCGGTGCGATGAAGGCGAACGACGAGGCCAGGAACACCGGCACCGTCACCCGGGTCACGCCGTGGAAGATCAGCGTACCGACGCCGGCGGTGAACAGCGCCACGCTGGGATCGAGGCCGGTGAGCAGCGGCACCAGCACCAGGGCGCCGAAGGCCACGAAGAGCATCTGGGCCCCGGTGAGCAGGGTCCTGAGGGGCGACTCGGCCGCGGGTCGGGCGACCGCCGAGGTGTCAGTCATGGGGGCTCCAGGGAGTCAGGGTGAGGGAATCGCGCGGCATTCTAGCAGCCCGCGCCCGGCCGGACGATGGGCCCTCACCCGCCCTCTTCCACCCGCTTCTCACGCGGCTCGGGCGACGCCCCCTGCAGGTACTCCTCCAGCCGCTGCCGGGCCTGGTCGCCGAACAGGATGTCGCAGGCCTCGCGCAGGCCGGGCGAGCGGCGGATGCTCGCTTCCGACACCACCAGCGAGACCTTCGAGCGCCGGCGCAGGAAGTCCTCCAGGCGGGTGACCATCTCCCGGCGCCGGGCCTGCTCCAGCTCCACCCGCAGGTACTCGGTGCCCTCGATCAGCACCTCGGCCTGGCGCTCGTCCTGGCGGATCGCCTCGAGCATCTCGAAGGCATGGGCGCCGTAGCGACGCCACAGCCGCTGGCTGAGCGGCTCGGAGGCGTGCTCGGCGGTCATCGCGTCGAGTTCCATCAGCCGCGCCTGGTGCAGGAAGGCCTCGCGTACCGAGGCGTCCGGCTCGCCGTACCAGCGCTGCCGCGGATACGGGACCTCGATGCCCAGGCCGCGCACCGCCTCGACCACCTCCTCGCCCACGTTGAGGCAGTCGGTGAGCTTGCCGCCGAAGATGCTGAGGTGGGCGCGCCCGCGGTCGAGGTCGATGGCGTGCTTGCGCGACAGGTTGAGGAAGTCCCGCTCGCCGCCGCCGCTGGGCTTCACGGCCAGCGGCCGGACCCCGCAGCGCGTGGCGATGATGTCGCCCTCGTCCAGCGGCCTGGCGAGTGCCAGGCGCTTGTTGATGTTGTCGAGCACGAAACGGACATCCTCCGCCGTGGCCTCGACCTCGGGCGACGCCACCCGGGTGTCGGTGGTGCCGATGCAGGTGCGCGGCCCCATGGGGATCACGAAGAAGAGCCGCCCGTCGTCGGCGAAGAAGGCCAGCACCCGGCGGCTGTCGGTGAGCCGCGGCACGATCAGGTGGATCCCCTTGGAGAAGACATGGTGGTGCTCGGTGCGCTGCCCGGAACGCTGGTTGAGCTGGTCGACCCAGGGGCCGGCGGCATTGATCAGCACCCGCGAGCGGATCTCGAAGGTGTCGCCGGTCATCGCGTCGCGGGCCCGGGTGATCCAGGCGTCCTCCTCGCGCCGCGACGCCAGGGACTCGACGTAGTTGGCCGCCACGGTGCCGAAGTCCAGGCCCGCGCGCACGAAGTTGAAGACGAAGCGGGCATCGTTGTCGTGGAGGTAGGCGTCCGAGTACTCGAAGCCCCCCGCCGCCGTGGCGACGTCGATGATCGGCTCCCGGGCGTGCAGGGCCGCCGGCCTCAGGTAGTGGGGCCGCCGGGTGAAGGCGTTGCCCATCAGCCAGTAGAGCCAGGTGCCCGCCCAGGGCACCAGGGGGTGATGGCGGAAACCCCGGTTGATGGTGGTGAGAAAGCGGATCTCCTGCACCGACGAGGGGTAGCTCCTGATCAAGTGGTTGCGACTGCGGCAGAGCTTGCGCACCAGGGCGAAGTCGCCGCTCTCCATGTACTTGATGCCGCCCCATACCAGGTTGGAGGAGTGCATGCTGGTGCTGCCGGCGAAGTCGCCCTTGTCGATCAGCGCCACCCGAACCCCCTTGCCGCTCAGCGCGGCCGCCGCGGAGGCCCCGTTGATGCCACCGCCGACCACCAGGACGTCGAAGTGGCGCCGCGACAGCTTGTCCAGGTTGTTGTGTCTGAGTTGCATCTCTTGCCCTTCCTGAAAGCCCTTCCTGAAAACCCTTCTCGAAAAAAAGGGCCCCGCTCGGCACGACCGAGCGGGGCCTGGGTCCCGTTCGGGCAACCGGTCACACCTGTGCTGGTCCCGTGAATACACGGGATGATGGCGGGCGACTTGCGCCCGCCGGTCAGTCGCCTGTCAGCGTGTGCCCGCCGCCATCCATGCCTCCATCATCTCGTCGTAGGGCACGGTGGTGCCCTGGGGCATCTCGTCGTCGAGCCTGGCCGTTCATCAGCACGCGGCCACGGGTGGGCGTGTCGAGCCCGGCCATGAGCCGCATCAGGGTCGTCTTGCCGGCCAGGGTGCGGCCCAGCAGGACGTTGAAGGAGCCGGGCTCCAGCTCGAGGTTCACATCCGCAACGTGAGTGGCGCCACCGACCGTCAGATCGATATTTTCCAGGATCAATGACATGGCGAGTCTCGGTTGTTCGTTTTTGTATGGCGACGATCATGTCGACGTCCGAACACCATAGATCAGGCGCGCTTTCTTGACATCCATGTTGTTTAACGAAAATTCGAGACCGGTGGCCGCGAGGCGGCCATTAATCCGTCAAGCCTCTGTTGTAACGGTAATTTTTCGGAAATTATACTTTAGGCGACGCGAGAGGGCGGTGAGGCGAGGAACGAAACGAAGACGGGCCCGTGTTCGAGTACGAACACGGGCCCGCGAGTGGTGCCGGGGTCGGGCGAGGCTCAGCGGGTGCCGAAGATCTTGTCCCCGGCATCGCCCAGCCCCGGGACGATATAGCCGTTCTCGTCGAGGTGGTCGTCCACCGCGGCGGTGTAGATCTCGATGTCCGGGTAGGCGTCCTGCACCCGCTTGATGCCCTCGGGCGCGGCCACCAGCACGATCACCTTCATGTGCTGGCAGCCGCGCTCGCGCAGCATGTCCAGGGTCGCGACCATGGTGCCGCCGGTGGCCAGCATCGGATCGATGACGATGGCCAGGCGTTCGTCCAGGTCGTTCGCGAACTTGGCGAAGTAGGGCACCGGCTCGAGGGTCTCCTCGTCACGATAGAGCCCCACCACGCTGATCCGCGCGCTGGGGATCAGGTCGGTGACGCCGTCGAGCATGCCGAGGCCCGCCCGCAGGATCGGCACGATGGTGACCTTCTTGCCCTTGAGCAGCCTGACCGGGATCTTGTTGCCGCTCCAGCCGTCGATCTCCTGGGTCTGCAGCTCCAGGTCCTGGGTCGCCTCGTAGGTGAGCAGCTTGGCCAGCTCCCCGGCCAGCTCGCGAAAGCTCTTGGTGCTGATGCCGGCCTCGCGCATCAATCCCACCTTGTGCTGGACCAGCGGATGTTGGATGGCGTGGACGCTCATGGGCGGACCTCTTCACTGTTGGGAACGGGCGGCGGGAGACAGGGCCGACCTTGGTCGCATGGACCGGGCCGACAAATTGCCGGCCATTCTACCCGCATCCCGCCGCGAGTTGTAGGCGACTCAGGGCACCTCGGGCAACTGCCAGTCGATGGGCGTGCGGCCCTGTTCGATCAGGAAGGCGTTGGCCCGGGAGAAGTGGTGATTGCCGAAGAAGCCGCGATGGGCCGAGAGCGGCGAGGGGTGCGGCGACTCCAGCACCAGGTGGCGGGAGGTGTCCACCAGCGCCCGCTTCTTGCGCGCCGGGCTGCCCCACAGCAGGAATACCGACGGCTCGGCGTGCTCGTTGACCGTGGCGATGGCCCGATCGGTGAAGGTCTCCCAGCCACGGCCACGGTGGGAGCCGGCATTGCCCTGCTCCACCGTGAGCGAGGTGTTGAGCAGCAGCACGCCCTGCCGCGCCCAGGCTTCCAGGTTGCCATGGTCGACCGGCCGGAAGCCCACGTCGTCGGCCAGCTCCTTGTAGATGTTGACCAGCGAAGGGGGCACCCGCACGCCCTCGCGCACCGAGAAGCAGAGGCCGTGGGCCTGGTTCGGCCCGTGGTAGGGATCCTGGCCGAGGATCACCACCTTGACCGCGTCCAGGGGCGTGAGCTCGAAGGCGCGAAACCAGTCCGCGGAGTGCGGGTAGATCACCTTCCTGGCGGCCTTCTCGGCGGCCAGGAAGTCACGCAGCGCCTGCATGTAGGGCAGCTCGAACTCGGGCCCCAGCCAGCGCTGCCAGCTGTCGGGAAGCGGACACCCCATGGTCAGCGCTTCACCTGGTCGGCCAGCGGCTCGACATAGGCCACCCCCATGTCCCAGGGGAACTGGATCCAGCAGTCCTGGGCCACCTCGGTGAGGTACTGGTCCACCAGCGGGCGCCCCTCCGGCTTGGCATAGACGGTGACGAAGTGCGCCCTGGGCAGCATCTCGCGCACCTTGCGCGCCGTCTTGCCGGTATCCACCAGGTCATCCACCAGCAGCCAGCCCTCGCCGTCGTGGTCGACCCCCTTCAACACGTCGAGACCGCCCTGCTCCATGTGGTCGTAGCTGCTGATGCACACGGTGTCGATCAGGCGCACGTTGAGCTCGCGAGCGATCAGGGCGGCGGGAATCAACCCGCCCCGGGTGATGGCGACGATGCCCTTGAAGTCACGCTCGATCAGCCGGTGGCAGAGTTCACGGACGTCACGGTGCAGCTGATCCCAGGAGACGGTGAAATGGTGGTGGTAGCGATGGGTGCTCATGGCCGACCTCACTCCTCCTCGGTGAAGGAACAGACCGCGAAGACGCCATAGCCGGCCTCGCGGATGCGCTCGGAACCGCCGAGATCCGGCAGATCGACGATGGTGGCGGTCTCCACCACCTGCCCGCCGCTGCGGGAGATCAGCTTGGCGGCCGCCAGCATGGTGCCGCCGGTGGCGACGAGGTCGTCGACGATCAGGATGCGATCGCCCTGCTTGAAGGCGTCGGAGTGCAGCTCCACCTCCGCCTCGCCGTATTCCAGGGTGTAGGTCTCGCTGATGGTCCGGAACGGCAGCTTGCCCTTCTTGCGCACCGGCACGAAGCTGCAGCCCAGTTCGTAGGCCAGCGGCGCCCCGACGATGAAGCCGCGGGCATCGATGGCGGCGATGGCATCGAGATCCATCTCCTGGTAGCGGTGCACGAAGCTGTCGATCAGCTTGCGGAAGGCCGCGCTGTTCTGCAGCAGCGGCGTGATGTCGCGGAAGTTGACCCCCGGCTGCGGCCAGTCGGGGACGGTGCGGATCACGGACTTGATGTAGTCGCCGTAGATGCTCATCAATACGAGTCTCGGTGAGAGGTTGCAATCGGTGGATCAGTCGAGGAACAGGAACTTGGTGGCAAACAGCAGCGCCAGCACGATCACCGCCGGATTGAGGTCCTTGAAGCGGCCGGAGAGCGCCTTGATCGCAGCGTAGCTGATGAAGCCCAGGGCGATGCCCTCGGCGATGGAGAAGGTCAGCGGCATGGCCAGGGCGGCGATCAGCACCGGGGCGGCGTCGGTGGGATCCTCCCAGTTGGCGTGGGCCAGGCTGCCGGCCATCAGCACCGCCACGTAGAGCAGTGCGCCGGCGGTGGCGTAGGCCGGGATGGAGCCCGCCAGCGGCGCGAAGAACAGGCTGACCAGGAACAGGACGGCGACCACCACGGCGGTCAGGCCGGTGCGCCCCCCCGAGGCGATGCCTGCGGTGGATTCAATGTAGCTGGTGGTGGTGGAGGTGCCCAGCACCGCACCGGCCATGGAGGCGCCGCTGTCGGCCATCATGGCGCGACCGATGCGCGGCAGCTTGCCGTCCTTGTCGAGCAGGCCGCCACGGTGGGCCACCCCCACCAGGGTGCCGGAGGTGTCGAAGAGGTCGACGAACAGGAAGGCGAAGATCACGCTGAGCATGGCGATGTCCAGCGCGCCCCACAGGTCCAGCGCCATGAAGGTCGGCGCGATGGAGGGCGGCATGGACATCAGCCCGCCATACTCGTTGTGGCCCAGGAGCATCGCCAGCACGGTGATGCCGAGGATGCCGATCATCACCGCCCCGGTGACCTTCAGGTAGGCGAGCGCGGTGATGACGAAGAAGCCCAGCAGCGCATAGATGGCGGCCGGCTGGGAGAGATCGCCCAGGGAGACGTAGGTGGCCGGATTGGCGACCACGATACCGGCATTCTTCAGCGCGATCATCGCCAGGAAAAGGCCGATACCGGCGGCGATCCCCAGCCGCAGGGAGAGCGGAATGGAGTTGATGATCCATTCGCGGACCCTGAACACGCTGAGCAGGAAGAAGCAGAAACCGGAGAAGAACACCGCGCCGAGCGCCGCCTCCCAGGTGTAGCCCATGCCCAGCACCACGCCGTAGGTGAAGAAGGCATTGAGCCCCATGCCCGGCGCCTGGGCGATCGGGTAGTTGGCCCACAGCCCCATGATCAGGCAGCCGACGGCCGCGGCGAGGCAGGTGGCGACGAAGACCGCGCCATAGTCCATGCCCGCCTCGGAGAGGATGCTGGGGTTGACGAAGATGATGTAGGCCATGGTCAGGAAGGTGGTGATCCCGGCAATGACCTCGGTCTTCACGTTGGTATCGTGTTCGGCGAGCTTGAAGTGGTCGTCGATCAGGCGTTTCAGCATGGGGATGATTCCTTGCGCGCGTGCGTAGGGTGCGATGGTCCTGGGGGCGGGAGAGGCGGCGAGAAAAGCCGCCCATGGTACCCAAAGCTCCCCGGGGATGCGAGACGGCCACGGGTTGGCCGATTCCTTTACCGCCCCCTGTATAAGCAACCTCCGGGCCAGCCGCCACCCGCTCAGCCAACGCAGACTTGACGGAACGGTCAACTCGATGCCCGGCTCACACCCCCCGCGCCGCCAGCACGCGCTCCACGGTCTCGACGATGGCCTGGGTCTGGGGATCGATCTCGATGTTGACCGCATCGCCCGGGACCCGGTCCACCAGGGTGGTGCGCGCCAGGGTCTCGGGGATCAGGTTGACGCAGAAGCGCGGGCCGTGGTCGGCCGTGGCGGGCCGCGCCTCGCCGATGGTCAGGCTGATGCCATCCACCCCGATGTAGCCCTTGTCGAACAGGAAGCGCCCCAGGCCGTGGGGAAGCTCGAACCAGAGACGCCGGTTGTTGGGTGCCTCGTCGAGTTCCACCAGTTCGGCCATGGCCATGACATGGCCGGACATGGCATGACCACCGATCTCGTCGCCGAAACGGGCCGCCCGCTCGATATTGACGCGATCGCCCACCTCGAGTGCACCGAGGTTGGTCACCCTGAGCGTCTCGCGCATCAGGTCGAAGCTGACCCGCTCACCCTCGATGGCCGTCACCGTCAGGCAGACCCCGTTGTGCGCCACCGAGGCCCCGATCTCGAGCCCCTGCCCCAGGGGCCCGGGCAGTACCACCACATGGGTACGGAAGGCCTCGGCCTCCTCGATGGCCACCACTTCCGCCGTGCCCTGCACGATGCCTGTAAACATTGACGCCCCTCATCGACCGTGGAATACCGCAGAGCGCGACAGTGTAGGGAATCCGGTGCCCCGCCGTCCACGCGACGCCAGACTGGCACCCGACCATCACATGGAGATTCCACCAGGGATATGCCAATCGTGCAGAACGATCCTCCATGAGTGCCGCATGGTTATCGATGTAACCACCACGATGCTTGACACCCTGCGTCTTTGGTCGTAGCCTTCGCGCACATTTTGATGGCGCCGATTTGTACCCGGATTGCGGGCGCCAGCGTCGCGGGTGCCTCCCCGAGGTGTCCGCGACGTGAAGTGCAGCTAAAAGGGTGTGTCCAGCGTTGATGGCCACCCGCCAGGGTGGCCTTTTTTTTGGCCATCGCTGCATGGCCCGCGCCGCCGGGGCGCCCTCCCCCTGCGGAGGCCTCCATGATCCGACTGCACAACGTTTCCAAGACCTACCACCTGAAAGGGAGCCGCGACGGCGCGCCCCCCGGGGTCATCGAGGCCCTGAAGAACGTCGACCTGCACGTTCCCCAGGGACAGATCCACGGCGTCATCGGCCTCTCCGGGGCCGGCAAGTCGACGCTGATCCGCTGCGTCAACCTGCTCGAGCGCCCCACCGCCGGCAGCGTGTTCGTCGACGGCCAGGAGCTCACCGGCCTCTCCGGCGGGGCCCTCAACCAGGCGCGCCACCGCATCGGGATGATCTTCCAGCACTTCAACCTGCTGACCAATCGCTGCGTCTTCGACAACGTCGCGCTGCCGCTGGAGCTGATGGGCATGAAGCGTGCCGCGATCCGCGAACGGGTCGCCCCGCTGCTGGAGCTGGTGGGCCTGGCCGACAAGGCCGACCAGTACCCCGCCCGGCTCTCCGGCGGCCAGAAGCAACGCGTGGCCATCGCCCGGGCACTGGCCAGCCGCCCGCGGGTACTGCTGTGCGACGAGGCGACCTCGGCACTGGACCCCCAGACCACCGGCTCGATCCTGGCATTGCTGCGCGACATCAACCGGAAGCTGGGCCTGACCATCCTGCTGATCACCCACGAGATGGAGGTGGTCAAGTCGATCTGCCACCGGGTCAGCCTGATCTCCGACGGCGAGCTGGTCGAGGAAGCCGACGTCGGCGACTTCTTCACCGCCCCGCGTACCCGGCTGGGGCGCGAGTTCCTCAACGACTTCCTGCAACTCGAGCCGCCCCGGGCGCTGATCGAGCGGCTCGAGGCCGCTCCCGGCGAGCACACCCATCCGGTCGTTCGCCTGGCCTTCTCGGGGGATGCCGTCTCGACGCCGCTGATCTCCCGGCTGGCCCGGGAGTGCGGTGTCGATGTCAGCATCCTGCAGGCCAAGGTGGAGTCGATCCAGGAGCGCACCCTGGGGCTGATGATCGCCGAACTCATCGGCACCAGCGGCGAGACCGCCCGGGCCGTCGACTATCTCGAAACCCATGATCTTCACGTGGAGGTGCTCGGCCATGTCCAGCGCGATGATTGACCTCATCATCAAGGCCACCCTGGACACCCTCTACATGGTGGGCGTCTCGGGCCTGATCTCGGCACTGCTCGGCGTTCCCCTGGGCGTGCTGCTCTACGTCACCCGCCCGGGACAGGTGCTCGCCCATCCCCTCGCCAGCCAGGTGCTCGGCGCCGTGACCAACGTCGGCCGTTCGGTGCCCTTCATCATCCTGATGGTGGCGATCATCCCCTTCACGCGAATGATCGTCGGCACCTCCATCGGCACCAACGCCGCCATCGTGCCATTGACCATCGCCGCCATCCCCTTCGTGGCACGCCTGGTGGAAGGCGCCCTGAACGAGGTGCCGCCCGGCCTGGTGGAGGCCGCCCAGTCCATGGGCGCCACGCCCGGCCAGATCATCGTCAAGGTCCTGCTGCCCGAGGCCAGGGGCGGCATCATCACCGGCCTGACCATCACCGTGGTGACCCTGATCAGCTATTCGGCCATGGCCGGGGCCGTCGGCGGCGGCGGCCTGGGCGACCTGGGCATCCGCTACGGCTACAACCGCTTCGACCCCACCGTGATGCTGATCACGGTGGTGATCCTGGTGGTGATGGTGCAGGGCTTCCAGATGCTCGGCGACCGCCTGGTGCGGCGTACCGACCACAAGTAACTTCATCAAGGCAGAATAACCGCGGACGCCACCCAAGGAACCGCTGAACAAGCCAAATAGGCGAGCGGGATGAAGCGCAAGGCGCACGGAGCGCAGGAACCGGAGTGTAGCCTGCTACATGAGGATTCCGAGCACCGCGCAACGCAGCGATTCGCCCGCGCAGCCATTTGGCACGCAAAGGAGAATGACGACATGCAAGTGACCCTGACCCGCCTGATCGGCATCGCCACCCTGGCCGGCGCCACCCTGCTGGCCGGCTGCGGCGGCGATGACGCCGGCGATTCCCGCACCATCAAGGTCGGCACCGTGGCCGGCCCCGAGACCGAGGTGATGGAAGTCGCCGCCGGTATCGCCAGGGAGACGTTCGACCTCGAGGTGGAGATCGTCGAATTCACCGATTACGTCTCGCCCAACGCGGCGCTGGCCGACGGCAGCCTGGATGCCAACGCCTACCAGCACGAGCCCTACATGCAGAGCATGGTGGAGGACCGCGGCTACGATTTCGCCATCGCCGGGCGCAGCTTCGTCTACCCCATCGGCGCCTACTCCGAGAAGTGGGAGAGCATCGACGACCTGCCCGAGCGCGCCATCATCGCCCTGCCCAACGACCCCTCCAACGAGGGCCGGGCCCTGATCCTGATGCACAACGAGGGCCTGATCGAACTCGACGACCCGACCAACCTGGAAGCCACGCCGATCGACGTGACCGGGAACCCCCGGGACTTCCGCTTCCGCGAGATCGAGGCGGCCCAGCTGCCACGCGTGCTGCCCGACGTGGACATGGCCTTCATCAACAACACCTTCGCCCAGCCCGCCGGCCTGAGCCTGGACGATGCCCTGATCAAGGAGGGGCCGGAGTCGCCCTACGTCAACCTGATCGTGGTGCGCGGTGGCGACGAGGAACGCGAGGCGATCCGCCAGCTGGTACAGGCCTACCAGAGCGACGAGGTCGCCGCCAAGGCGGAGGAGCTGTTCAAGGGATCAGCGATCCCCGGCTGGGAGTGAGCTCTTCTCGAGTAAAGCTGGGCCGGCCATAGCGTCGGCCCCTTGCATTTGGCGCTTCGCCAACTGTTGTGAACACAAGTCGAGGCCGAAGACTTACTGTGGGAGCTGGGCTTTGCCCGGCGAATGGAGACCGAAGGGCTCCCAGGCGGCATACGCTTACGCAAGCTGCTTTACCTGGGCGCCTCCGGCGCCATTCGCTCGGGGAACCCGAGCTCCCACAAGGTAATGTCGGGCGATCATGCCAAGTCTGTTCATTCCAGGAGCCACCATGACACCGGACTACCCTCTGCTCGCCCGCCAGCTCGAGGCCCTGCTCGACACCCGCGACTGGCTGACCAACAGCGCCCAGGCCAGCGCCTTCCTCATGCAGGAGATCCCCGAGCTGAACTGGGCGGGCTTCTACCTGCATCGCGAGCCCGAGACGCTCTGCCTCGGCCCCTTCCAGGGCAAGCCGGCCTGCCACCCCATCCCCTTCGGCAAGGGCGTGTGCGGCGCCGCGGCGCGAACGCGGCAGACCCGGCGCATCGCGGACGTCCACGCCGTGGCCGACCATATCGCCTGCGATGCGGCGTCGGCGGCGGAGCTGGTGGTACCCATCGTCGCCGGTGACCGCCTGTGGGGCGTGCTGGACCTGGACAGCCCGGTCAAGGGTCGCTTCACGGCCGCCGACCAGGCCGGTATCGAGGCCCTGGTGGCGGTCTTCGTCGAGCGCACGGATCTGCAATGAGAAACGCCCCCGCAGCCGGGCTGCGGGGGCGTTTCGGGAAGCTGGTAGGACCAAGCGGATTTGAACCGCTGACCTCCACGATGTCAACGTGGCGCTCTAACCAACTGAGCTATGGTCCTGTCACGCTGTTGCCGTGAATCGAGCCGGAGAATGGTAGGACCAGGCGGATTTGAACCGCCGACCTCCACGATGTCAACGTGGCGCTCTAACCAACTGAGCTATGGTCCTGCATCGGGCATTCTGCCGGTCTGGCGACGCGTTAAGCGCCGTGGCAACGGATGCGTATATTACCGAAACCACTGGCATTTGCAAGCCCTCAGCGATCGCTTTTCACCCGCTCCACCGCCTCCTGCCAGCCCCGGTAGAGGCGTTCGCGCTCGCTCTCCTCCATCTTCGGCACGAAACTGCGCTCACACTGCCAGAGCCCGGCGATCTCGTCGAGGTCACGGTACCAGCCGAGGCGCAGCCCGGCCAGGTAGGCGGCCCCCAGGGCGGTGGTCTCCAGCACCGTGGGGCGGTCGACCTGAACCCCGAGCATGTCGGAGAGGAACTGCATCACCCAGTTGTTGCTGACCATGCCGCCGTCCACCCGCAGGGTGCCGGGCGCGGCCGCCATGTCGTCGTTCATGCAAACCTGCAGGTCACGGGTCTGGTAGCAGACCGCCTGCAGGCCGGCGGCGACGATCTCGGCGATGCCGGTGTCGCGAGTCAGGCCGAGGATGGCGCCGCGGGCCTTCGGATCCCAGTGCGGCGCCCCCAGGCCGGTGAAGGCCGGCACCAGGTAGACGCTGTGACCGCTGCGGGTCTGGCGGGCCAGGGCCTCGGTGTCGGCGGCATCGCTGAACAGCTGGAGGCCGTCGCGCAGCCACTGCACCGTGGCGCCGGCCACGAAGATGCTGCCCTCCATGGCGTAGGTCGGCTTGCCGTCGAGCCGATAGGCCACGGTGGTCAGCAGCCGGTTACGGGAGGTCTCGGCGACCTCGCCGGTATTGACGATCATGAAGCAGCCGGTGCCATAGGTGCTCTTGCCCATGCCCGGCGCGAAGCAGGCCTGGCCGAACAGCGCCGCCTGCTGGTCACCGGCCACCCCGGCGATGGGCAACTCGCCGCCCAGCCAGCGTGACTCGGCGACACCGTAATCGTCGCTCGAGTCCTTCACCTCGGGCAGCAGGCTCTCGGGGATGCCGAACAGCTCGAGCAGCGCCGGGTCCCAGCGCTGCGCGTGGATGTCGAACAGCGCCGTGCGCGAGGCATTGGTGGCATCGGTGGCGTGCACCCGACCGCCGGTGAGCCGCCAGATCAGGAAGCTGTCCACGGTACCGAAGGCCAGTTCACCCCGTTCGGCCCGCTCCCGGGCACCCTCGACATGCTCCAGCAGCCAGGCCAGCTTGGTGGCCGAGAAGTAGGGATCGATGAGCAGCCCGGTGCTCGCCTGCACCGCCGCGGCATGGCCCGCCTCGCGCAGCTGCTGGCAGGCATCCGCGGTGCGCCTGTCCTGCCAGACGATGGCATTGTGAAGCGGCTCGCCGGTCGCCCTGTCCCACAGCAGCGTGGTCTCGCGCTGGTTGGTGATGCCGATGCCGGCGATCTCCTCGAGCCGTACCCCGGCCTGCTCGATCACCTCGCGGCAGGTGGCGAGCACCGACTCCCAGATCGCCTCGGGGTCGTGCTCGACCCAGCCGTCGGCGGGAAAGTGCTGGTCGAACTCGCGCTGGGCCATGGCTCGGTTGTGGCCTTCGCGATCGAAGAGGATGGCGCGGGAGCTGGTGGTGCCCTGGTCGATGGCAAGCAGGAAGTCGGCCATGGTGGGTCCTGTTGTTGGATGTTCGTTTGTGATCACCAAGAGTACTGCAGTGTGTTCGTAATGCTTTACGACTTTCGGCGCATACCCCCCGGCGTCGCCCTGCTCCACCCGCCCGGAATGGCATACAATGGGGCCACAGACAAGGAGCCGACATGAACCAGCAGCAACGACAGGACGCCATCGTCGACCTGGTCCGCCGCCAGGGCTATGCCAGCATCGAGCAGCTCACCGACCACTTCACGGTCACCCCCCAGACCATCCGTCGCGACCTCAACGCCCTGGCCGGCGAAGGCCTGATCCGTCGGGTCCATGGCGGCGCCGGGCTCGAGTCGAGCACCGTCAACACCTCCTACAATACCCGCAAGACCCTGAACCTGGACGCCAAGCGCCGAATCGCCGCCCTGCTGGCCCGCCACATTCCCGACCACGCCTCGCTGTTCATCAACATCGGCACCAGCAACGAGGTGGTGGCCGAGGCCCTGCTCGAGCACCAGGGCCTGGAGGTGATCACCAACAACCTCAAGGTGGCCGCGATCCTCCAGCACAAGGAGGACTTCAACGTCATCATCGCCGGCGGCCAGGTGCGACCGCGGGACGGCGGGATCATCGGCGAGGCCACCATCGACTTCATCAACCAGTTCAAGGTCGACTTCGGCATCATCGGCATCAGCGGCATCGACGAGGACGGCTCGCTGCTGGAGTTCGACTACCAGGAGGTGCGCGTCGCCCAGGCGATCATCCGCAACTCTCGCCAGGTGTTCCTGGCCGCCGATCACTCCAAGTTCCACCGCAACCCGGTCGTGCGCCAGGGCAATATCGGCCAGCTCGACGCCCTGTTCACCGACCGTCGCCCTTCCGACGCCATCCTGCGCCTGCTCGAGGCGCACGACGTGGCCCTGCATATCGCCTGAGCCGATTCGCACCCGCCCCCCCTCCGCCGGCGACGACCGTGTCGCGGCATTCGCCTCGCCCCTTGATGTTCGATATTGATTAATCTATTTTCGTTTTCTAACATCAAACAGGACAGCAGCGACCCGGCCCGGCCGGGCGGGAGACCTTCATGAGCGACAGGGCGAACGACATGCTCGACCTCTTCGTCATCGGCGGCGGCATCAACGGCACCGGCATCGCCGCGGATGCCGCCGGTCGGGGCCTGGGGGTGGGGCTGTGCGAGCAGGCCGACCTGGCCAGCGCCACCTCCTCGGCCAGCAGCAAGCTGATCCACGGTGGCCTGCGCTACCTGGAGCACCGCGAGTTCCGCCTGGTTCGCGAGGCGTTGCGCGAACGCGAGGTGCTGCTGGCCAAGGCGCCCCATATCATCTGGCCACTGCGCTTCATCCTGCCCCACCGCCCTCACCTGCGGCCGGCCTGGGTCCTGCGCACGGGCCTGTTCCTCTACGACCACCTCGGCAGGCGGCAACGCCTGCCCGGCTCGCGGGGGGTGACCTTCGCCGAGGAGGACGGGCTCAGCCCGGACATCTCGCGCGGTTTCGAGTACTCCGACTGCTGGGTGGACGATGCCCGCCTGGTGGTCCTCAATGCTCTCCAGGCACGCGAGCACGGCGCCGAGGTCCTGGTCCGCACGCGCTGCGTCGGGACCCGCGAGGAGGCCGGCCACTGGGTGGTCGAACTGGAGGATGTCGAGACGGGCAGCCGCCTCGAGCGCCGGGCCCGGGTGCTGGTCAACGCCGCCGGCCCCTGGGTGGAGCAGGTGGTACGGGGGCAGGCCGGCAGGCGCTCCCGCTACGCCATCCGCATGATCCGCGGCAGCCACCTGATCGTCGATCGCCTCAACCGCGACGACCGCGCCTACATCCTGCAGAACAGCGACCGGCGCATCGTCTTCGTGCTGCCCTACGAGGAGTCCTTCAGCCTGATCGGCACCACCGACAGGAACCATGAAGGGGACCCCGGGCGGGTGACGGCCTCCGACGAGGAGGTGGACTACCTGCTCGAGGTGGTCAACGGCCACTTCCGTCGCCAGCTGGGGCGCGACGACGTGATCGCCACCTTCGCCGGCGTGCGCCCGCTGTGCGACGACGAGTCGGCGGCCCCCTCGGCCATGACCCGCGACTATACCCTCGACCTGGATACCCGGGGCGCCCCCCTGCTGTCGGTGTTCGGCGGCAAGATCACCACCTACCGCAAGCTCGCGGAGACGGCCCTGCGCTCCCTGCGACCTCACCTTCCCGGCATGCAGGGGCCCTGGACCGCCGAGGCACCGCTGCCCGGTGGCGACATCGGCGACCCGCACCGTTTCACCGCCCGCCTGCTGGCCGACTTTCCCTTCCTCGGCGAGGCACGGGCCCGGCGCTTCGCGCGCAGCTATGGCAGCCTCTGCCTGCGCTTCCTCCGGGGCGCCGCCCGTGACGAGGCGCTGGGCGAGTCGTTCGGTGCCGGGCTTACCGCCGCCGAGGTGGACTACCTGGTCGACCATGAATGGGCACGCAGCGCCGAGGACATCCTCTGGCGCCGCACCAAGCTCGGGCTGCGACTCGACGCGACCCAGACCGCCCGGCTGGCCGAGCATGTCCAGGCACACCGGCACCAGGTGGCGGCCTGATGCCGTTTCAGCCGGGAATCCCGCCCCGGGTCAGGGCCGCGGGATCGAGCAGCCGCTCGAGCTCGTCCCGCGACAGGTCGGTCGCCTCCTCGGCCACCTCGAGGATCGGCCGTCCCGCCTGGTAGGCCTGCTTGGCGATGGCCGCGGCGGCGTCGTAGCCGATCACCGAGTTCAGCGCCGTGACCAGGATGGGGTTGCGCGCCAGCGGCTGACGCAGGTTCTCCTCGCGCACCTTGAAGGTGGCGATGGCGCGATCGGCCAGCAGCGCGGCGGTGCGGGTCATCAGCCCGATGGCGGTAAGCAGGTTGTTGGCGACCAGCGGCAGCATGACGTTGAGCTGGAAGTTGCCGCTCTGCCCGGCCACCGTCACCGCGGTATCCAGGCCGATCACCTGGGCCGCGGCCTGGGCGGCGGATTCGGGGATCACCGGGTTGACCTTGCCCGGCATGATCGAGCTGCCCGGCTGCAGGGCCTCGAGTTCGATCTCGCCGAGCCCCGCCAGGGGGCCGGAGTTCATCCAGCGCAGGTCGTTGGCGATCTTCATCACCACGCAGGCGAGCCCCCTGAGCTGTCCCGACAGCTCCACCGCGGCATCCTGGGAGGCCAGCCCGGCGAAGAAGCTGTCGTTCGGCGACAGCGCCAGCCCGGTCTGCCCCCCCAGGTCCCGGGCCATGCGGTCCGCGAACTCGGGGTGCGCATTGATGCCCGACCCCACCGCCGTGCCCCCCTGGGCCAGTCGGCAGAGGCGCACCAGGGCGCTGTCGAGGCGCTCGATGGCCTGCCCCACCTGGCTCGACCAGCCCCCCAGCTCCTGGCTCATGCGCAGTGGCATGGCATCCATCAGGTGTGTCCGCCCGGTCTTGACCACGCCGTCGAGTTCGGCGGCCCGGGCATCGATGGTCCGGCGCAGGTGCACCAGGGCCGGCCGCAGCCGTGACTGCACCTCCAGCGCCGCGGAGAGATGGATGGCGGTGGGAACGACGTCGTTGCTCGACTGGCCCATGTTGACGTGGTCGTTGGGGCCCACCGCCAGGCCGTCGCGACTGGCCAGGCGGGCGATCACCTCGTTGACGTTCATGTTGCTCGAGGTACCCGAGCCCGTCTGGAAGACGTCTACCGGGAACTGGTCGTCATGCTCGCCGGCGATCACCGCCTCGGCGGCAGCGCCGATCGCCCCGGCCCGCTCGGCGTCGAGCAGGCCGAGATCCCGGTTGACCCTCGCCGCGGCCAGCTTGATTCGCGCGATGGCGTGGATGAAGGCCGCCGGCATGGGCTGGCCGGAGACCGGGAAGTTGTTGACTGCGCGCTGGGTCTGGGCGCCGTAGAGGGCCCCGGCGGGCACCTCGAGCTCGCCCATGCTGTCACGCTCGATGCGATGGTCGCTCATGGCCTTCTCCTTGTCGAAGGACGCTGCGGGACGTCACCCTTCACCATGGTGCCGCCGCACGCCGCTTGCAAGGCGGCACTCGCCAATGCCCCCCGGGCTCCGCTATGGTCGTCGAGGTGATGGCACCAGGACGGAACCGTGCATGATGCTCAGCCGCTCTTGCTTGACCAGGGTCGCACGGCAACTGCCGCTGCTCGTCGCCGTCTGGCTGGCCGGCTGTGCCGCCAGCGGGGCTGCGCCCCCCGCGGCCGAGGTCACCGCCGAGCTGAGAGATGGCCGGGTGATCGCCGAGGATGGCTACCAGCTGCCGATGCGGCGCTGGCTGCCGGCGGAGGAGCCCGCGGTGGTGATCCTGGCGCTGCACGGGTTCAACGACCATGCCGGCAGCTTCGAGCCCCTGGCACGTGCGCTCCGGCCCCGCGGCATCGCCGTGCATGCCATCGACCAGCGCGGCTTCGGCACCACTCACGGGCGCGGCCTCTGGCACGGCGAGCAGCGCCTGGTCGATGACGCCAGGCTGGTCGCCCGCCTGCTGCGGGAGCGCTACCCGGAGTCGCCCCTCTACCTGGTCGGAAAGAGCATGGGGGCCGCCGTGACCCTGCTCGCGGTCACCGCCGCGCCCCCCCTCGAGGTGGACGGTGCGGTGCTGATCGCACCGGCGGTCTGGGGGCTCGAGACCATGCCCTGGTATCAGCGACTCGGCCTGCGGGCCGCCGCGACCCTCTTCCCCGGCCTGACCCTCTCCTCGCAGATCACGCGGCGACTGGGCATCCGGCCCACCGATGACCCGGAGGTGATGCGCGCCATGCTCGACGACCCGCTGATCCAGCGCCGCGCCCGCGTCGACACCCTGTACGGCCTGAGCCAGCTGATGGATGCCGCCAGCCGGGCCGGCGAGCGCCTGCCGCCGCCGTCCCTGCTGCTCTACGGCGAGCAGGACCAGGTGATTCCCCCGGAGCCGATCTGCCGGCTGCTCCGGCGCCTGCCCGGCGACACCGCCCACCGGCTGGTGCTCTATCCCGACGGCTTCCACATGCTGACCCGCTACAGCGGCGACACCGCGACCCATGAGGACATCGCCGCCTGGCTGCTGGATACGCGGGCGCCGCTGCCCTCGGGTCACGAGATCGACCACGACACGGCCCGTCAGCGACTCTGCGACGGCTGATCCACTCGACTGGCGAGGTTTTCGCCCGGGGATGTTGCACTGCACAAAATGCTCTGCTATTGTGCAGCGCAACAGGAAGGGAAAGGCGACACTCCCGTGTGGCTTCCCGAGACTTCAAGAGCCCCGGAGGGTTTCACGATGCAAGACTTCGATACCAAGCAGTTCACCGAGCAGTTCGAGTCCATGTTCTTCGGCCCGGCCCGCGCCTATGCGTCGCTGTCGGTCGACTATGCCGAGAAGCTGGTCAACGCCCAGCTCGACGCCGGCAAGGCCTACACCGACACCGGCCTGGCCCAGCTGCGCAGCCTGATGAACGTCAAGGATGCCGAGGGCCTGCGCACCTACATGGAAGGCCAGCAGAAGGTCGCCAAGGACCTGACCGAGCGCCTCAAGGGTGATGCCGAGAAGGTCGTCAACCTGCAGCAGGACTTCGTGCAGAAGAGCCAGAAGCTCACCGAAGCGAACGTCAAGCAGGCTCAGGAGACGGCCACCAAGGCCGCCAAGTAAGCCGATTGCCGCCTGGTCCGGCCGCGTGCCGGCCAGCGCTTGAAAGGGCCACCGATCCTCGATCGGTGGCCCTTTTGCGTTAAGCTCTGCTTGCTCGGGATTCCCCGTCGGGTCCCGGGCGTCCACCACCGGGAGTAGAGATCATGAAACGCTGGATGCTCGTCGTGCTGTCGGCCCTGCTGCTGGTCGGCTGCGAGATCGTACCCCCCGCCCCGACCGACCGTATCGAGGTGATCGACATCGGCATCGAGCGGGAACCCGAGCGGGAACGCACCGCCCCCGATCGTGTGGCGCGACAGGTGGCCTTTCCGGAGGCGGAGTATGCCGCCCTGCCGACGCGCGGCAGCAGTGTCATCAGCGGCCGCCTGAGCCTCAACGGCACCCCGGCTGCCGGCGAGACCGTGTCGGTGGCGCCGGTGACCACCTACTCCGCCGAGGCCGCCGAACAGGCCCTGGCCGGACGCGCCGTGGAGCCCGCCGACCCGCGAGCCCGGGCGTACACCCACACCACCCGCACCGGCGGCAACGGCCGCTTCCGCCTCGACGGACTGCCGCCCGGGGAGTTCTACGTCTCGGGCAGCGTGGTGGATCGCGCCAGCGGCGAACGGCGGATCATCATCCGCCAGGTGTCGCTGGGCCATGGCCAGCGCCTGGAGGTCGACCTGAGCCGGTGACGCCTACCAGCCCAGCGCCTGCTTGACGAAGGGAATGGTGAGCTTGCGCTGGGCGGAGAGCGAGGCACGGTCCAGCGCCTCCAGGGCCTCGAACAGCTCGCCCAGCCGGCGGGGACCGCGATGCAGGATGTAGCGGGCGACCTCGTCGGAGAGTTGCATGCCGCGCGCCCGGGCGCGCAGCGTCAGGGCGGCCAGGCGCTGGTCGTCATCCAGTCCCTGCACCTGGAAGGTCACGCCCCAGGTCAGTCGCGAGGCCAGGTCGGGGAGCCGTACCGGCAGCTGCCGGGGAGGCGCCTCGGCCGCGATCACCAGCCGGCTGCCGGCATCGCGAAGCCGGTTGAAGGCATGGAACAGCGCCTCCTCCCAGCGCTTGCGACCGACCACGCGCTCCAGGTCGTCGATGGCCACCAGGTCGAGTCGCTCGACCTCCTCGAGCATCAGCGGTGGGAAATGCCCCAGCTCCTCCAGGGGCAGGTAGAGGGCCCGCCGGTCGCGATCGGAGGCGCAGTGGCAGGCCGCCTGCAGCAGGTGGCTGCGCCCCACCCCGGGCTTGCCCCACAGGTAGAGGAAGGGCTCGCCGCCGCCGTCGAGCTGGTGGACCAGCCGGTCGACCAGGGGGGCGTTGGCGCCGGCAAGGAAGTTGGCGAAGGTGGCATCGTCCCGCAGCCCCACGCCCAACGGAAGCTGCGCGGGTGCTCGGCTCATGTCGACTCCTCGTCGTCGGTGCGGCGTTGTCTGGCGTCGTACAAGGTGCTGTTCTTGTAGCGGTCGTTGAGTTCCCGCAAGAGTACCATGATCACGGCCGCCGCCGGCAGCGCCAGCAGCACCCCGGTGAAGCCGAACAGGTTGCCGCCGGCCAGCACGGCGAAGATCACCGCCACGGGGTGCAGGCCGATCCGGTTCCCCAGCAGCTTGGGCTGGAGCACGGTGCTCTCGATGACCTGGCCGAGGGAGAAGACCGCCACCACGCCGACCAGGGCCAGCCAGCCGCCGAACTGGAAGAAGGCCACGACCAGCGCCACGCTGATGCCGACGATGAACCCGAGGAAGGGCACGATGCTGGCCAGGCCGGCGATCAGCCCGATCAGCACGCCAAAGCGCACGCCCATCAGCGACAGGCCGATGGCATAGATGGCACCGAGGCACAGCATCACCAGCAGCTGACCTCGCAGGAAGGCGGAGAGCACCTCGTCGCAGCGCCGGACCAGGCGCACCACATCGGCCTCCCAGCCCCGCGGCAGAAGGTCGCGAATGCTGGTCATCAGGCGCTCCCAGTCGAGCAGCAGGTAGAAGGTCACGACGGGTATCAGCGCCACATAGGTGACCCAGGTGACGAAGGCCATGCCGGAGCGACCGACCTGGCCGAGGAACTGGGCCAGGTAACCTCCGGCATCCTGCCAGTGCTCGGAAAGCGCTTCCTGCACGTTGCTCAGCTCGCCGCCCACGTCGAACCCCGTCCAGGCCTGCAGCTGGGGCGCCAGCACCGACTCCATCCACGCGAAGATGCCGGGAATCATCTGGCCGAACTGGCGGAACTGCTGGACGAGCAGCGGGATCAGCACCAGCAGCCCCACCGCCAGCACCAGCAGCAGGACCAGGAAGACAGCAGACACCGCCAGCGGACGCGACAGGCCCCAGCCCTCGAGCCGGTTGGCCATGGGGTCGACCAGGTAGGCCAGTATCATGCCGGCGATGAACGGCATCAGCATCGCCTCGAGGCGAAACAGCAGCCATACCAGCGCCACGACGCCGATCAATACCCACCACTCTCTGCGCATCCCTTCCTCCCCGTTGCCGATACCTGCCCTGGCGATGCAGGCGAGCCGACGGCTGCCAGCCCTGCCGCATGATGCTACAATTCACGCCCCGATCTTGCCCACTGCCCGTCGGCCTGCGACGGCCAGCGACGCGCTATTCCGACGACTCACCGACAGCCATTCTCATACAGGACAGGTCATGACCGATTCCACTTCCCGCCCCTCGCTCAGCTACAAGGATGCCGGTGTCGACATCGACGCCGGCAATGCCCTGGTCGATCGCATCAAGGGCGTGGCCAGGCGCACCTCCCGTCCCGAGGTGATGGGTGGACTGGGCGGCTTCGGTGCCCTGTGCCAGCTGCCTGCCGGCTATCGCGAGCCGGTACTGGTCTCCGGCACCGACGGGGTGGGCACCAAGTTGCGCCTGGCCATGGACCTGGGCCGCCACGACACCATCGGCATCGACCTGGTGGCCATGTGCGTCAACGACCTGGTGGTGGCCGGCGCCGAGCCCCTGTTCTTCCTCGACTACTATGCCACGGGCAAGCTGGATGTGGACATCGCCGCCGACGTGGTGACCGGCATCGGCGAGGGGTGCGAGCAGGCCGGCTGTGCCCTGGTGGGCGGCGAGACCGCCGAGATGCCCGGCATGTACGAGGGCAGCGACTACGACCTGGCCGGTTTCTGTGTCGGCGTGGTGGAGAAGTCCGAGATCCTCGACGGCCACCGGGTCGCCGAGGGTGACGTCCTGCTGGGCATGGCCTCATCCGGCCCGCACTCCAACGGCTACTCGCTGATCCGCAAGATCCTCGAGGTCGGCCCGGCCGACCTCGACACCGCCATCGATGGCCAGCCACTGGGCGACGCCCTGCTTGCCCCCACCCGCATCTACGTCAAGCCGCTGCTGTCGCTGATCCGGGAGAGCGGCGTGCCCGTGCACGCCCTCTCCCACATCACCGGCGGCGGCCTGCTGGAGAACATCCCGAGGGTGCTGCCCGAAGGCCTCGGCGCGCGGATCGACGTGGCGAGCTGGACCCGTCCGGCGGTATTCGACTGGCTGCAGCAGCAGGGCAATGTCGACGAGCACGAGATGCACCGCGTGCTCAACTGCGGCATCGGCATGGTGATCGTGGTTCCCGCCGACGAGGCCGACCGGGCCCGCGCCCACCTGCAGGCCCAGGGCGAGACCGTGCACCGCATCGGCGAGATCGTCGCACGCCGCGGTGACGAGGCGCCGGTGCGACTGGAGAATCTCGAGGCATGAGCGGACCCGGCTACCAGAGCGACACCCTCAGGGAGATCACCCCGGAGCCCGGCGAGGCCCGCCGCGTGGTGGTGCTGATCTCGGGCAACGGCAGCAACCTCCAGGCGCTGATCGACGAGCAGGCCCACGACAGGCTGGGCGGCGAGATCGTCGCGGTGATCTCCAACGAGCCCGACGCCTACGGCCTGCAGCGCGCCCGGGACGCCGGCATCGACGCCGTGGTGCTGCCGCACCGCGAGTACGAGAGCCGCGACGCCTACGACGGCGCCCTGATCAAGGTGATCGAGCGCCACGAGCCCGACCTGATCGTGCTGGCGGGCTTCATGCGCATCCTCACGCCGCGCTTCGTGCAACGCTACCTCGGCCGCATGCTCAACATCCACCCGTCGCTGCTGCCCGCCTACCAGGGCCTGAACACCCATGCCCGGGCGCTGGCCGACGGCGTCAGCGAGCACGGCTGCAGCGTGCACTTCATCACCGAGGAGCTCGATGGCGGGCCGGTGGCGCTGCAGGCCGCGGTCGAGGTCGCCGATGGCGAGACGGAGGAGAGCCTGAAGGAGAAGGTCCACGCCCGCGAGCACCTGATCTACCCCATCGCGGTGAAGTGGTTCCTGGAGGGACGCCTGCAGCTCGGCGCCGACGGCGCCACCTTCGACGGCCTGCCGCTGCCGCCCCAGGGGCTGCGGATGTCCCATGCCGATGCCGCCGAGGAGCTCGACGAGGATCAAGAGCTGTAAGCTGTAAGCTGGAAGCTAGATAGTCAAAAGCGAACCCCACGAGCCTGGCGACTGTGGGGTTCGCTTTTTCTTACAGCTTCAAGCTTATGGCTTACAGCTCCCGGGGTCAGGTGCGGGGAAGCGTGACGCCCCGCTGCCCCATGTACTTGCCGCCGCGATCCTTGTAGGAGGTCGCGCACTCCTCGTCGGACTCCAGGAACAGCATCTGCGCCACCCCCTCGTTGGCGTAGATCTTGGCCGGCAGGTTGGTGGTGTTGGAGAACTCCAGGGTGACGTGCCCTTCCCATTCCGGTTCCAGCGGCGTCACGTTGACGATGATCCCGCAGCGGGCATAGGTCGACTTGCCCAGGCAGATGGTCAGCACGCTGCGCGGGATGCGGAAGTACTCGACGGTGCGGGCCAGGGCGAAGGAGTTGGGCGGGATGACGCAGACGTCGCCCTTGATGTCGACGAAGCTCTTGTCGTCGAAGGCCTTGGGATCCACCACCGCCGAGTGGATGTTGGTGAAGACCTTGAAGTCGTCGGCGCAGCGCACGTCGTAGCCGTAGCTGGAGGTCCCGTAGGAGATCACCCGACGATCGTTCACGTAGCGCACCTGCTCGGCCTCGAAGGGCTCGATCATGCCTTCCCGCTCGGCCATGCGGCGGATCCACTTGTCGGATTTGATGCTCATCGGGACGTCCTGGTGGGTATCGGAGGAAGAAGTCGGGGCCGTCATGATAGCGGCCCCGTGGATCGACGTCACTGCCTGCTCAGCAAGCAGTCGCAGTTGGATGCATAGCGGGCGCCGGGGGCAGGTCGAAGAGGAGGTCCGATTCCAGGGGTGAGGAGCACTGCTCCGAACGGGCTGGCCATGGATGGCCAGCACCGGCCCTGCAAGCGGAGCAGGATGCGAGAGCGCCGCAGGGAATCGGTAGCGCCCAGGGAAGGGTTCACAGCGCCTCCTCGTCGGTCCGGCGCTCCGGGACCTGCCTCCGGATCAGCCCCGCTACTGGAACACTTGGAAATGAACGGCGATAGAGCCTTGGCCGGCTCAGTCGTCGCTGAAGGAGATGCTCGGCCCCTCGGGCGACTGCTCCCGGATCTGCTCGGCCACCTGGCGTGCCATGTCGCGGAAGGTGGCCGTCACCTCGCCATCCGGCTCGGCGACCACGGTGGGGCGCCCCCCGTCCACCTGCTCGCGGATCGACAGGGTGAGTGGCAGCCGACCCAGTACCCGGGTCTGGTACTCGCCGGCGATGCGCTCGCCGCCCCCCTCACCGAAGATCGGTTCGCGGTGGCCGCAGTTCGAGCAGACATGCAGGCTCATGTTCTCCACCACGCCCAGCACCGGCACGTTCACCTTGCGGAACATCTCGATGCCCTTGCGGGCGTCGAGCAGGGCGATGTCCTGGGGCGTGGTGACGATCACCGCACCGTCCACGGGCACCTTCTGGGCCAGGGTCAGCTGGATGTCCCCGGTCCCCGGGGGCATGTCGATGAACAGATAGTCCAGGTCGTCCCAGGCGGTCTGGCCCAGCAGTTGCTGGAAGGCACCGGCCACCATCGGACCGCGCCACACCATGGGCTCGCGGATGTCGACCATGAAGGCCATGGACATGGCCTGGATGCCGTGGGCCTCCAGCGGCCTGAAGCGGTTCTCGCCGGCGGACTGGGGGCGCACGCCCTCGCCCACGCCCAGCATCTGCGCCTGGCTGGGGCCGTAGATGTCGGCATCGAGGATGCCGACGCGGTAGCCCTCGGCGGCCATGGCCAGTGCCAGGTTGACGGCGACGGTGGACTTGCCCACCCCGCCCTTGCCGGATGCCACGGCGACGATATGCTTCACCCCTTCGATCACGACTCGCTCCTTTAGCTGTTGGGCAGCACCGCCCGCGGCGGCTGCCAGGCCAGTATACCCGCCGGGGTCGAGGAGGATGCAATGCCCGCACGCGCGAACGGCGAGCCAGGCTCGCCGTTCGCATTCCGACAGCCGACGCTCGCGTCAGTCCTGGTCGGCCTCCAGGGCCTGGCCGGCTTCCAGGTTGGCTTCCAGCTCGGCCAGCTCGCTGCGCCACGCCTCCAGCTGTGACTCCAGGCGCTCCAGCTGTGATCGACGACGCTCGATCTCCGCGTCGATGGCCTCGATCTCGTCCCGGCCGATCTCGATGGCCACCAGCAGGTCGTCGCGCTCGCTGCGGGCCTCCTCCAGGGCCGCTTCGGCCTCGTCCCGCTCCTGGCGGACGGCCTCGAGCTGCCCCTCGAGCGTCTCGCGCTGCTGCTCGAGCTCGCCGAGCTCATCGGTCAGGGCGTCGCGCCGCGCTTCCTGCTCGCCGATCTCGTCGCCCAGCGAGGCGAGACGCGCCTCGGCCTCCTCGCTCTCGGCCTGCAACGCCTCGAGGTCGGCGATGGCCTGCTCGCGATCCCGTTCGGCCTGCTGGCGTGCCTCCTCGGCCTCCTGACGGGCGGCTTCCGCCTCCTGGCGTGCCTCCTCGGCCTCCTGCCGGGCGGCCTCCGCCTCCTGGCGTGCCTGGTCGGCATCCTGTCGGGCCTGCTCGGTCTCGTCATACTCCTGCTGCAGTGCGGCCAGTGCCTCCTGCCCCTCGTTCAGGCGCTCCTCGGCACCCTCGACATCGGCCGTCACCGCCTCTCGCGAGGCCTGCGCCTCCTCGAGATCGGCTCTGGCCGCCGCGACTTCGAGCTGGGCCCGCTCGAGCTCGGCCTCGGCTCCCTCCTGCTCCTCACGCAGCTCTCCCAGGCGGGCCTCGAGCGACTCGATGTCGGCCTCGGCTTCATCTCGCTCGGCGAGCTGACTGGTGAGTGACGCATTCTCGTCCTCCATGGCGGAGAGCCGGGACTCCAGCGCCTCGACCTCCTCCTTGTGCGAGCTGGCGCTGGACTGGGCGAACAGCGCCCAGATGACGGCCACGACGGCCACGGCGGCCAGTCCCTTGACACGATTGTCCTTGAACAGTGAATTCTGCGAGGTTTCCGACATGCGACGTCTCCTCTCGGATTCAGGCTACGAATCGGTACCGACCGGCTGGGCCGCGCGGCATGGATGCAACACCTTCAGCATACATAGCGATCGCAGGGGGGGAAAGCGAGGGCGCGAAGGCTCAGAATCGCTCGCCGGGCTCCAGGTAGCGCCACTGCCCCGGGGGGACGCGTCCCAGGGAGACGCCGCCGATGCGCAGGCGCTTCAGCGAGATCACGCCCAGCCCCAGGGCCCGGCACATCGCCTCCAGCTGCCCCGGCACCATGCCCTTGAGGGCGAAACGCAGACGGTTCTCGCTCTGCCAGCTCACCCTGCCGGGGGCCAGCCGGCGGCCGGGGATCGCCTCGCCACGCCGCAGCGCTGCCAGCCCTTCCTCGTCGAGGCTGCCGTCCACCTCGACCAGCCACTCCTGCTCCAGCCGGGCGGTCTGCTCGTCGAGCCGTCTCGCCACACCACGGTCCTGGGTGAAGACCAGCAACCCGCCTTCGCCGGCGACCAGGGGCAGCATCACCGTCAGGCCGCGGAAGTGCGCCTTGAGCACTCGCCGCGCCCCGGCATCCTGCTCCCGGCGCGTGGCCGGGGTGATCAGCGTCCTCGCCAGCGCCGCGGCCTCGAGGCCGCCATGATCGGGGGGACAGTTGAGCAGCAGGGTGGCCGGGGGGATCGCCTCCGCCCGGGCCCCCGCCGCCAGTTCGACACGCTGCTCGCCGACCTTGAACTGCGGCTCCTCGACGACCTGGCCGTCGACCAGGACCCAGCCGCCGGCGATATACTGCTCCGCCTCGCGACGGGAGCAGGCCAGCCGTCGCGCCAGGCGCTTGGAAAGACGCTCCGTGCCGGGGGCGTCACCGGTGGAGCTCGGGCTATCGGTCGTGGTCATGTCGGGTCCCGGGAGGTTGAGGGGGAAGGGATTGTACCCGCTTCGGTGCCGCTTCAGGGGGCGGGGGGTGCCTCGAGACGCCAGTTGGAGAGCCAGGGAATGCCCCTGACCTCGATGCCCAGCCGCCGCAGCCACTGGGCGGTGACCAGGTTGGACTGGTGGGTCAGCCAGTAGGCGCGGGGATAGGGGACGAACTCGAGGTCGAACTCGGCGCTGTAGGTCGGTGCCACGCCTCCCTCGCGGAAGTGGGCATCGAGCCGACGCCTCAGCGCCGCCACCCGGTCGGACTCTGCCTGGAGGGGGTAGACGCGCGCCAGGCCTTCCGGCGCCAGCCGATGGAGCTGCGCGGGGCTATCGATCTCCTCGTGCAGCCCGCGCCCCAGCCCGCTGGCCGTTGGCCACAGCAGAGCCGCGACGCCGGCCAGCAGATGCCGGCGTCCCTCGACGTACCAGCCCCATTCGCCATAGCTGTAGCGCACCATTCCGCCCCGGGCCAGGGGCAACACCAGGCTGGCATGGCGGCCATGGTCGAGCAGGTAGACCTCGACGGGGTCGACGGGGGCCACCGGGGGAGAGAGGCGCCCGGCACAGCCGCTCAGCAGCAGCACGGCAAGCAGCCACGGGAGTGCAACCGAGCGCATCTCAACTGGCCAGCCAGATCCGGTGCTTCGCCCCCTTCCCGGGGCGATGGGCGCGTACCGTGACCTCCTCGACCAGCAGGCCGACGCGCCGCAGGCGCTCGGTGAAGGCGGGATCCTGACCCGCCGACCAGACCGCCAGCACGCCGTCGGGACGCAGTGCCTCCTGGGCGGCGGCGAGTCCCTCGGGCGAGTAGAGCCAGTCGTTCTCGCGGCGCGTCAGGCCCTCGGGGCCGTTGTCCACGTCGAGCATGATGGCGTCGAAGCCGCCGGGCTCGCGGCGCAGCAGCTCGCCCACGTCCCCCAGGCTGACCCGGGTGCGGGGATCGTCCAGGGGGCGGCCGGCGGCCATGCCGAGCGGCCCGCGGTTCCACTCGACCACCCCCGGCACCAGCTCGGCGACCACCACCTCGGCGTCCTCCCCCAGCACGGCCAGCGCGGCGGCGAGGGTGAAGCCCATGCCCAGGCCGCCGACCAGCACCCGGGCAGCGGGACGGTCGGCAATCCGCTGGCAGGCCAGCTCGGCCAGGGCATCCTCGGAGCCATGCAGGCGGGTATTCATCAGCTCGCCACCCTTGCCGGCGATGCGGATGGAGAACTCGTCGTTGCGTCTCAGCAGCCGCAGCTCGCTGCCCTGACCGGGGATGCTCGCCGTGCCGATCTCTTCGAATTTGGCCATGATGCCTCGTTGACGGAAGGAAACGGGTGTCCGGGGAGCCGTCGCGCCAAGCCCCGATGACGCGCCGGACGACCACCGGCAGCGCTCATTATGCGGTCGTCGCCGACCACATGCCATGCCGGGGTCGGCACGGGCATGATTGACGGCGATCGTCGCTACCGGCGTATGATGCCCTGACAGCCTCACGGAAGGCATGGCACATGACGGACGCTCCGCCCCCGCCCCGCTCGCACCACGTCGCCTTCACCCTGCTGCCGCGGATGGCCCGCTTCCTGTGGCGGGTGCTCACGGCCTTCCTGCGCAACCGTGGCATCCTGCTCGCCGGCGGCGTGGGCTACAACATCCTGCTCTCCATCGTCCCGCTGTTCGCCCTGCTGGTGGTCCTGCTGGCCGGCGTGGTCGACGAGCAGCACCTGCTCGAGGTGCTGTCGGTCCAGGCGCGCCACCTGGCGCCGGCCCACGCCGAGGTGCTGCTCGAGGCGGTGCGCACCCTGCTCGATTCCCGGGATGTCATCGGCATCCTCGGCTTCCCGGTGCTGCTGCTGTTCAGCTCCTTCGCCTTCCGCATGCTGGAAGACGCCCTGGCGATCATCTTCCACGCTCCGGATACCCATCTGCACGGCCGCAGCGCCTGGGTGTCGGTGCTGATGCCCTATGCCTTCATGCTGGTCCTGGGGGCGGGACTGCTCGCCCTGACCCTGCTGGTGACCCTGGCCAGCTCGCTGAATGCCCTCTGGATGGCCCTGTTCGGACGCGAGCTGCCGCTGGCCGGCCTCTCGGAGCCGATGCTCAACCTGACCAGCTTCCTCGGGGTCTTCCTGCTGTTCAGCGCCATCTACAAGGTGCTCCCGGTGGTCGGCATCGCGCTCAGGCGAGCCGTGGTGGGCGGCTTCGTCGCCGCCCTGCTGTGGGAGGGGGTGCGCCTGCTGCTGGTCTACTACTTCGCCAACATCTCCTTCGTCAACGCCGTCTACGGGTCGCTGGCCACCCTGATCGTGGTGCTGCTGAGCCTGGAGGTGGGCGCCATCATCCTGCTGCTCGGCGCCCAGGTGATCGCCGAGCTGGAGCGCAATGCGCGGCTCGGCCTGCCCTGGCACATCGACCCGCGCCGCCAGGCCGTCACCCATGTGGACTGAAGGCCGTCAGCGGCGCTCCTCGCGGGCCCCGGCGCCGTGGCGCAGCCGCCGGATCAGCGCCACCAGGCTGCGCCCGCTGACCATCCCCAGCAGGTAGATCGCCACCAGCAGCAGGGCCAGAGGCAGCGACAGGCTCCAGGTGAGGAAACGCACTTCCACCACGGCGATGTTCTGCACGAAGAGGATCAGCACCAGCAGCGTGACGACCAGCTTCACGGCCAGCAGCAGCTTGTCCATGCCATCTCTCCCTGTCGAAGGGGACACTTCCAAGCTGGCCGGCGGCCATGGCGCTGTCAAGGAGCGCGCTCAGAAGGTCGAGAGCCTTCAGCCGTCAGAAGGTAGAGAGCCTTCAGCCGTCAGAAGGTAGGGAGCCTTCAGCCGTCAGAAGGTAGAGAGCCCGGTGGCCTCCATCACCCGGTAGCGCAGCCGCTGCCAGGCGGTGGCATCGCCGTGGACGGCAAACGGCTCGCTGGTGACCTTGTCGGGCGTCGAGTGCCAGCGCCGCTCGAAGAAGGCACCGGCCTCACTCAGGGCCGGGGTATCGACGGGGCCGATCAGGCGCAGGCTGGTTTCCAGGTTGAGGTCGTCGAGGTTGCGTCGGGTGAAGTTGGCCGAGCCGATGATCATCTCGGCCTCGCCGGCCGTCGCCGGCCGGCGCAGCAGCAGCTTGCTGTGGCACTGCTCGCCGCGGGTGGCGCACCAGCGCACGTGGATGCCGGCATCATGGAGCTCCCTGGCCACCGGCCGGTTGGGGATCCCCCCCTTCTCGAGGCCGAAGGCATCGCGGTTGGGATCGAGCAGCACCCGGATGTCGACGCCACGCCCGTGGGCCGCCAGCAGTGCCTCGATCACCCCCCGGTGGGACAGGTAGAAGACGGCGATATCCAGCCGGTCTCCGGACCTGGCCCGGCCCACGGCGGCGACCAGCGCATCGCGGATCGCGCCCTCGGTGAGCACCTGCAGGCGTGCGCCATGCGCCGGGACGCCGGCCTCGGCCGCACGCGGGGCGGGCAACGACACCCCCGACCAGCCCGCCACCGGGCGCTCGGTATCCAGCAGGTCGAGGGCGGCCCCGCCCTCGACGCGCAGCGCCACGTTGCCGTGCAGACTGCTGGCGTCGTGGGGGTTGGCCGAGGTCACCAGGCCGACCCAGCCGTCACCCTGGTCGACCACCAGGCTCTTGCGGTGGTTGGCATTGAAGTTGAGCAGGGCGAGATAGCTGCGCAGCGGCACCCGCCCCGGGCCCAGGGCATTGGGCAGCCAGCCCCCCTCGCTGCCGTTGCCGAGCCAGCGCGGCCCCAGATGCCAGACCCCCGACCAGAGGGGATTGGAGGCGCGCAGTCGGTTGAGATCGGTCAGCACCACCGTGACGCCGGCCCGGCGCAGGGCCTCGAGGTGGTCGAGCTCGAGACCGCCATAGAGGGTGTTGAGCGGGTCGGTGATGACCACCGCCTCGAGATCGGGGTGACGCCGCTTCTGGCGGACCAGGGCGTCGGTCAGCTCCGTGGAGAGCGGACGGAAGGCCTCGCCGTCGGCGTTGCCGGCGAAGTCGTTGAACAGGAACATGTCCAGCACCACGAGACGCCGGGCCTGGCCCACCAGTGCCAGAAGCTCGTCGAAGATCTCGCGGCGGGCCTGACGCTCCCCCGAGCCGTCGATCCAGGTCTCGTCGGCCAGGAAGCGCACCGACTCGGCGGGGCGTTCCGGCCAGGCTTCACCGATGCCTTCCGGCAGCGGCTTGAACCGCTGCCAGGTGCCCATGGCGATCCAGGCCACCAGCAGCAGCGTCACGATCCATGGCCACATACGTCGCCTCCCCTGCACTACCCGTCCCATACTGGCCCACTCCCTGCCGTGAACGATCGCCGTGGTCCGCGGCGATGAAGTGGCAGCATAGCCCCTGGCGCACCGAAACGCAGCGCGCCCGGCCGGGGCCGGACGCCTGGGACGGGAAGGCGGGCGGCGTCAGCGGCCCAGGCGCTGCTTCCGCCGGCGCCTCGCCAGGCGCGCCAGGGGCACCAGCGCCACCAGGCCGAGCACCGAGATGGCCAGCACCGCCAGCATGACCGGGCTGCCGGTATGGCTGTGCACCGTGGGGGCATCGTGGCCGGGATGGGCCAGCGACGTACCGGCGCACAGCATCAGGACAGGAACGGCGGCCAGGGCGGCACGCCTGGAGGGGGTCGAGAAAGGGATCATGGTGACATTCTCCTTGCCGGGGTTTGTGTGTCGATGATTGACGTCAGGTGGGTGCGGCCATCTCCGGCGGCCGGCGCTCCGGCAGCATGCCGCGCTCGAGGATGAAGTGGATGATCGTCTCCAGGCCGACACCGTCGTAGAGGTTGGTGAAGACGAAGGGGCGCTCGCCGCGCATCGTCCTGGAATCGCGCTCCATGACCTCGAGGGAGGCGTGCACCTGCTCGGCGATGTCGATCTTGTTGATGATCAGCAGGTCCGACTTGGTGATGCCCGGCCCGCCCTTGCGGGGGATCTTGTCGCCGGCGGAGACGTCGATCACGTAGAGGGTCAGGTCGGAGAGCTCGGGGCTGAAGGTGGCCGAGAGGTTGTCGCCGCCGGACTCCACCAGCACCAGCTCGAGGCCCGGGTGGCGCGCCTGGAGCTCGTCGATGGCGGCGAGGTTCATGGAGGCGTCCTCGCGGATGGCGGTGTGCGGACAGCCCCCGGTCTCCACGCCGAGGATGCGATCCGCGGCCAGCGCCTCGTGCTTGAGCAGGAAGTCGGCGTCCTCGCGGGTATAGATGTCGTTGGTGACCACGGCGATATCGTAGTGGTCGCGCAGCGCCAGGCAGAGCTGCTTGAGCAGGGCCGTCTTGCCGGAGCCCACCGGGCCGCCGACGCCAACGCGTAAACAATGGGTCATGTCGTCACTCCTGTGCTGTCGATCACTTTCATTCTGTCGAGGCCGTGCTGGTCGTGGCGGACCGCGCCGAGGCTGCCCCTATGGGGTCAGACCCCAGCCAAGTCACGAAGCCCGTCATGGTGCGCCTTGCGGGCGGATTCGACGCCGCCGGGGTCTGACCCCATAGGGACCGGCAGCGCTGGCAACCAGTCCCCGACGGCGCTAACTTCGAAACAGCCGCGAATACTGGGTCTCGTGCAGGGCGCTGGCCAGCGCCAGGCCGGGCAGCGCCGGGCCGAGTTCGTCGTCAGCAAGGGTCAGCGCCTCGTCCACCGCCACCACCACTGACGGCCGCAGCCGCTCCACCAGCCGCTGGGCGGCGGTATGGCCCAGCGGCAGCGCCTTGCAGGCGACGGCCAGCTGGTTCTCGAGCCAGGCCCAGGCGAAGCCGAGCAGTGCCTGGCGTACCGGCACACCGCGGCGATGGGCGGTCCAGGCGAAGACCGTCACATAGCCCGCCCGCTCCGGCAGTGTCGGCTCGGCCGGCAGCAGCGCCAGGCTGTCCAGCAGGCGCGCCAGCGAGGCGCCGAGCCGCAAATCCTCGGCGGCGAGCTCCGCGGTCTCGCGGTTGGCGGCGAGCCACTGATCCCACTCGGCCAGCGCCTCGCCGTCGCCCGCCGCCCAGGCGGCGGAAAGGCGGGTCAGCGCCGGCAGCTCGCAGCGGGTCAGGCCGTCCTCCAGCACCCCTTCCAGCCAGTCGCCGAGGGTGGCCTCGTCACGCACCCAGCCCAGCTCGAAGGCGCTCTCCAGCCCCTGGGAGAAGGCGAAGGCGCCGATGGGCAGCGCGGGGCTGACCAGCTGCAGCAGGCCCAGCAGCGCCAGGTCGTCGCCCTGCCCCGCCGGCGGCGTCATGACGGGCTCAATGGGCAGGGTCATGGTCGTGGGCCTGGTGGTGATGATCATGTCCGTGTGAGTGGCCATGGGCGTGCCCCGCCTGCTGGTAGGCGCCGGGCTCCGGGTCGAAGGGGGCCTGATGGCGCTCGAGCGTCGCGCCCAGACGCTCGGCCAGCGCCTCCAGCACATGGTCCGGCGGGAAGCGCACATGGCCGCCCCGAGCGTCCTCGCCCAGCGCCAGCTGCACATGGCGGTTGCCCAGGTGGTAGGCGAGCCGTGCCAGGGGGAGTCCTGCGCCGATGCGCGCGGTGACCACCGGCTCGTCGGCCGCCCTCACCCGCACCGTCTCGCCGCTCTCGGCGCGCAGGCCCTCGCCGTCGCGCAGCACCGGGCCGCGGTCGAGAAACAGGCCCAGCTCGCGCCCGGTATCGCTGGTCGCTTTCAGGCGACCCAGCACGCGTTGCTCATAGGGCAGCGTCAGGGTATCCGTGGCCTGGTCCGCCGCGATGGGGCCCAGGCGTTCGGTCAGTTTCAGCATTGGCATCGTCTCGTTGAATTCAGGCTCGGAGCCGAGCAGGCGACAGGTCGGACCCCGTCGAGCCACCTCGCGCGACCGCTGGCAGTCCGGTCGAGACGACGCGGTCGATCTTCAGGGAAGAAGATCGAGGAAAGCCGGCACAGGGATGTGCCGTCTTTCCGACCGCGGGAGTCCGACCGGGATGCCAGGGTTTCGGGCGCGTGGCGTGGCGAGCGCGGGGTTCCGAGCATGGCGCCATCCTCGAAGGCATCAGAACAGATGATAGCGCTGGGCCAGCGGCAGCTCGGTGGCGGGCTCGCAGGTCAGCAGTTCCCCATCGCAGCGCACCTCGTAGGTCTGGGGATCCACGGAGAGCGCCGGGCAGGCGTCGTTGAGTTTCATGTCGCCCTTCCTCACCCCGCGCACGTTGCGACAGGCGGAGAGCTCGCTGGCGAGTCCCAGCCGCTCCTTGATGCCGGCGTCCAGCGCCGCCTGGCTGACGAAGGTCAGGCGGGTCTGGCTGGCGGCGCGGCCCAAAGCGCCGAACATCGGCCGGTAGTGCACCGGCTGGGGGGTGGGAATCGAGGCGTTGGGGTCGCCCATGGGGGCGGCGGCGATCATCCCGCCCTTGATGATCATGGCGGGCTTGGTGCCGAAGAAGGCCGGCTTCCAGAGCACCAGGTCGGCCAGCTTGCCCACCTCGATGGAGCCCACCTCGTGACCGATCCCGTGGGTGATGGCCGGGTTGAGGGTGACCTTGGCGATATAGCGCCTGGCCCGGAAGTTGTCGGCGCCAAGCGCCTCGTCCTCGGGCAGCAGCCCCCGCTGCACCTTCATCTTGTGGGCGGTCTGCCAGGTCCGGCAGATCACCTCGCCGACGCGGCCCATGGCCTGGGAGTCCGAGGCGATCATCGAGATGACCCCCAGGTCGTGCAGGATATCCTCGGCGGCGATGGTCTCGCGGCGGATGCGCGAGTCGGCGAAGGCCACGTCCTCGGGGATGTTGGGGTCCAGGTGGTGGCACACCATCAGCATGTCCAGGTGCTCGTCGATGGTGTTGACCGTGTAGGGCCGCGTCGGGTTGGTGGAGGACGGCAGCACATAGGGCTTCGCGCAGGCGGTGAGGATGTCCGGCGCGTGGCCGCCCCCCGCCCCCTCGGTGTGGTAGGTGTGGATCCCGCGCTCCTTGAAGGCGGCCAGGGTGTCCTCCACGAAGCCCGACTCGTTGAGGGTGTCGGTGTGGATGGCGATCTGCACATCAAATCGTTCGGCGACGGCCAGGCAGCTGTCGATGGCCGCCGGGGTGGTGCCCCAGTCCTCGTGGAGCTTGAGGCCCATGGCGCCGGCCTCGAGCTGGGCCTCGAGCGCCTCGGGCAGGCTGGCATTGCCCTTGCCCAGGAAGCCGATGTTCATGGGCAGGTCGTCCACCGCCTGGAGCATCTTGCCGATGTGCCACTCCCCCGGGGTGCAGGTGGTGGCGTTGGTGCCGGTGGCCGGCCCGGTGCCGCCGCCGAGCATGGTGGTGATGCCGCTCATCAGCGCCTCCTCCACCTGCTGGGGGCAGATAAAGTGGATATGCGCATCGATGGCGCCGGCGGTGAGGATCCTGCCCTCGCCGGCGATGATCTCGGTGCCGGGGCCGATGACGATCTCGACCCCGGGCTGGGTGTCGGGATTGCCGGCCTTGCCGATGGCGGCGATCCGCCCGGCCTGGATCCCCACGTCGGCCTTGACGATGCCCCACCAGTCGAGGA
Source organism: Halomonas terrestris (assembly GCF_049166755.1). Taxonomy (NCBI): domain Bacteria; kingdom Pseudomonadati; phylum Pseudomonadota; class Gammaproteobacteria; order Oceanospirillales; family Halomonadaceae; genus Halomonas; species Halomonas terrestris. The sequence continues at coordinate 143,806 of NZ_JBMHFZ010000006.1, read as the reverse complement.
TCAGGGCGTTGGTGATCACGGTGTCCATCACGCTGTCGTCATGGCGCTGGCTCTGGCCCATGCCGTCGCGGATCACCTTGCCGCCGCCGAACTTCACCTCCTCGCCATAGTGGGTGGCGTCCCGCTCCACCTCGATCCACAGCGCGGTGTCGCCGAGGCGCACCCGGTCGCCCACCGTGGGGCCGTACATGTCGGCATAGGCCTGACGGCTGATTTTCATGACTGCCCTCCTTGGTCTGCAGCGCCGGAAGACGGCCTTCGCGCGGCACCGGGCGCGGTAGAAGCCGCGGCAGCGGGCGCGATAGAGAGCTTGCCCATCACCTCGCCGCGGAAGCCGTAGATATGGCGCCGGCCGGCATAGGGGATCAGCGTCACCTCGCGGGTCTGGCCCGGCTCGAAGCGGATCGCCGTGCCGGCGGCCACGTCGAGGCGATGGCCGCGGGCACGGTCGCGATCGAAGGTGAGCGCCGGGTTGGCCTCGGCGAAGTGGTAGTGGGAGCCGACCTGGATGGGCCGGTCGCCGGTGTTGGCGACCTCGAGGGTCAGGCGATCACGCCCCTCGCAGAGCGCGATCTCGCCGTCCTGCAACTGGTATTCACCTGGAATCATCGGAAGCTCCTCAGACAATCGGCGAGTGAACGGTGACCAGCTTCGTGCCGTCGGGAAAGGTGGCCTCGACCTGCACCTCGTCGACCATCTCGGCCACGCCCTCCATGACGTCATCTCGGGTGAGGATCTCGCGGCCGTAGCCCATCAGTTCCGCCACGGTGCGCCCGTCCCGGGCGCCCTCCAGGATCTCGAAGCTGATCAGCGCCACCGCCTCGGGATAATTGAGCCTGAGGCCACGGGCGCGGCGCCGCTCGGCCAGCTGGGCCGCCATGAAGAGCAGCAGCTTGTCCTTGTCTCGGGGGGTCAGTTCCATGGGTGTATCTCCTCAAGATGTAAGAACGGCGCTTCGCGGCTGGTAGGCTGTTGGGGTGCATCCCACGTGTTTCTCGGCGTCGGCTTCCCGTTCGCTGCCGATGTCGACGGCATGGTCCCTATGGGGTCAGACCCCGGCCAAGTCGCCATGCCCGTCATAGTGCACCTTTCCCGCCGTACCGGTCCCCGCCGGGGTCTGACCCCATAGGGACCGTCAGCGCCGGTGCCTGACCACCAAGACGCGGCTATCGGGTCTGACCCCAAAAGCCTCAAAGGCCTTCGCAAACGCCTCCTCATGTCCTCCAGATCCGCGGTACACAGGCCTCGCGGCCGAGCAGCCGGGGGCGCAGCACCCGCCAGGCCGCCTCGCACAGCGCCCAGGCCTCGCGACACTCCTGGCCCAGGTAGCGCAGCAGCAGCACGCCGTGGCGCCCGGTGGCCGCCCAGCGGGTCGAGGTGTCGAGCCGCTGGCGCAGGGCCTCGACGGCCTCGGTCTCATCGGCCAGGCCCACCGCCCAGAGCGTGGCCTGGACGGTGGCGCCGCCCTGCCCCCAGCAGCCACGGAAGCGCGGGTGGGCCGGGTCCAGTGGCTGGCGCTCGAGCCACAGCGGCCTGCCGTCGCGGGTGAGCCGGAAATGCTGGTCGATGCGGCCCGAGGCATAGGGGAGCCGGCTTGCCGGACGCCCCAGCGCCATGACCTCCCAGCCCAGGCAGCGTGCGCTGCCGGCCAGCTCGATGGAGGTCAGCTGCTCGCCCCGGGCCCCGTCGAAGGCAATCGTCTCCTGGGGCAGCCACTCGAGAATGGCCTCCTCCCCGACCCGCAGGCGCGCCTGCTGGCGGCAGGCCACGCCGTGGCTGTCGGCCCGATAGAGCTTGTTGGCCGCCGGCGTGGTCAGCAGCGCATGGGCGCCGCCCTGGACGCCGACATCGATGCTCAAGGCATCGCCGCTGACCAGCCCACCCGGCGGATGCAGCAGGTAGACATGGCAGGCCCCCTGAGGCCCTTCCGGATGGAAGGGCCGCTGCACCCGCAGCGGGCCACGATGGCGCGCATGAACCAGGCGGGTCACGTCCCGGCGCAAAGCGAAGCCCAGGTCCAGGGAGGCGTCCCAGCGGCGCCCGGCATCGAAGCGATGGCCGGAATCCGTCGGCGGGTTGGCATCCAGGGAGGTCTCGAAGGCGGTCATGGGCGGCTCGTGATCCAGCGTGTATCACCTGCTATCAGCAAGCACCGTACCAGTTTGGGGAAGGAGGTGGTTTACGCTTATCTTTCAGTGCATTGGGAGTCACCTCCAGCACGGGACAGTGCCCCGGCGTCCTCTTGAGGTGCACCACAGCCAGCCATCGCGCACCCCTCGAGTGCAGGCGCACGGGCGGACAGGCCAGAAAGGTGCAAGGCGCCCCCTGCGAACCACAGGGGGCGCCTCGATGCTCGGCGCTCGGCGCTCGGCGCTCGGCGCTCGGCGCTCGGCGCTTCGAGCCTATACCGTCAGGTGCTCCCTGATCAGCGCATCGGTGAGCTCGCCGATCGGCCCGCGGGCCACCGGCCGCCCGCGGTCCATGATCACGAAGCGGTCGGCGTACTTGCGTGCGAAGGGCAGCTTCTGCTCCACCAGCAGCACGGTCAGGCCGTCCTCCTCGATCAGCCGCCGGATCACCTCGCCGATCAGGGTGACGATATTGGGCTGGATGCCCTCCCCCGGCTCGTCGAGGATCAGCAGCCGCGGCTCGATCACCAGGGCGCGGCCGATGGCCAGCTGCTGCTGCTGGCCACCGGAGAGATCCCCGCCGCGGCGATGCTTCATCTCCTCGAGCACCGGGAAGAGCTCGTAGACCCGCTCCGGAATGGCGCGGCGGCCATCGCCACGGGCGGCCAGGCCGGTACGCAGGTTCTCCTCCACCGTCAGCAGCGGGAAGATCTGGCGACCCTGGGGCACATAGCCGATGCCCAGCCGTGAGCGATCCTCGATCCGCCGGCGGGTCAGCTCGACGTCGTCGGCGAAGCGGATGCGCCCGGAGGCGACCGCCACCTCGCCCATCACCGCCTTCATCAGGGTCGTCTTGCCTACCCCGTTGCGACCCATGACGCAGGTACACTGGCCGGCGGGCACCTCGATATCCAGGTCCCAGAGGGTGTGGCTCTCGCCGTAGAACTGGTTGAGCTTGTCGATCTCGAGCATCACGCCTCCTCGCCCAGGTAGACTTCGATTACCTTCGGATCAGTGGACACCTGGTCCATGGTGCCCTCGGCGAGCACGCTGCCCTGGTGCAGTACCGTCACCTGACGGGCGATGGAGCGCACGAAGCCCATGTCGTGCTCGACGACGACGACGGACTGTTTGCCCGCGAGCCCGGTCAGCAGCTCCGCGGTGCGCTCCATCTCCTGCTCGGTCATGCCGGCCACCGGTTCGTCCACCAGCAGCAGCCGCGGCCGCTGCATCAGCAGCATGCCGATCTCCAGCCACTGCTTCTGGCCGTGGGAGAGGATGCCCGCCGGCCCGTCGCGCAGCTCGGCGAGCCCGATGGTCTCGAGCACCTCCTCGACAAGATCGCGCACTTCGCCGCTCATCCGTGCGGTGAGGGTCGGCAGGATGCGCTTGTCGGCGGCCATGGCCAGTTCCAGGTTCTCGAAGACGGAGAGCGCCTCGAACACCGTGGGCTTCTGGAACTTGCGGCCGATGCCCAGGCTGGCGATCTCCGGCTCGTTCATGGCCAGCAGGTCGTGGCGGCTGCCGAACCACACCTGACCATGGTCAGGCCGCGTCTTGCCGGTGATGATGTCCATCATGGTGGTCTTGCCGGCGCCGTTGGGACCGATGATGCAGCGCAGTTCGCCGTCGTCGATGGTCAGGTTGAGATCATTGATCGCCTTGAAGCCATCGAAGCTCACCGTGACGTCCTCCAGGTAGAGGATGGGGCCATGGCGCACGTCCACCGGCGAGGGATCCGGCGCGAGGAACTCGAAGACCCGATCCCTGCGGGAAAGCGACTTGATCAGGTTCATGCCGAGACCTCCCTGCCGGTGGTGGACCCATCGTCGTCAGGGCGGCCCCGGCGCAGACGATAGCTCAGCAGACCGGCGATGCCCCGCGGCAGGAAGACCGTGACCAGCACGAACATCGCCCCCAGGGCGAACAACCAGGCATCGGGCATCACGCCGGTGAACACCGTCTTGGCGTAGTTGACGAGTATCGCCCCGATCACCGCGCCGTAGAGGGTCGCGCGGCCGCCCAGGGCCACCCACAGCACGATCTCGATGGAGAAGATCGGCGAGAACTCGCTGGGGTTGATGATCCCCACCTGGGGCACGTAGAGGGCACCGGCCAGGCCGGCGAGCATCGCCGAGACCACGAAGACGAACAACTGGAAGCGCTCCACCCGGTAGCCGAGGAAACGCGTGCGCGCCTCGGCGTCGCGGGTCGCCACGCAGACCCGGCCCAGCTTGCTGCCGACGATGGCGCGACACAGCACATAGCCCAGCGCCAGGGCCGCCCCGGTGGCGATGAACAGCCCCAGCCGGGTGGCATCGCTTCTCAGGTTGAAGCCGAGGATGTCGCGGAAGTCGGTCAGGCCGTTGTTGCCGCCGAAACCCATCTCGTTGCGGAAGAAGGCCAGCATCAGGGCGAAGGTCAAGGCCTGGGTGATGATCGACAGATAGACCCCGGTGACCCGCGAACGGAACGCCAGGAAGCCGAACACCAGGGCCAGCGCCCCCGGCGCCAGCAGTACCACGATGAAGGCGAACCAGGCCATGTCGAAGCCGGCCCAGTACCAGGGCAGGCTCTCCCAGTCGAGGAAGACCATGAAATCCGGCAGCTCGGGATGCCCGTAGACGCCCCTGTCGCCGATCTGGCGCATCAGGTACATGCCCATGGCGTAACCGCCCAGGGCGAAGAAGGCGCCATGGCCGAGGCTCAGGATGCCGAGATAGCCCCACACCAGGTCCACCGCCACGGCCAGCAGCGCATAACTCAGGTACTTGCCGAACAGGTTGACGGTATAGGCATTGACATGCAGCGCATGCCCCTGGGGCACGGCGACGTGCAGCAGCGTCACCAGGGTCATGGCGGCCAGCAGCACGCCGAGGAAGAGGAGCGTCGAACGCTCGTGGAAGGGTCGTGTCAGCCACATGGTCGGTTAGCCCTCCGCCGCGCGGCCCTTCTGCGGAAAGAGTCCGCGGGGGCGCTTCTGGATGAACAGGATGATGAAGACGAGCACGATGATCTTGGCCAGCACGGCACCCGCCCAGGGCTCCAGCACCTGGTTGATCACGCCCAGCGACAGGCCCGCCACCAGGGTGCCCCAGAGGTTACCCACGCCGCCGAACACCACCACCATGAAGGAGTCGATGATGTAGTTCTGGCCCAGGTTGGGGCCCACATTGGTGAGCTGCGACAGGGCTACCCCGGCCAGGCCGGCGACGCCGGACCCCAGGGCGAAGGTCAGGATGTCGACCCGGGTCGCACGGATCCCCATGGAGCGCGCCATGGCGCGGTTCTGGGTCACCGCCCGGACCTCCAGGCCCAACCGGGTACGGCGCATGATCAGCATCAGGGCGGCGAACACCACCAGGGTGAAGCCCAGCACAACCATGCGATTCAGGGTCAGCGACAGGGCATCGTTGACGACCAGCGAACCGCTCATCCACTCCGGGGTGATCACGGTACGGTTCTGCGGGGAGATGGCCGTGCGCACCAGCTGTTGCAGGATCAGGCTGATGCCGAAGGTGGCCAGCAGGGTCTCCAGGGGCCGCCCCTTGAGGAACTGGATCACCCCGCGCTCGATGGCGATACCCGCCAGGGCGGCCACCAGGAACCCCGCGGGCACCGCCAGGAGCAGTGCCAGCCCCGGCTGGCCGGGCAGCAGTTGCTGCATCGCCCAGGTGGTATAGGCGCCGAGCATGATCAGCTCGCCATGGGCCATGTTGATCACCCCCATCACCCCGAAGGTGATGGCCAGCCCGATGGCGGCGAGCACCAGCACCGAACCGAGGCTCAGGCCGAAGTAGAGGGTCTCGGCGATGCGATTGAGCTTGAGTTTCTGCTCGATGCTGTTGAGCGCCGACCGGGCAGCCGACGCGAGCTCGGCATCCTCGCCCGCCGCCGCCCTCGACAGCGCGACCCGCGCCCGGGGATGCAGGCTGCCCTGCAGGGTCTCGACCGCCTCGACCTCGCCCCGCTCGAGCTCATGGATCGCCAGCGCCTGGCTCAGGCGCTCACGCACCCGACGATCCGCTTCCCGGGCGATCACCTCGCGCAGGGGCTCGGCAAGGTCGGCATCGACCTCGCCCATCAGGCGCTCCGCCGAGGCACGGCGCAGCTCGAGATCCGCCGAGTAGAGATCGACCACGGCGATGGCGCTGCGCAGCTGGTTGCGCAGGGCATTGTTGATACCGATGCGATCCAGCTCGCGGCGGGACATCTCGCCGAGCGGCTCGCCGGTGAGGGCGTCCTCCACCGGCCAGTCGCGGCCGCGGTTGTCGAGCACCACCACGAAGCGGCCATCGTCGGCCCGTTGCAGGCGACCGTCGAGCAGCGACTGCAGCCAGTAGCGGGCTCGCTCATCGTCGCTGGCGACGATGGCCTCGATGGCCTCCCCCTTGGCGGGGAAGCTGTCGACGTCCAGCGCCTCGAGCAGTTCGATGGCAGCGGTATCCTCCCCGCCCTGCTGAGCCTGGGCCGCCAGGGGCATGAAGAGCAGCGCCAGCAGGGTCAACAGCGCCATGCGCCAGCGCTGCGTCCGGCGCTGGGCACGGCAACGGCCGGCCTCGGCCGTCGTCGGCCAGGGCCACGGGAAATTCCTCATCGGGCTTTTCCTCTGGAATGAAGTCAGCGGAGATGGCGTGCCGTTCCGCCGCCCCGAGGGTCGGCGGAACGCGCGGGGACTTACTCGGCCAGGGCGGCCTCGGCTTCTTCGGCCGCGGTGCTGCCGCCACAGGACCCGGTGGACACATTGAAGTTGCCGCAGCGCATCGGGGCGCGCCAGTCGCTGATCAGGTCGCGGGAACCCGGCAGGTAGTCCGACCAGGCATCGCCGGCCACGGTGGAAGGCGTCTGCCAGACGATATCGAACTGGCCGTTGTCCTGGATCTCGCCGATCAGCACCGGCTTGGTGATGTGGTGGTTGGGCATCATCGCCGCATAGCCGCCGGTCAGGTTGGGTACCGTCACGCCGATGATGGCGTCCTTGACCGCGTCGACGTCGGTGGTGCCGGCCTTGCGCACCGCCTCGGTCCACATGTTGAAGCCGATGTAGTGGGCCTCCATGGGATCGTTGGTCACCGCCTCCTCGTCGCCGGTGTAGTCGATCCAGGCATCGATGAAGTCGTAGTTCTCATCGGCATCGACGCTCATGAAGTAGTTCCAGGCGGCCAGGTGGCCGACCAGCGGGCCGGTATCGATCCCGGTCAGCTCCTGCTCGCCCACCGAGAAGGCGACCACCGGGATATCCGCGGCGTCCACGCCCTGGTTGGCCAGCTCGGTGTAGAAGGGCACGTTGGCGTCGCCGTTGATGGTGGAGACCACCGCGGTCTTCTTGCCCTCGCTGCCGAAGCGGCGGATATCCGAGACGATGTTCTGCCAGTCGGAGTGACCGAAGGGGGTGTAGTTGACCAGGATGTCCTCGTCGGCCACCCCGAACTCGTCCTTGAGATAGGCCTCGAGGATGCGGTTGGTGGTGCGCGGGAAGACATAGTCGGTCCCCGCCAGCACCCAGCGCTCCACGCCGACCTGGTCATGCAGGTAGTCGACGGCGGGAACCGACTGCTGGTTGGGCGCCGCGCCGGTGTAGAAGACGTTCTCGGAGGACTCCTCGCCCTCGTACTGCACCGGATAGAAGAGCAGGCCGTTAAGTTCCTCGAAGACCGGCAGCACCGCCTTGCGCGACACCGAGGTCCAGTTGCCGAAGACCACGTCCACCTCGTGCTGTGCCAGCAGCTCCCGGGCACGCTCGGCGAACAGCGGCCAGTTGGAGGCCGGGTCCACCACCACCGCCTCGAGCTGACGGCCGAGCAGGCCCCCTTCGGCATTCTGCTTCTCGACCAGCATCTCCACGGTGTCCTTGAGCACCGTCTCGCTGATGGCCATGGTGCCGGAGAGAGAGTGCAGGATGCCGACCTTGATCGGCTCCTCCTGGGCCAGGGCCTGGCCGCCGGCCCCCAGCAGGGAGGCGGTCAGCAACGCGGTGGTCAGGGGACGGAGCCGCAGCGTCTTGGGTCGGGATAGGGTCATGAAAGTCTCCTTGCTCCCCGGAGGGGTCGTTGTTGTGTGGCAAGAAGACGTTGCAAGCGCTGCGCCATCAGGCGGCACCTCCAGAAAGATCCTTTTATTACAGAAAGTTGAGACATGGCCGTGCCATGAAGGAAGGGCCCGGATGCACCCGGCCGGTGCAACGGGCAGGGGGCGAGGCCCCGATGATGCACCGGGCCCTCCCCTTGCCCATGCACCGCGCCCGTCCCGACGCACTCCCGCGGTGCACCCGCCGGCCCGGGCCCTGCAAGCGGGCCGAGTCGGCGCCCCCGTTCGAGGGGACGAGCGCCGCGTCAGGCGCCGGCGCGCCGCGCCCGGAACACGACCTTCCTCACCAGCGGCAGGGCGAGTGACAGCACGGCGATGATCAGCAGGGCCAGCGATATCGGCTTGTCGATGAAGGTCGACCAGTCGCCACCGGAGATCTGCAGCGCACGCCGCATCGACTCTTCCATGATTCCGCCGAGGATCAGCGCCAGGATCAGCGGTGCGGCCGGGAACCCGAACTGGCGCATGCCCAGGCCCAGCAGGCCGAAGCCGAGCAGCAGGAAGAGGTCGAAGACGCTGAAGCTCATCCCGTAGACGCCGATCATGCAGAAGATCAGGATCAACGACAGCAGGAGCGGCCGCGGCATGTCGAGGATCCTGGCGATCAGCGGGATCAGCGGCAGGTTGAGCACGAGCAGGAAGATGTTGCCGATGTACATGCTGGCGATGACGCCCCAGAACACATCGGGCCGATCCACCAGCATCGCCGGCCCCGGGGTCACGCCCATCACCAGCAGGGCACCGAGCAGCACCGCCGTGGTGCCCGACCCGGGCACGCCCAGGGTCAGCAGCGGCACGAAGGAGCCCGTGCAGGCGGCGTTGTTGGCCGCCTCGGGGGCCGCCACGCCCTTGATGTTGCCCTTGCCGAAGCTGTCGCCATCCCTGGCCAGGCGCTTCTCCATGCTGTAGCCGAGGAAGGAGCCGATGGTGGCGCCGGCGCCGGGCAGCACCCCGGTGAAGAAGCCGAGCACCGAGCTTCTGCCGATGGGACCGGCGATCTCCTTGACCTCCCCTCTCGACAGCTTCAACGAGCCGATGGCGTTGCGCGGCTGCTCCTTGCCGCCACCGCCGCGCAGCAGGATGTAGAAGACCTCGGCCAGGGCGAAGATCCCCAGCGCCACCACCAGGAAGTCGATGCCGTCGAGAAGATGGGCACTGCCGAAGGCATAGCGCACGGTACCGGTCTGCAGGTCGATGCCGATGATCGAGATCATCACCCCGATCACGGCGGCGATCAGCCCCTTGACCAGCGACTTGTCGGAGAGCGACACCACCGCCGTCAGCCCCAGCACCATCAGCGCGAAGTACTCCGCCGGGCCGAAACTGACCGCGACCTTCGACAGCAGCGGCGCCACCAGCATCAGGAAGACGATGGAGATGGTCCCCCCCACGAAGGAGGCATAGGCAGCGATGGCCAGGGCCTTGCCCGCCAGGCCCTGCCTGGCCATGGGGTAGCCGTCGAATGACGTGGCCACGGTCCCCGCCACGCCGGGGGCGTTGAGCAGGATCGACGAGGTCGATCCGCCGAAGATGGCACCGTAGTAGACCCCCGCCATCAGGATCAGGCCGGAGGAGGGATCCATGGCGAAGGTGATCGGGATCATCAGCGCCAGGGCACTGATCGGCCCGAGACCGGGCAGCATGCCGATGATGGTGCCGGCGAATACCCCGGTGAAGACGTAGACGATATTGATCGGCTCCAGCGCGATGCCGAAGCCGTACATCAGGTTGTTGAAAGCATCCATTGTCAGGGCCTCTCTGGCTGGCTGAGCGTGTCGGGCGACATCAGATCGGCAGGATCCCGGTCGGCAGGTAGACGTTCATGATCCTGGTCATGGTCAGGTACAGCGCCAGCACCACCCCCAGGGAAACGGCCAGGTTGATGCCATGACGTCGATAGCCGTAGTACCAGGCGAGGCCGAACGACAGCAGCGTGGAGGCGACCACGAAGCCGATCGGCACCAGAACCCCGGCGTAGGCGGCGATCGCCAGCGAGGTCACGACCACCCGCGACCAGGGGCGCAGCAGCAGCGGCAGGGTCGGCTCGTCATCGACCGGCTCGGGGATATCCCGGGCCTCGGGTTTCTCCAGGAACAGCAGCAACGCCAGGCCCAGCAACACGACACCCAGCACCTTGGGGAAGAGGTCGGAGTCGACCGGCCGCGGCAGCGGAAAACTCGGAATCTGGAAGGCCATCGCCAGGTAGCCCAGGGAGAACAGGGCAATCACCAGCGCCAGCCACTGGTTGGTATTGAGTCTTGTCATGAGGCAGTCATCCCGAACCCGAAGCGTGAACGCTGCGATGGGTTCAAGTCATGCATTCGAGGAAACGCGAGCCCGGGTCGATGCAGGGCTCGCGCGGGCGGGTGAGGCGTCGCGGTGTCAGCGGATCAACCCGAGCTCGCTCAGCACGCCGCTGAACTCTTCCTTCTGCGCGTCGAGGAAGGCACCGAATTCCTCGCTGTCCTGGTAGGCGTCGAGCCAGCCCAGCTGATCGCGCGCCTCGGCCCAGCCATCGGTCTCGAGCATCCTGGCGAACAGCTCCTCGTAATAGGCCACGGCCTCCTCCGGCATGTCGGGAGTGCCCATCACGCCGCGCCAGATATCGAAGGTGTAGTCGATGCCCTGCTCCTGGTAGGTGGGAATATCGGCCAGCGGGCCACCCAGCCGCTCGGGGGCCGACACGCCCAGCGCACGAACGTCGCTGTCCGGGCCCAGTTGGCCCGACGCCTCGCCGGCACCGGTGATCACCGCCTCGACGTGCCCCCCCATCAGGCTGGTCATCGCCTCGCCGCCTCCCGAGAAGGCGATGTAGTTGACATTGGCCGCCTCGAGACCGGCTGCCGATGCCACGCCGGCGATGGCGATATGGTCCATGGAGCCCGGCGCGCTGCCGCCACCGACGCTCAGGTTGGGACTCTCGCGCATGGCGTCGAACAGGTCGTTGAGATCCTGGTACTCGGAATCCTGCGGCACCAGCACGATCGAGTAATCGGTGATCAGGCGAGCGATCGGCGTGAAGTCGGTGTGATCGTACTGTGAGGTCCCGGCCAGGGGCACCAGGATGATCGGCGGGCTGGTGGCGAACAGCTTGTGGGGATTGCCGGTGTCCCGGGCAATCTGGGCCCAGGCCACGGCCCCCCCGCCACCCGGGACGTTGATGGCGGCGAAGTTCTGTTCGGCGAGGCCCTCCTCCTGGATGACCCGCGAGGTGGTGCGCACCAGGGTGTCCCAGCCACCACCGGGATTGGCCGGGGCGATGAACTCGATGGAACTGGTCGGGGTCCACTCCTGGGCCTGGGCGGCGGTGGTCATGCCGGCCAGGGCGGCGACGGGCAGGACGAGGGCGGCCAGGCGGATTGCCGGGCGGGAGGTCTTGACGGTCATGGCGTACTCCAGACGTTGGCTGTTGTTCTGTGCATGGATCTCCGCGGAGTGTCCGCGTGCATCAGCAACGTTAGAGGCGCCCGGCGTCGGCCAGCAAGCTTCTGAACATAAAGGACAAATTGTCCGTTATGAGCATTCTGTCCATTCTGCTCATGGCCACGGGTCAGCCGTCCTCGAGCCACGGGGTGACATCGCCGACCAGGCGGTAGCGACGCTCGGGCCGGCCGACATCGCCATAGCCCAGCTCGGCACCGGCGACCTGTACCGAAACCAGGAATTCCAGGTAGCGACGCGCCGTGGAGCGGCTGGCACCGATGGCGCGGGCCGCCTGCATGGCGGTCAGCGCGGTATCGGCACCCTCCAGGGCTCGAATCACGGTGCAGAGCGTCAACCGGTCGATGCCCTTGGGCAGTGTGCGGGAGCCGCCGGTCGCGGTCTGCTCCGGACGCAGTCGCGACAGGGCGCGGTCCAGCTCCTCCTGGCTCATCTCGCCGCGGGCCGCCAGGGCGGTGCGCTCGCGGCGGAACCGGGCCAGCATCTGGGCCATGCGCGAGGCCTCGGTGGGCTTGATCAGGTAGTCGAAGACCCCGCCGCGCAGGGCCTCGGCGATGGTCTCCACTTCCCGGGCCGCGGTGACCATGACGATGTCCATGTGCAGGTGATCGCGGCGCAGCTCCCAGAGCAGTTCCAGGCCCTCCACGTCGGGCAGGTAGGCATCGAGCAGCACCAGCTGGATCTCGTCGGCGTGACAGCCCAGGAGCCCCCGGGCCTCGGCACCGGAACGCGCCATGCCCACCACCCGGAAGCCCTCGCTCCGCTCGATCAAGGCGCGATGGATCTCAGCGATACGGAAGTCGTCCTCGATGATCAGGATCCCGTAGTCACGGGATGAGGGCCCCCCAGGCGGGCTGACGGAAGCTGGCATCGATTCTTCCCCTGTCGTCGCAAGTGTCGTCAATGTTCAGCCGAGGCCGGCGACCGGCACAGCGAACGGTCCAGCACCACCGTGAAGCAGGCACCGCCCAGCTCGCTCTCCTCCAGGGTGACCTCGCCGCCATGTTCGCGACTCAGGCGCGCCACCAGGGCCAGGCCGATCCCGCGATGCTTGCCCGGCTTGGTCGAGAAGCCCTCGCGGAAGATCGCCTCGAGATGCTCGGCGGCCACCCCGGGACCATTGTCCTCCACCTCGAGCAGCAGCTGCTCGCCCAGGTCGGTGAAGAAGAGGCGTACCCGTGGCCCCTCGTTGCGTCGCCGCTCGCCCTGCAGGGCCGCATGGCAGGCGTTGTCGAGCAGGTTGCCGATCACCGTCATCAGCACTTCCTGACCGTCGGGCGTGAGCGGGGTGGCCAGCGAGCTCTGATCGTCGATCTCCAGGCTGACCCCGAGCTCTCGGGCCCGGGTCAGCTTGCCGAGCAGGGTACCGCTGATCACCGGATCCGCCACGTGCCCCATCAGGAAGCTCATCTGAGCCTGGGCGCGTTCGCTCTCCTGGTGGATCAAGGCCAGGGCATCCTCGATGCGCTCCAGCTGCAGCAGCCCCGAGATGGTGTAGAGCTTGTTGGAGAACTCGTGGGCCTGGGCGCGCAGCATGTCCACGTCGCGGCTGGCGGCGGTCAGGGCATTGGAAAGCTCGACGATCTCGCGCCGGCTGCGAAAGGTGGCCACCGCGCCCTCGATCTCGTCGGCGTGGATCACCGGCACCCGGTTGACCACCACCGGGTGGTCGCCGAGCCACATCTGCTGGTCGAACTGCTGCTCGCCACGCTCCAGCACCTCGAGCAGCCGTGAATTGGGTACCAGCTCCTGGATCGGTCGCCCGAGCACCTCGCATTCCGGCGGCAGCCCCAGGAAGCGCCTCGCCTGCTGGTTGACCAGGGTGATCTGCCCCTCCCCGTTGACCGCCAGTATGCCCTCGTGGATCGACTGCAGGATCGCCTCCTTTTCCATCGCCAGCCGGGCGATCTCGTGGGGCTCGAGGCCCAGGATCACCTGCTTGAGGTGGCGAGACAGGGCATAGGCCCCGGCGAAGCCGAGCAGGATCATCGCCCCGACGAGCCACCAGCCGAGGCTGGTGTGCCGGCCCACATCCATGGCCACCCGGTCGAGCATGAAGCCCACCGAGACGATGCCGACGATGTTGCCCTCGGCGTCGCGTACCGGCGTCTTGCCACGCACCGCCTCCCCCAGCGAACCGGTGGCCTCGGAGACGTAGGACTCGCCATGCAGCAGCGCCCGGTCGTTGTCGCCCCCCACCATGGGAAGGCCGAGTCGTTCGGGCAGCGGGTGGGAATAGCGCAGCCCCTCGGTGTTGCCGACCACCACGTAACGGGCGCCGGTCTCGCGGCGGATGCGTTCGGCGATGGGCTGGATGGTGGCTGCCGGGTCATCATGGGAGAAGGCCTCGATCAGCTCGGGGATCGTGGCCACGCTCAGCGCCACGGCCAGGGCACGCTCGCCCATCTGGTCGCCGATGATCTCGGCCTGGCGGTGGTTGAGATAGGCGCCCTGGGCCAGCAGCATGGCGGCCAACAGCACGCCCACCAGCAGCATCACCTGGAGGCGAAAGCTGCGGATCAGCCGGTGGCGGCGCGCCCTGGGACGACGCAGGCGCCTCGCCTCGGCAATGGCATCGGCACGACGGGACGACATGACGCGGACTCGCTGAGGGAGAGTCGCCATTGTGGCACGCCCGGCGGGTTCAGGCACCCGGCGATGCGGCGCGCCGACAGGCGGCTATCGCCTGCCGGTGTCCCAGCCGCGGCTCCCGGCCTGCTGTTCGTCGAACCAGCCCAGGCGGTCGTGGAGCGCCACCACGCCGCCGACGATGATCAGCGTCGGCGGGCGCAGGGTGTCGCCCAGGGAGTCCGGCATCCACCCCAGGGTACCGCGGTGGACGCGCTGTCGCGCCGTGGTGCCCTGCTCGATCAACGCCAGCGGCGTCTCGGGGGACAGGCCATGGGCGATCAGCTGGCGTCGGATCTCCGCCAGGCCATGCAGCCCCATGTAGAAGACCAGGGTCTGGCCGGGGCTGGCCAGGGCCGGCCAGTCCAGATCCGTGCTGCCGTTCTTGAGATGCCCGGTGACGAAGCGCACCGACTGGGCGTGATCACGATGGGTGAGCGGGATACCCGCATAGGCGGCACAGCCCGAGGCCGCGGTGATGCCGGGGACCACCTCCACCTCGACACCCTCGGCCACCAGGGCCTCGAGCTCCTCGCCACCGCGCCCGAAGATGAAGGGATCACCGCCCTTCAGGCGCACCACCCGCTTGCCCGAGCGCGCCCAGTCGAGCAGTGCCTGGTTGATGTCCTCCTGGGGCAGGCTGTGGTCCGAGCGGGCCTTGCCGACATAGAGCCGTCGCGCGGCAGGGTTGGCCAGGGCCAGGACCTCCTCGCTGACCAGCCGGTCGTGGAGGATCACCTCGGCCGCCTGCAGCCGCTTGAGCGCCTTGAGCGTCAGCAGCTCCGGATCCCCGGGTCCCGCCCCCACCAGGCTGACCCGCCCCCGGGGCCGTGCACCGGCACGATACTTCCGTTCGTCGCGTGGCTCATGGTCGGCGCTCATATACCCTGCACTCCAGTTTCAGTCGTCTAGATATACCTTAAAGTAATGAAAAAGACGCCTCATCGCCACCCTGAAATGCCCGGCCCCCGCACGAGCGGGGGCCGGACATGAGCGCGAAGGCGGCAGGGAGGTCAAGTGGACAGGGCCCGTCGCAGCCTAGGGCTCGCCAGTTCACCGACCAGGGTCACCAGCAGCAGCAGGGCCAGCAGCCAGGGCCAGTGGACTCCGAACTCGACCCGGGCGATGCCCAGGGCATCGACGAAGATCACCAGGATGCCCAGGGGGCTGACGTAGCGCACCATGAACAGCCAGAGCGCGTGCCAGCGCGGTGACAGCCCCAGTTCGTCGCGGAAGGTGCCGCTCTTCAGCACGAAACCGGCCAGCAGCACCATGCCCAGGCCACCCAGCGGCATCATCCAGCGCGAGGTCAGGTAGTCGAGCCAGTCGAAGAAGTGGCGGCCGGCCAGCGTCCAGTCGGCACCGAGGTTGAAGGAGAGCATCGCCAGGGTGCTGATCAGCCACAGCACGATACCGGTGCCCCAGGCCGCCGCACGGCGTGAGATCCCCTTGTTGTCGCACAGCCAGGAGACGGTCGCCTCGACCATGGAGATCGACGAGGTCAGGGCCGCCATGGAGAGCATCACGAAGAAGAGGATGCCGAACAGGGTGCCCAGGGGCATGGCCTGGAAGGCCAGGGGCAGGCTCATGAAGATCAGCCCCGGCCCCTCGCCGGGATCCATGCCATTGGCGAAGATCACCGGGAAGATCGCCAGCCCGGCCATCAGCGCCACCAGGGTATCGGCCACGGCAACGCTGAAGGTGGTCCGCACGATGGAGGCGCGGGACGGCAGGTAGCTGCCGTAGGTGAGGATGGCGCCGGAAGCCAGCGACAGGGTGAAGAAGGCATGGCCCAGGGCAGCGAGCATGCCGTCGCTGGAGAGGCTGCCGGCATCGAAGGAGAAGAGGAAACGCCAGGCCTCGCCGAAACCGCCGGAGTAGACGCCATAGCCGATCAGGATCAGCAGCATCACCACCATGCCCGGCATCATCCAGCTGACGCTCTTCTCGATGCCGGCCTGGACGCCCTTGCCCACGATCAGCATGGTCAGCAGCGTGACCAGGGTACTCCAGAACCCCAGGTTGAGCGGATTCTCGTTGTTGGCGACGAAGATCGCCACCATGTCGTCGACGCCGGTGCCGGCCAGCCCGCCGGTCAGCATCTTCCACAGGTAGGAGAAGGACCAGCCGGCCACCACCACATAGAACGACAGGATCATGAAGCCGCAAAGCATCGCCATCCAGCCGAGCAGCGACCAGGCCGAGGCACGACCCGACTCGCCGACCACCCGGCGCACCGCATCGATGGGACTGCCGCGACCGCGCCGCCCGAAGGCGATCTCGGTCATCATCACCGGCACGCCCACCGCCAGGATGCAGGCCAGGTAGACGAGCACGAAGGCACCGCCGCCATGCTCACCGGTGATGTAGGGAAACTTCCAGATATTGCCCAGACCGACGGCGGAACCGGTGGCCGCCAGCACGAAGCCCCAGCGGCCGAGCCACTGGGCACGAGGTTGTTGGGATGTTGTCATGTCTCACCAGGGGAATCAGAGGATATTGTTGTGACCCGACTCGATGAATGATCGGCATCGACCACCCATTGTGACGGATTTTATTGTCATATGGCAGTCGAGCAGGGCTTCATCCTGCACGCACACCAATTAACCAGCCCCCGCCCTGGAGGGGCGGGGGCCAGGGGGTCAGTCGTCCTTGAGCACGCCGCGACGGATCTGGTCCTCCTCGATGGATTCGAACAGGGCCTTGAAGTTGCCTTCGCCGAAGCCGTCGTTGCCCTTGCGCTGGATGATCTCGAAGAAGATCGGGCCGATCACCGTCTCGGTGAAGATCTGCAGCAGTACGCCCTCGTCGGGGCCGCCATCGATCAGCAGGCTCAACTCGCGCAGCTCCTCGACGCTCTCCTCGTGATTGGGCACCCGCTGGTCGACCTTCTCGTAGTAGGTATCCGGGGTGGTGAGGAAGGTGACGCCGTTGGCCTTGAGGGCACGCACGGTGGCATGGATGTCGTCGGTGGCCATGGCCAGGTGCTGGATGCCCTCGCCGTTGTACTCGCGAAGGAATTCGGCGATCTGGGAGGTGTCGTCGGCGGACTCGTTGATCGGGATGTGCATCCTGCCGCAGGGTGCGGTCATCGCCCGGGAGTGCAGGCCGGTCTTCTTCCCCTTGATGTCGAAGTAGCGGTTCTCGCGGAAGTTGGCGATGCGGGTGTAGAAGTCGGCCCAGGGGTCCATCCGGCCGCGATCGACATTGTGGGTCAGGTGGTCCAGGACCTTGAGGCCGACGCTGTGATCGTTGGCACCCCGGCCGGGAATCGGCTCGAAATCGATGTCGTAGATGGTGCGCCCCTCGCCGTCGACCTTGTGGTCGACGAAGTAGAGCAGCGAGCCACCGATGCCCTTGACCGCGGGGATGCCCACCTCGCCGGGACCGACAGGGTTCTCCACCGGCTCGGCGCCGTTGGCGATCGCATGCTCGAAGGCCTGACGCGCATCGGCCACCTTCCAGGCCATGGCGCAGGCACTCGGACCGTGCACGCGGCCGAATTCGGCGGCATGGCTGTCCGGCTCGGCGTTGAGCACGAAGTTGACGCCCTCCTGCTGGAACAGGAACACCTGCTTGGAGTGGTGCTTGCGCGTCTCGGTGAAGCCCATCCGGGTGAAGAGCGCACGCAGTGACTCGATGCCCTCGGCGGTCGGCGCGGTGTACTCGACGAACTCGAAGCCATCGGTGCCGATCGGGTTCGCCTG
This sequence comes from Halomonas terrestris, assembly GCF_049166755.1. Taxonomy (NCBI): domain Bacteria; kingdom Pseudomonadati; phylum Pseudomonadota; class Gammaproteobacteria; order Oceanospirillales; family Halomonadaceae; genus Halomonas; species Halomonas terrestris. The sequence goes on along the minus strand of NZ_JBMHFZ010000006.1, from coordinate 125,814 downwards.
ACTGATGGCACTCGGGGTATGGGCGGGAGCGTTCATGGGGTCCTCCGGGGATGTTGTTATGGGTTGGGTGGCTGCGGGCCTGTGCCGCGATGTGCCTCCAGCCTAGAGCCCTCCTCCCCGGTCCGGAACGCGCCGTGGCCCGATTCCCGTCCCCTGCGGAGGCCTCGCGTCCCGCCGATCGTAAGGAATTCGTTACACCGCGTCCGACGCCGGTATCTCCGCGCCAGGGGTGTCGACTTTCCCTGACAGGGCGTAACGAATGCTTGACGGCCATCCTGCACAGGCGCCTTCAGCCGAACACGGCACCACTGGCCAACCGCCAGGCGATCCAGGCCAGGATGATGGCGATCAGCACCTCGATGCCACGCCAGACCGCTGCGCTGGCCAGCCGTGGCGCCAACCAGCCCGCCGCCGCCACCAGGCCGAAGAACCATCCGAAGGAGGCGAGCGAGGCACCGATGAAGAACCCCAGTGGACTGGGCTGGACGGCGCCGATGGCGCCGAGCAGCACCACCGTCTCGAGATAGACCTGGGGGTTGAGCAGGGTGACCGCCAGCGTCGCGACCAACGCCGCCCGGCGCGTGTCCTGGCCCCCGCCGGAAGCGTTCAGGACCTCGGCCGACCAGGCACGCTGCAGTGCCAGCCCGGCCTGCCAGGCCAGGAACAGGGCCCCACCCCAGCGCGCCACTTCCATCAGCGCGTCCTGCCGGGCGATCAGGGCACCCAGGCCCAGCACGCCGAGACCGACCAGGAGTCCGTCGCACAGGGCACAGACCAGCGCCACCAGGTAGCCATGCCGGCGCCGCAGCCCCTGGTTGAGCACGAAGGCGTTCTGGGCGCCGATGGCGATGATCAGCCCGCCACTCACCAGCCCGCCATGAAGGATCGACGACAGCACTCTTCCTCTCCCTGCGCTTGCCATGGAGGACCATCCTGGGCTTGACTCTGTCATCAGGAAAATTAATTCAACAACTGCGAGATAAATATTATCGATGCTCGACTACAAGCTGCTCGCCGCGCTCGCCGCCGTGATCGACCACCAGGGGTTCGAACGAGGCGCCCGTCACCTGGGGTTGACGCAATCGGCCGTATCCCAGCGCATCAAGCTGCTGGAGGCGCGGCTGGGGCAGCCGGTGCTGGTACGCACCCCCCGCGTGACGCCCACGCCGCTCGGGCGACGCCTGCTCGAGCATGCCCGACAGGTCCAACTGCTGGAGCACGACCTGCTCGAGCAGGTGCCGGCACTGGGTGACAGCGAGCAGCGCCTGCGGCTCGCCATCAATGCCGACAGCCTGGCCACCTGGTGGGCGACGGCCGTCAGGGAGTTCTGCAGCGGTAGGCGCATGCTGATGGACCTGGTGGTGGAGGACCAGGACGTGGCCCTGAAGCGGATGCGCGATGGTGAGGTGGCCGGCTGCATCTGCGCCACCCCGCAGCCGGTGCAGGGTGCCCGGGCACACCCGCTCGGCAGCATGCGCTACCGTGCCCTGGCGAGTCCCGCCTATCTGGCCCGACACTTCCCCGAGGGTCCGCTCCACGAGGCATTCAGGACCGCCCCGGTCATCGTCTATGGCCCCGACGACCGCCTGCAGCATCGCTACCTCGCACAGCATGGGTTCCGGGAGGCCTTTCCCCACCACCTCTGCCCCTCCTCCGAGGGCTTCGTCCAGTTGGCCCTGGCCGGCGTGGGCTACGGGCTGATACCCGAGCAGCAGGTCCGGCGGGAACTGGCGGAAGGCCGCCTCGTCGACATCGCGCCCGGTCGCCATGTCGAGGTGCCCCTCTACTGGCACCACTGGCGCCATGGCGGCCAGACCCTGGAGGCACTGACCCGCCACCTGCTGGCCACGGCCCGCCAGTGGCTGGCGCCGATCGACGGCGATTGAACCCTGGCGAAGGCGGGAGCGATCAATCGCCGCGCAGCAGGGTCTCCACGCTTTCCACCTTGTCGTCCATGTGCTGCTCCCGGTCGATGCGGGTACCGAGCTTGATGGTGGTGGTGATGCGTGGTGCGCCCATCTCGTGCACCGCCTCGTGGCAGCGCTTGACCACGGCCATCACCTCGTCCCAGGGCCCCTCGATGTTGGTGCCATAGGCGTGCATGCGATGCTCGAGGCCCGACGCCTGGATCACCCGCTGGCAAGCGGCGATCTGCGGTGACACCGAGACGCCCACGCCCAGTGGCACCACGCAGAGATCGATGATGACGTGCATTCCGGTGACTCCTCTTCGTCCTGCATGGATCCAGCGTTGGCCCGAGTGGATTTTCCCGCCATTTTCATGCTGGTCTATGCTCAATGCTAACCGCAAGGCACCCGTGGCGCACCACCGTATGGACATGACCACCGGCCCTGTGATGACCCTCGATCCTGCTGGACCAGGAGGACTCCATGACCAGTGATCCACGCATCGGCCCCCTCGCCCTCCCCGACACCCGAGCCCGGCGTGTCATCGAGAAACTGCTCGACGGCTCGGGGGTGACGCTCAACGGCGATGCGCCACAGGATATCCGGGTCTTCCATCCCGACTTCTTCTCCCGCGTGCTGCACCAGGGCACCCTGGGCCTGGGAGAGGCCTACATGGATGGCTGGTGGGAGTGCGACAGGATCGACGAGATGGCCTGCCGGCTGCTGCGCCACGGCCTTGGCGAGCATGCTCGCACGCCTTCCGAACGGCTCATGTACCGCCTGCAGTCGGGCTTCTTCAACCTGCAGAGCAAGGCCCGCGCCTACATCGTCGGTGAGGCGCACTACGACATGGGCAACGACCTCTTCGAGCGCATGCTCGACGCCACCATGTGCTACTCCTGCGGCTACTGGAAGCAGGCCGAGACCCTGCACCAGGCCCAGCTCGCCAAGCTCGAGCTGGCGTGTCGCAAGCTCGAGCTCGCCCCGGGCATGCGGGTGCTCGACATCGGCTGCGGCTGGGGCAGCTTCGCCGAGCATGCCGCCCGCCACCACGGGGTCGAGGTCACCGGCATCACCATTTCCCGCGAGCAGGCGGAACTGGCCCGCCAGCGCTGCGCCAACCTGCCCGTGGAGATCCAGCTGCAGGACTATCGCGACCTGGATGGCACCTACGACAGGGTCGTCTCGATCGGCATGTTCGAGCACGTGGGGCATCGCAACTATGCCACCTACTTCCGGACCATCGAGCAGCTGCTGGCGGCCGACGGCCTCTTCCTGCTGCACACCATCGGCTCCAACAACTCCGACATCAGCGCCGACCCCTGGATCAACCGCTACATCTTCCCCAACGGGGTGCTGCCCTCGGCCATGCACATCGCCCGCGCCAGCGAGTCCTACCTGTTGATGGAGGACTGGCAGAACTTCGGCGCGGACTACGACCTCACCCTGATGGCCTGGCTAGCCAACCTCGACGCCTACTGGCACGAGATCGCCCACCACTACAACGAGCGAACACGGCGCATGTTCCGCTACTATCTCTCGGTCTGTGCCGGGGCCTTCCGCTCGCGGGACCTGCAGCTGTGGCAGGTGGTCTATTCGCGCGGCCGTCCGGGACGCTATGATGCGCCGCGCTAGCCCGGCTTGACCTCGATCATGCCCCGGCCTCGGTTGTAGGCGATCTCCTACAACCGAGGCAGAATACGACGCTCGTCCCGGTCGGCGTATCATCGGACGCCTGATCAGAGGCGCCGAGCGAAGCGTCCGGCAGAAGAAGAACGACACCTGTACGCAGCAGGAACACAAGGACACCCGCATGCCCTCAAACGACGTCATGCCGGGCGGGGGAAAGACGAACATTGCCGAACTCACCGAGCAGTTGCCGGGCGTGATCTTCCAGTTGCAGCGTGGGCCGGACGGCCACATGCACTTCCCCTATCTGGCCGGCAGCGGTACCCGCCTGACCGACATCGACCGCCGCCAGCTGGCCGAGGATGCCACGCCGGCGCTGGCGCGACTCGATGACGACGACTACCCGAGGCTCATGGCCGCCATCGAGCGTTCGGCACGCTGGATGACCCCCATCACCACCAAGTTTCGCCTGCGCCTGGTGGGTAGCCGTCACAGCTGGATCGCCGTGCGTGCCCAGCCACGACGGGTCGACGATGGCGTGCTCTGGCACGGCATGATGCTCGACATCTCCGAGCAGGTCGCCGAGGAGGCGCGCCTGCGCCGCCTCTCCGATACCGACGACCTCACCGGCCTCGCCAATCGTCGCAAGTTGATCGATCGACTCGACGAGGAGATCTCGCTGAGCAACCGGCACGCCACCCCCCTGTCGCTGATGATTCTCGACCTGGATCACTTCAAGTCGATCAACGATACCTGGGGCCACCTGCAGGGCGACCAGGTGCTGCGCGACCTGGCCGAACTTTGCCGCGCCACGCTGCGCGAGGAGGACCTGGTGGCCCGCCTGGGCGGCGAGGAGTTCGCCCTGCTGCTGCCCCTGACCCCCAGGGGCCATTGCCGGACACTGGCGCAGCGACTCTGCAGACGCATCGCCGAGCACGACTTCGGGCTCGGGCCTGGCAGCGTGACCGTCAGTATCGGCATCGCCGAGCACCGCATCGGCGAGACCCGGGATGTCCTGATCGCCCGTGCCGACGAGAGCCTCTATGCCGCCAAGCACGGGGGGCGCAACCGGGTCATGACCAGCGCCTGACGCGGTGTCAGGCGAACCGGCTCGCCCCGAGATGTTCCAGGAACCAGCGGGCGGCCCGCGCCTCGACCACCTCCAGGGTGCCGGGTTCCTCGAACAGGTGAGTGGCCCCGGGCACGATCAGCAACTCGCAGGGGGCCGTCATGCGCGCCATGGCCGCTTCGTTGAGTCCGATCACCTGGGGGTCCCGTCCCCCGACCAGCAGCAGTGTCGGCGCCTGCACCCGTGGCAGATGGTCGCCGGCCAGGTCGGGGCGCCCGCCGCGGGAGACCACGGCACTCACCCGGGCGGGCCGCTCGGCGGCGGCGATCAGCGCCGCGGCGGCGCCGGTACTCGCGCCGAACAGGCCGATGGCCAGTCCCCGTGTCCGTTCGGCCTCGGCCACCCAGTCCACCGCCCCGCTCATGCGGGCGCCGATCAACGGAATGTCGAAACGCAAGGCACGCGTTCGCTCGTCGATCAGGCTCTCTTCCGGCGTCAGCAGGTCGAACAGCAGGGTGGCGAGCCCCTGCTCGGCCAGATGGCGGGCCACCTGGTGGTTGCGCACACTGAAGCGACTGCTGCCGCTGCCATGGGCGAAGACCACGATCCCCGACGGCGTGTCGGGCAGCAGGAGGGTCCCCTCCAGCGCGACCCCCGCCGTCAGGATCTCCACTTCATGTTGCGAATACGACATGGAAGGCCCTCCCGGAACAGCGCCGGAACAGATGGCGGCTCTACCCGAAGTGTAGCGGCCGTCATGCCCCGTCACATCCGTACCGGGAAAGCACCGCACGGATGCCGGGGCAGGCGTCAATCGAGCGGCACCATGATCCAGTCATCGCCGAACCACTGTTGTCGCAGGCCGCACTGGCGGTCGAGGATGATCGCCAGATAGTCCCGCAACGGGTGGCCGTCGGGCAGCGTGGCGCGGTACTCGCGCTGCCTGGCCTGGACTGCCGACTGCGTCGCCGGCAGGTGATCGGCGGTGGCATGGCGTTCCAGCCACGCCAGGGGCGGCAGCAGCAGATGCGTAGCTCGGCTGGCCATGGCCATCCCGATGCCCGCCGCATCGAAGTCGCCGACGTAGAGATGCGGCTTCCCCCTCGCCGACCACGCCTCGGCCAGGGCGGCGAAACCGCCGCCGTAGTGGCGGTCGCCCCGGTAGGCCACCAGCGGTAGCCGCCAGTGCGCGTGGGGCATGAAGGCGTAGAAGCTGTCGAGGTTCTCCACCTGGATCAGCGCATCGAAGGCATCGAGGTCGAGTTCGCACCAGTCGAGGTCGAGGAAGTCGCGGGGGCGGCTGGCCAGGCCCGGCCGCCGCTCCATCGCAGCAGGAAAGCTGGCCAGCACGCGTCGATCGCGAGGCTTCTCGCGGACGCTCTTCTCCTCCCGGTTACCCAGATGAGCCTGCTCGGCGGTGGTCAGACCGCTGAGCTCGGCTGCCAGGGCGGGCTCCCCCAGCGCGAACAGGGTCTCGTCGACCCGGGCGAGCAGATCACGGTCGAGCTGCAGACGGGCGTGGGAGAGGCGCGGGCCGAGCTCGATATCATGCGCCTGGCACCAGGCCACGACCTCGTTCACCACCTTGCCGCGGCGCTTCTTCATGCGGGAAGCGCCACGCAGCGCCTGGTCGGCGTCGCGGAGCAGGTTGCGAGCACGCGAAGACAGTTTCACGCCCCCACCTCCAGCTCCAGGCTGACGTCGTGGATCAGGCGCAGGTGATTGTAGGGGCTGGCCTGGGTCTCCTGCTGGCGGAGGCGGAAGGCACGTTGCTCGCTTCTGGGCAGTCCCTGGTACTCGGCGATCACCTGGAAGAGCCAGATCTCCTCGCCCCACGCCAGCTCCCCTTCCTGCAGGTACTGCAGGGCGCTGAGCGACTCCCCGCCATGGTCCACCACCGTCAGGTAGAAGCGCTCGACGTCTTCCTTGAGCGCCTGCTGGCGAGCGGCGACGAGCGTGTCCTCCTGGGGAGCGGCAGCACCGGCGGCCGTCACCGGTTCCGGGCGCTGGGCAGGCCGCGGCAGGCGGTGCAGCAACTCGCCGAGGACTCGAGTATCGGGGTGGTGGTCCAGCGCGGCGGCGCCGGCGGCGATCAGTGGCGCGGCGCGGTTGACCAGTTCCGGTACCTCGCTGCGCCTCGCATAGTTGCCGGGCACGAAGCCGGGATGCTCGCGCAGGAAGGCGGCCATGCCCGCCACCAGGCGGCTGCGCGACTGCTGCTGACGGAAGCGCGCCATCAGCTCGATCAGCCGGCGCTGCACCTCGCGCAGGCTGGTGTAGTGCTGGCTGAGCTGGTGCTGAAGCCCGCTGACCAGCAGCTTGCGCAGTGCCCCGTCGCTGCCCACCAGTTCGATCAGCTCGTCGAAGTCGATCAGCGCCAGGCCATTGAGCAGGCGCTCGATCTGCTTCTGGGCGCGCTCGTTCTCGCGGATCTTGTCGGTGAGCCGGCTGACGAAGCCGAAGTCGCTGTTGAAGCGTCGCCACAGGCTGTCGATGGCGTCGGCGAAGCGGCCGTTGAGATCGTCCACCTCCTGGCGCAGGCGCAACAGCTGCTGCTCCTGGCGCCAGTACTCGCCGGCGTCGCGGGCTTCCCGGTAGCTCTGCACCAGGCTGCGCACCAGCTCCAGGGTCTCGGCCACGTCGGCGTTGACGTGGCGGCGGGTCTCGTCGGCGAGCATCTCGGCGATCAGCTCGCGCACCTTGGGGGTGAGCTTGACACCGCCCTGCTCGTCCGGCCGCCACAGGATACGCGCGGCCAGCAGCCGGTTGAGCGCCGTGGTGCTGAGCCCCTCCAGGGGCACCTCGTCGCGGGCATAGCCGGCCATCAGCGCCTCGGCGTGCTTGCCCAGCAGCGCCAGGCGCTCGGCGCCGGTGGTGATCAGCCGGCTCTCCAGGGCGTGGCCGGCGCTCACAGCAGGCTCTCCTGGTCACCGGGGGGCGCCTCGTCGACGGGCAGGTTCTCCTCGTCGCGGATGAAGCGCGCAAGGTCGATGAGGTAGTCGATCTTGGCGGTGACCACGAAGTACTGCCGGTCGGCATGGGGCTGGAGCAGGTAGCCGTGCTCCTTCAGGCGCTTGAAGACCTGCTTGAGCTGGGCGTCGAGCTGGTCGCTCTGGGAGCCGAAGAAGGGATCGGTGGCCAGGCGCTCGAGGCGCTCGCGCAGGCCCTGGTTGTCCTCGCAGCGCGAGCTGAAGTCGGCGGGCTTGAGCACGTCGCCGGGGGCCGCCAGCCCATCGCGGCCCAGCGCCTCCTGCACCAGCTGCAGCCACTCCAGCAGCGGCAGCAGGCTGGCGACGGTGTCGCCGAGCTGCCGCGAGAGCTGCTCCCGCGCGTCGTCGTTCAACTGCCGCCAGGCCAGGAAATAGACGCTGCCCTCGTCGTTGGTGGCCAGGCGGCGGTTGAGGGGACGCAGGTAGGCATCGAGCTGCTCGCGGATCTCCTCGTCCTGCAGCCGGCGAAAGGCGGCCTCGTCGCTGACCGCGCAGATGAACTGCCCGGCCAGCAGGCGTTCGAGCAGGGGGCCCTGCTCCACCATGGAATGCTCGATCATGCGGACACCTCCTCGGCGGCGCGGGCCTGCAGGCGCTCGGCCAGGCGGCTCAGGCGCGGTTCGATGCGCTTGAGGCGACGCTTCTCCGGGGCGGCCTCGTCGCGGTCGATCAGGTAGCGGTTGTGGAACAGCAGCAGCACGTCCGACTCCGGGTTGGGGAAGGCGCCGACGATATGGATGCGGTTGTTGTCGCAGGCATCGAACAGCTTCTCGACGTTGTGATAGGCCAGGGTGCCGATCTCGTCGATGGGCCAGTGGATGGCCACCTCGGCCTGGCCACGCAGCAGCCGCGTGAAGGCGAGCAGGAACTTGCACAGGATCAGGTAGGCCATGCCGTGGCTGGAGGACTCCAGCAGCTGGCGGTCGTTCTTGATCACGAGATCCGTGCCACCCTCGTTGAGGTGCAGCTCCAGGCGCAGCAGGCTCTCGAAGCTGTACTGCTGGTCGCTGCGCAACAGCTCCACCACGTCGGCCAGGGCGTCGAGGTAGTCGTCACCGGGCAGCGTCTGGCCGGAGTCGCGCCATTCGCGGTAGCGCTGGGCAAAGCGCTTGAGCGGCTCCCAGAAGCCCAGCTCGTCGATGGTCGACTGGATCCTGACCTCGGCGCGGCCGATGCCCTCCAGCCTGAGATCGTCGGCGACCTCGTCGGAGAGCCGCCGGCTCTGGGCGTTGATGCGCCGGTTGAGGTCGCGAAACACGGTGAAGAACTTGTCGAGGTCATCGCTCAGGTTGCGCCCCTCCTGCAACAGCTGGCGCTGCTGCCCCTCGAGCAGCTGGAGCATCTCGGCCAGCACCCCCAGCAGGCGGCGCGGGCTGGCGTCTTCCAGCTTGGCGCGCTCGGATTCGAGCGTCGCCTGGAAATCGGCGCTGGCACCCTTGATCAGGTCGCTCTCGATCTTCTCGCAGCCGCGACGCAACTCGTCGAGCGCCCTGGCGTGGTCGGCCAGCGCCTGCCGGGTGCGCTCGATACGCTCGGCGGCATCGCCCGGTGTCTCGCCGCGTGGCTCGCTGGCCGGTTCCAGGGTCAGGGCCTCGAGCCTCGCGAGCAGGGGAGCGAGGGTCTCGATGTGCTGCTGCTCGCCGTCGCGACGGCGCTTCAGCTCGCTCACCGTCGCCTGGTGCTCGCGCCTGGCCGTCTGGAAGTCGGCCTTGTGCTGTTCGCGCTCCCGCTCGGCGGCCTGGCGCTCGCGGGCCAGCGACGCCTCCTTCTCCACCAGACGCGGCTTGCGCTCGCCCCACTCCACCCGCATGAACCGCGCGTAGTCGTCCAGCTCCTCGCGGCGCGCCTCGGTCTGGCGAATGCGTTTGCCGAGCGCCTCCAGGCGCGTACGGGTCTCGTCGAGGCGAACGGTATCGACGCCCTGCTCGGCCAGCTCACGGTCGAAGGCGGCCTGCAATTCCTCGCGCTGGCGGCGGTTCTCCTCCTTGAGTTCACCGAGCTGGCGGCGGTGCTGGGCGATCTGCTGGTCGAACCCGCTCAGGCGCCCCTGGTAGTCGGCGGTGAGCTCCAGGCGCTGGCCACGGTGGCTGTCGGCGAGCGCCGCCAGGGCCCGGCGCTGCTCCTCACGCAGCGCCTGCTGGCTGGCCTCCCGCTCCTCGAGGGCCTCGCGGCAGGCGGCCTCGCGCTCCTTGCGGGCGGCGGCCTGGCGCAGCTGGCACTGGCTGCGGGCCTGCAGGGCATAGTCCACCTCCTCGGCGGCGCGACGTCGTGCACTGCGCGCGCGGTCGAGCCGTGCGTCGGCTTCCTGCACGCGCTCGTGGCATACCTTGAGCCCCTTCTCGGCGGCCTTCTCGACGCCCTGGGCCTGGCCCAGGGCCTGTTCGGCGGCCGCGATCTCGGCCAGCAGGCTGGCTTCGTCCTGGGCGTAGTCGGGCAGCGCGATGGCGGCGAGATCCAGCGCCAGCCCGAAGAGGTCGTCACTGGCGGCGTCGTTGAGCTGCGGTGCCAGGTCGCGGCGCTCCAGGAGCCCCGGTGCGATCACCTTGCCCAGGGTCTGTTCCCAGCCGGGCCGATGGTGGCGCAGGAAGTGGCGCAGGCTGCCCTGGGCGGGGTCGCGCTGGACCTGCAGCGCCTTCAGGCGGGCCTCGGCCTGCGCGCGCTGCGCACGGGCTCGCTCCAGCTCGCGATCGGCGAGCTCCCGCTCCTGCTTGCGCTCGTCGAGCTCTCCCTGCACGCTCTCCAAAGCCGCCGCGGCGGCACTCTGCTCGCTCTGGGCCTGGTCGACGCGGGCCTGGGCCTGCTCGGCCTCGCGCGCCTCCTCCGGGGTCGGGGCGCCGTGGGCCAGCTGCGCCTTGAGCTCGGAGAGCCGGGCGGTGCCCTGCTCCAGGCGGGCACGATAGTCGTCGTCCAGCGCCTGGCGACGGCTCTGGTAGTCGACGTCCAGGCGGCTTTCGGCCTCGCGCTGCTGCTCGCGGCACGCCTCCTTCTCCTCGCCCAGGGCATCGATCAGCGCCTGGATCTCCTCGCCGTGCTGCTCGAGCCGGTCACCGAGCTCCACCAGCCGCGCGTCGAGGCGCACCCGGCTCTCCGTGACCGCCTGCTGCATCACTTCCAGGTGCTCACGCAGCTGTTGCTGCTGCTCGCGCCACTGGGGCAGCGCCTCGAGGTCGCGGGCCAGGCCGGGCATGTCGGCCTCCTCGAAGGCCTCGAACTGGTGCTGCAGGTCGTCGAGCACGCAGCGGGTCTGGTCGAGCTCGCTGTCGAGCTGGCTTACCCGATCGTTCAGCGCATCGCGGGCCTCCTGGTAGGCCCGCTCCCGGGCCTGGAAGTCACGCTGGCGATTCTCGAGCTGCGCGTCGAGGTCGGCGCTCTCGCGCTCGGCGCGGTGGCGGTCGGCCTCGAGCTGGGGCATCAGCTGCCACAGCGAGGCCTCGATATCGGCGATCTCGCGATCGAGGCTCTGCAGGGCGGCAAGAGAGCGCTGCAGCGGTTCCAGGCGCATCGACTGGCGCATGCGGTCGATCCATTCCCGCGCCTTGGTGTTGCGGATACGGGTCACCGGGAGCTCGACGCCGTCCTCCTCGAAGATGGCCGCCAGCATGGTCTTGAGGGTGTCCATCTTGCCCTCCTTGGCGTGAACCGCCGAGACCAGCTTCTCGATGTGGCGAATGCGCTGCCCCGGGCGGACCAGGCTGAAGCGGGCGGCCACCTGGCGCAGGCGCAACCCCTCGCGGCGGCTGCCCTGGGCCTGGGTGGCGCCGTGCTGGGTGAAGTCGTTCTGGATCACCGAGCGGTACTCGGAGGTGGCACCCAGCTTTGGCGACACGCTGATGCCCTGGCGGCGCAGGCCGTTGGCCCACTGGGCATAGTCCAGGCCGGTGACCCCGCTCTCGCTCTCCACCAGGTAGTCCTCGGGGCGGTAGGAAGCACCGACGAAGCGGTACTCCACGCCGCCCTCGCTCTTGCGGGTCAGCACCGCCTGGCAGACGTCGCCCTCCTCGCGGCGGTACTCGTAGACCAGATAGCTGTTGCGATGCGGCAGATAGAAGGCGTCGAACTTGAGACGCGTCCTGGGCACCACCTTGTTGGGCAGCTCGCCGTAGAACACCGGGACCAGGCGCTGCAGCGTGGTCTTGCCCGAGGCATTGGTGCCGCAGATATTGGTGTGACCGTCGACACTCAGTTCCACCACGCCTTCGAGGTGCCCGTGGATCATCACGATACGTAACAGGTGAGCCATGCCGCGTCCTTGATGGGGTTAGAGATTTGCCACAAGCGACCATTCTACCTATCGCTGTCATGCACGACCAACCGGCGGTATTCCCACCCGTGCCTTATCTTGCGAGGATGAAGCCGACCCGCGACGCGAGATGCCCGTTTACAGGACGACATGGCCATGGACAGCACCATCGAACATACCCTGACCGAGGTCTTCGGCCTCCGGCAATTCCGCCCCGGCCAGCGGCCGGTGATCGAGGCGGTGGTGGCCGGCCGCTCGGCGGCGGCGATCTTCCCCACCGGTTCCGGCAAGTCGCTCTGCTACCAGCTCCCGGCCCTGCACCTGCCCCACCTGACCCTGGTGATCTCGCCGCTGCTGGCGCTGATGCAGGACCAGCTCGCCTTCCTCGAGCGCCACGGCATCCGTGCCGCCAGCATCGACTCCGGCCAGAGCCGCGAGGAGGCCGCGGCGGTGATGGAGGGCGTGACCCGTGGCGAGATCCGCATCCTGATGATCTCGGTGGAGCGGCTCAAGAACGAGCGCTTTCGCGCCTTCATCCGCCGGGTGCCGATCTCGCTGATGGTGGTCGACGAGGCCCACTGCATCTCCGAGTGGGGCCACAACTTCCGCCCCGACTACCTCAAGCTGCCCGACCACCAGCGCGAGTTCGGCATCCCCCGGGTGCTGCTGCTCACCGCCACGGCCACCCCGCGGGTGATCGACGACATGCGGTCACGCTTCGCCATCGAGGCCACCGACGTCACCGCCACCGGCTTCTACCGACCCAACCTGGACCTCAGGGTCGCCCCGACGCCGGCCGATGCCCGCCCGCGGGCCCTGGTCGACTGGCTGCGCCCCCGGCTGCAGGGCGGCACGCCCGCCCCGACCATCGTCTACGTCACCCTGCAGCAGACCGCCGAGCGCCTGGCGGCCTACCTGGGCAAGGCGGGCATAAACGCCACCGCCTACCACGCCGGCCTCGACGGCGAGCGCCGCGAGGCCATCCAGCACGATTTCATGGCCGGCCGGACGAACTGCATCGTCGCCACCATCGCCTTCGGCATGGGCATCGACAAGGCCGACATCCGCCACGTCGTGCACTTCGACCTGCCCAAGTCGATCGAGAACTACAGCCAGGAGATCGGCCGCGCCGGCCGCGACGGCCAGTCCTCGGAGTGCCTGATGCTGGCCGGCCGCGACACCCTGGGGGTGCTGGAGACCTTCGTCTACGGCGACACCCCCGAGCCCCACGGTATCCGCCGGGTGATCGACGAGCTGCTGACGGCCGGCCCGCGCTGGGAGCTGCAGATCAACGGCCTCTCGCAGCACGCCAACATCCGGCCATTGCCGCTCAAGACACTGCTGGTGCAGCTCGAGTTGCGGGGCGTCATCCGGCCCCGCCACGCCTACTTCGCCGACTACCGCTTCAAGCTGCTGTGCGAGCCCGAGGCACTGGTCGAGCGCTTCCAGGGCGAGCGCCGCGCCTTCGTCCAGGCGATCCTGGATGCCGCCAAGCGCGCCCGTACCTGGCACGAGCTCGACTTCGCGACGCTGGAGGCCCTCGGCCGGGAACGCGGCCTGGATACCGGGAGGGCCCGCGTGATCACCGCCCTGGACTACTTCGTCGACAAGGGCTGGCTCGAGCTGCAGAGCCGCCAGCTCACCGAGGTCTACGAGGTGCTGCGCCCCGACCTCGACCCGGCGGCGCTGGCCGACGAACTGCACGGCTACTTCCGGGACAAGGAGCAGGCCGAGATCGCCCGGCTGCACGCCATGCTCGAACTCTTCGAGAGCGACCGCTGCCTGAGCCGGCGACTCGCCGAGTGGTTCGGCGACGACCGTGCCCCTGAGCACTGCGGCCACTGTTCGGCCTGCCGCGGCCAGCCCGCACGGCTTCCCCAGGGGCCCGAGCGCGCCCCGCTGAAGGGCCGCCACCCGGACGAGCTGGTCGGTGAACTCAAGACGCGCCTGGCCACCCAGGGCGATGGCCACCCCGCCACGCCGGACCTGCTGGCGCGCTTCCTGTGCGGCATCACCACGCCGCTGTTCACCCGCCTCAAGGCTCGACGGCTGCCCGGCTTCGCTGCGCTGGAGGGCTACCCCTATGCCGAGGTGCGCGACTGGGTCGGGCAGCACTGACGCGACCGGCTCACTTCAGCCAGCCGCGGTCCTGCAGCCAGCACATCGACAGGTGCGTCGGCAGGTAGATCACGAGCGGCCAGAGCAGCATCAGCATGACCAGGTAGAACAGGGGATCGAGCATCTCCTGGGGCTGGCCGAAGGGGCCATGAACCCAGTTGATGTTGCGCTCGGGATCGGTGAACAGCCAGGTGGCGGGAATCACCAGCCAGGTGAGGCCGGTCTGCCAGGCCAGGGCCCCGCGATCGTAGCCCAGCCGCCGGACGGCCAGCCCCGCCACCACCGGCAGCACCAGGTGATAGAGCGACAGCAGCCGGGTCAGCAGGGGCTGTTCGGCATTGAACATGTACTCGGTGCCGCCGATGGGGTGAACCCCGGTGAGCCAGGCGGTGCCCACGTCAAGCGCCCACAAGCTGCCCACCAGCAGCACCGAGAGAAGCTGCATCGAGATCAACCGCCGGCTCTCGGACCAGAGCCCCGCCAGGATCAGGAAGTTGGCCAGGTTGCACAGCCAGAAGTAGTTCTGGGTTCCGAGCAGCACGGCGAATGTCGGCGCCCAGCCGAGGATCCAGGCGGTGAAGGCCAGCTTCAGCCAGAGGGGAAGGCGGCCGTCGGCCGGACGGGGGTGACCGTTGTCAGGCATCGACGCACTCCTTGCCGGGATGCCCTTACTCTAGCAGTCGGCCCCTCATGCCTCCTCGCCGCCGAGCCCATGCCGCTTGAGCTTGTTGGCGATGGTGGTGTGCGAGACCCCGAGCCGCTTGCCAAGCTGGCGACTGGAGGGGTGCTGCGGGTAGAGCGCCACCAGTATCCGGCGCTCCACCTCGGTGAGGATCTCGGTCAGCGACCCCTCCAGCTCGATGCCGGCCAGTCCCGGCACGTCGCCCACGTCCGGCAGGCGCAGGTGCGACGCCTCGATGGTCTCGCCCTCGCACAGCGACACCGCCTGGAAGAGCACGTTCTCGAGCTGGCGCACGTTGCCGGGCCAGTGGTAGGCGGAGAGGCGCGCCAGGGCGGCTGGCGTGAGCGCCGGCAGGCGACAGCCGATCTGCCGAGCGGCACGGTCGATGAAGTGGGTCGCGAGCCACTCGATGCCGTCACGGCACTCGCGCAGGGGCGGTACGGTCAGCGAGAGCACGTTGAGGCGGTGGTAGAGGTCCTGACGGAAGCGGCCCTCGGCGCACAGTCGCGGCAGGTCCTGCTGGGTGGCGCAGATCACCCGGACATCGAGCCAGGTCTCCTCGTCGCTGCCCACGCGCCGGAAGCCGCCATCCTGCAGGAAGCGCAGCAGCTTGACCTGCAGGCGTGGGCTCATCTCCCCCACCTCGTCGAGGAAGATGGTGCCGCCGGCGGTCAGCTCCAGCAGGCCCAGCTTGCCCTCGGGGCGCGCCCCTTCGAAGGCGCCGGGGGCATAGCCGAACAGCTCTGTCTCGGCCATGGACTCGGGCAGGCCGGCACAGTTGAGCGCCATGAACGGCGCCTGGCCACGCGCGCTGGCCAGGTGGCAGGCCCGCGCCAGCAGTTCCTTGCCGGTACCAGTCTCGCCCTGGATCAGCAGCGGGGCGTCCAGCGGCGCCATGCGCCGGGCCTCACGGATCAGCGACTCGAGCCGGGGACTCGCCTGGCAGATCGCCTCGAAGCCCCGCAGCTCCTGGCGCTGCACCTGGTAGATGCGTTCGCCGATACGATCGGCCCGATGCAGGGTCACCACGGCCCCCGCCAGCGAGGCCACGTCCTCCTGGTGCTCGCGGTGCAGGGGGGCGATATCGGCGAGGAAGGTGGTCTCGTGCAGCTTGATGCGCAGGCCGTTCACCCGGGCATTGTTGCGCCGGATGAGCCCCGGCAGGTCGACCTCGGGCAGGTGGCGGTCGAGCGACAGCCCGGGTACCTCGTCGATGCGCACGCCGAGCAGCTGCCCGGCGGCGCGATTGGCTGCCACCACGTGCCCCTCCATGTCGATGGACATCACCGGGTCGGAGAGCGACGAGAGCAGCGCATCGAGCTCCAGGTGGCGCCGCTCGCTGGGCATCAGGTTCACCCGGCGCACCCCGAACACCCCGGGCACCGCTTCCAGCTCCGGCTTCAGGGTGGTGAGCTGGGCGTTGAGCAGGTTGGGCACGTGCAGGTAGATGGCGTTGCCATGCTCGCCCCCCACCTCGCCGCGGGCCACGTTGAGGCCGTAGTCGGCGAAGGGGGCGACGATATCGCGCAGGATGCCGATCCGGTTCTGGCAGTGAAACCTCAGTCGCATCGGGGCGGGCTCGCTCGTCGGTCGGGGGCGAAGACCGCCATGCAGTCGTTCGCCATGAAAGGGCGTCACGCGGGCGTGACTCTCCTGTCAAGATAACGTGACACCCCGGGCGGCTCAATGCCGCCCTCCCCGGCTTGACGCTGTCGGCCCGCTGCACGACCTTTCGAGTCAGGACATCCCGTGTCTCACTTCCCGACGACAGGCAGGAGGTACCATGAGCCAGCTTCACGAACTGCAGTGCGAGGCTTGCACCGCCGACGCCCCGACGGTCACCGACGCCGAGATCGAGCAGTACCGGACGGAGATTCCCGAGTGGCAGATCATCGAGCGCGATGGCATCATGAAGCTCAAGCGGATCTTCACGTTCCGCAATTTCCAGCAGGCCCTCGACTTCACCAACCGCGTCGGCGAGATCGCCGAGGACGCCGGACACCACCCGGCCCTGTTGACCGAATGGGGAAAGGTCACCGTGACCTGGTGGTCCCACAAGATCGGCGGCCTGCACAGGAACGATTTCATTCTTGCCGCCAGAACCGACGAGGTAGCGAAATAAATGTTCGAACACATTGAGCGGGTTCCCGGGGATGCCATCCTCGGTCTGATCGAGGCCTTCAAGAAGGATACCAATCCCCAGAAGGTCGATCTCGGCGTCGGCGTCTACAAGGACGCCCAGGGCAACACCCCGGTGATGCGCGCCGTCAAGGAAGCCGAGGCCCTGCTGCTCAAGAACGAGACCACCAAGACCTATATCGGCTCCCACGGCGCCCCGAGCTACGGTGAGGTGATCCTGCCCATGGTGCTGGGCGAGGGCTCGCCCGTGCTCGAGGCCGGCCGGGCCAGTGCCACCCAGTCACCCGGCGGCACCGGTGCCCTGCGCCTGGCGGCAGACTTCATCGCCCACCAGTTGCCGGGCAAGGACATCTGGGTCAGCGACCCGACATGGCCGAACCACCTGGGCATCTTCCCGGCTGCCGGCCTGACGCTGCACAAGTACCCGTACGTGGATGCCGAGAACCGCCTGGACTTCGACGGCATGCTCGCGGCCCTCAAGAACATCCCCGAGGGTGACGTGGTGCTGCTCCACGCCTGCTGCCACAACCCCACCGGCTTCGACCTCTCCCGGGAGCAGTGGCAGCAGGTGCTGGAAGTCGTCCGCGAGCGCAACCTGCTGCCACTGATCGACTTCGCCTACCAGGGCTTCGGCGAGGGGCTGGACGAGGACTCCTACGGCGTCCGGCTGATGGCCGAGAACCTCGACGAGGTGATCATCACCAGTTCCTGCTCCAAGAACTTCGGCATCTACTGCGAGCGCACCGGCTGCCTGATCATGGTGGCCAGGAACAACGAGCAGATGGAGAACGTCCGCTCGCAGATCGCCATCGTGGCCCGCGAGAACTACTCCAACCCGCCGGCCCACGGCGGGTCCATCGTCAGCGAGATCCTTCACTCGGCGGAGCTTGCCGCCGTGTGGCGCGAGGAGCTCACCGAGATGCGCGACCGCATCAACACCCTGCGTCGCGACTTCGTCGAGGCCCTCAAGCCCTACGGCCTCGACCAGAAGTATGCCTGCGTCGCCGAGCAACGCGGCATGTTCTCCTACACCGGCCTGACGCCCGAGCAGGTCGACCGCCTGCGCGACGAGTTCGGCATCTACATGGTGCGCTCCGGCCGGGCCAATGTCGCGGGCTTCTCCCACGACAACCTGCCCTATCTGGCCAAGGCGATCGCCGCGGTCAACTGATCGTCGCCAGCGCCCCAACCGCAACGCCCGGGAACTTTCCCGGGCGTTTTGCATGCGCCGACCTCGTCCGTCGCCATCGGGCCCGGAGCGAGCGCCGGGCGCGGGCCAGGCCGAGGGGAGAGCCCGGGCGACCTGCCCGGGCAGCCCAGGCCTCAGTTCTCCCCGGCAGGGTCATCGTCCCCGCCGAACATGCCCCGCACTCGATCCCGAACCGCCTCGAGGCGCCCCTTGGCGGGCTCCGCGGCACGCTCCGTGGCACGGTCGAGCCCGGGCGCCTTGGTCCTGGCCTCCTCATCGACCTCGGCATCGGCCTCGACATCCACGTCGGTGTCCGCCTCGGCATCGGCATCGGCATCGGCATCGGCATCGGCATCCAGGCCAGTCTCGGCGTCGGCCTCGGTCTCGCCCTCGGTATCCAGGCCGGTCTCGGCGTCAGTCTCGGTCTCGGCGTCCAGGCCAGTCTCGGCGTCGGCCTCGGTCTCGCCCTCGGTATCCAGGCCGGTCTCGGTGTCGGCCTCGGTGTCGGCCTCGGTATCGCCCTCGGCGTCCAGGCCGGCATCGGTCTCGGCATCGCCGTCGGTACCGGCATCGGCATCGCCGTCGGCACCACCATCGGCATCGCCATCGGCACCACCATCGGCACCACCATCGGCACCACCATCGGCACCACCATCGGTACCGCCGTCGGCACCACCATCGGCACCACCATCGGCACCGCCATCGGCATCGCCATCGGCACCACCATCGGCGCCACCATCGGCGCCACCATCGGCGCCGCCGTCGGCACCACCATCCGCACCGCCATCGGCTGCCGCCAGCAGGAGCGTGTCACTGGACTGGGTCATCATCGGTGATGCAGAGAAACCACCGGTTGCCATCTCGTCCTCCAGGCCCACGGCCTGGGCCTGGACGGCCATGCCGGAGAAGATCAGTGCCATGCTGGCTGTCAGGGTCTTGAGTTTCATAGTGCCTCCTTGTGCCCCACTTCCCCGGGGCTGCTCTCCGTGGACAGGGATGACGCCTCCCTGAGTCGCTCGCCGCAGCGGGCAGAGTTCCTGCCCTGCTCCAGCGAAGACCATGCCAGAAGCTGGAAAAGCACTGCATATCGGATAGTTGCACAAGAGAAGAAAGCGCCTGCCATGCTCCCGCAGTCAGGAAGTCGCGGAAACTGTCGTCACGAGGCGACGACGCCGGGCGGAAAAACGCGGGCATGGCCAGTGCGACTGACGATGGCCGCGTCGGTGCTGCGCGACAGCCCTGATCACCGGGACAGCAGCGCAAGAGGCAGCCGCACCGGTACGCCCCGTCGAGAAGACGGGGCATCGGAGGGGACGTGGAGCAGGCGGGAATCAGGCCGCGTAACGGGAGACGTCCAGGCCACTGGGGTCGATGGCCGTCGCCCTGCCGCTCATCAGATCCGCCAGCAGCTGGGCACTGCCGCAGCTCATGGTCCAGCCGAGGGTGCCATGGCCGGTGTTGAGCCACAGGTTGTCGACGCTGGTGGCGCCGATGATCGGCGTGGAGTCGGGTGTCATGGGGCGCAGGCCGGTCCAGAACTCGGCACTGGCCACGTCGCCGCCCTCGGGGAAGACGTCGCGCACCACCATGCCGATGGTGGCCCGGCGCTTCTCCAGCAGGTCGAGGTTGTAGGAGGCCAGCTCGGCGGTGCCGCCCACGCGGATGCGATCGTCGAAACGCGAGATCGCCACCTTGAAGGTCTCGTCCATCACCGTGGACTGGGGGGCGCCGCCATCGTCGGTGACCGGCACGGTCAGGCTGTAGCCCTTGACCGGATAGATCGGCAGCTTGATACCCAGGTCCTTGACCAGGAAAGGCGAGTAGCTCCCCAGGCAGACCACGTAGGCATCGGCGGTCAGCTCGCCGACGCTTGTCACCACGCTCTCCACCTGGCCGGCGCTGCGCTTGATGCGCTGGATGTCGACGTTGAAGCGGAACGTCACCCCGAGCCGGTCACGGCAGTAGTCGGCCAGGCGGTTGGTGAACAGGTAGCAGTCGCCGGTCTGGTCATCGGGGAGGTGCAGGCCGCCGACGAACTTGCCCGGCACCCGGGCCAGGGCCGGCTCCACGCCGGCGATCTCGTCGGCCCCCAGCAGCCGATGGCGCACGCCGCACTGCTCGAGTACCTTCATGTCCTTGGCCACCGCCTCCACCTGGCTCTCGTGGCGGAACAGCTGCATCAGGCCACGCTGGCGATCCTCGTAGCGGATCCCGGTCTCCTCGCGCAGCGCGTTGATGCAGGCACGGCTGTGCTCGGCCACGCGCACCATGCGCTCCTTGTTGACCATGTAGCGCTCGGCGTTGCAGTTGCCGAGCATCTGCATCATGAAGCGGGCCATGACCGGATCCATCCTGGGCTGGATCTTCAGCGGGGCATGCTCCTGGAACATCCACTTGACGGCCTTCTGCGGTATGCCGGGGGCCGCCCAGGGGGAAGAGAAGCCGAAGGAGACCTGGCCGGCGTTGCCGTAGCTG
This sequence comes from Halomonas terrestris, assembly GCF_049166755.1. Taxonomy (NCBI): domain Bacteria; kingdom Pseudomonadati; phylum Pseudomonadota; class Gammaproteobacteria; order Oceanospirillales; family Halomonadaceae; genus Halomonas; species Halomonas terrestris. The sequence goes on along the minus strand of NZ_JBMHFZ010000006.1, from coordinate 105,376 downwards.
GTCTCCAGTGCCGGCGACGGCTGGCGATCGACCACCGTGACCTCATGGCCCTGGCGGGCCAAATAGTAGGCGCTGGTGACGCCGACGACGCCGCTGCCGAGAATCAGTACCTTCATTGCCTCTCTCCCCATGCCGGCCCGGTGTCGGGCCTTCTGCTTGTTGGTGAACCGAAACGAGCGACGTCCGGTGCGGTACCGGACGCCCCGGGCAGTGTAGGGAAGGAACATCAGAAAATGATGCTGTTTATTGTCATTATTATTTATATATCATGCGTATTATCCATTAAATGCATGATAAAAACCCGAATTAATACAGATTAAAAGACAGATCAACTGGACACCTCTGTTTCCCGTCGCGCCGGGCTGGCCAGGATGCGCCGCAGCACCTGCCAGGCGACCAGCCCGGCCAGCAGGTTCCCCACCGCCGCGCCCGCGGCGAGCCCGGCCAGGCCCCCCAGCCAGGCCCCGATGCCGAGGCACGGCAGGTAGAAGAGGAACAGGCGCGCCCCGGACATCAGCATGGCACGCAGTGGCCAGCCCAGGGCATTGCCCGCCGAGACGACGATCATGCAGACGCCGAGCGCGGCATAGCTCGGCAGCAGGAAGCGGATCAGCAGCGCCAGGTCGCCACGCACCTCCGGATTGCCGGAGAGCGCCAGCGCCACCCAGGGTGACAGCAAGGCCATGACCAGCCCGAGCCCCAGCTGCCAGACCACCACGACCCGCAGGGCGAGGCGCATCAGCCGATGCACCTGGTCCCAGTCGCCGGCACCGTAGCAGCGCCCCAGCCAGGGGGGCAGCGACATGGTCATGGCCAGGACCACCATCAACGACAGTGTCTCCAGGCGGCTCGCCAGGCCCCAGGCCGCCACCGCGGCCTCGCCGAGGGTGGCCACCACCGAGATCGCCAGCATGGCGGCCAGCGGCGGCATCAGCTGGCTGATCATGGCCGGCCCGGCGATACCGGCGAAGGGCCTCGCCGACGCCCGTGCCTCCCGGCCCAGCCCCTGCCAGCTCAACCAGTCGGTCTTCCCGAGCCGGCGCCCCAGCACCAGCAGTCCGCAGGAGAAGGCGACGACGGTGGCCCAGGCCGCACCGGGCAGTCCCAGCCCGGCCCAGGGGCCAAGGCCGAAGATCAGCAAAGGATCCAGCAGCAGGTTGATCAGGCTGGTGGCCACCATCATCTTGCCCGGCAACCGGGTATCGCCATGGGCCCGGAACAGGCTGTAGCCGAAGTAGAGGGCCGCGCCCAGCCAGGCCGCGAGGAGCTGGGGAGCCCAGTAGTCACGGATCAGCGCCAGCGTCGCGGCATCGGCGCCCAGGCGGCCGAAGACCGGCACCTGGAGCGCCCAGAGCAGCAGCGCCAGCAGGGCGATGGTGGCGGTGCCCGCCAGCAGCACCAGGCTGGCGAGCCGTCGGGCACGCTCCTGCTCCCCCGCTCCCAGGGCACGGGAGATCAGCGCCGCGATGGCGATGCCCAGCCCCACCTGGATGCCGATGATCAGGAAGGAGAGTGGAAAGGTGAAGGTCTGGGCGGCCAGCGGTGTGGTGCCCAGGCGGGCAATGAAGGCACTGTCCACCAGCTGGAAGCCGAGCAGCGCCAGCACGCCGATGGCCATGGGCCAGGTCTGGCGCCACAGGGTATGCCCGAGCGAGGGGCGGTCGGAATCGGAAACGGACACGGGGACTCCACAACGCGATGCGACCGGGCATTCTACGTCAAAGCGGCTCGGGGCTCAGCCCGAGAATCCCTGATGGCCGGGAACGAGACCCGCCAGCAACCGCTCGATAGCCTCGGCCGGCATCGGCCGATAGAAGAAATACCCCTGGATGAGATCGCAGCGCATCTCGCGCAGCAGGGTCAGCTGCTCGACATTCTCGACCCCTTCGGCGACGACTTCGAGACCCAACCGATGGCCGATGAAGATCGCCGCCTCCATGATCGCCCGATCCTCGGGCTGGTGCGGGGCGTCATGCACGAAACTGCGGTCTATCTTCAGCGCCGTGACCGGAAAGTGCTTGAGATAGCTCAGTGATGAGTAGCCGGTGCCGAAGTCGTCGATGGCGATACGCATGCCCCGGTGGTAGAGCCTTCGGAGCCCATCGAGCACCGACTCGTCCGCCTCGATCAGCACGTTCTCGGTGAGCTCGATGCCGATATCGCGATACCCGAGGCCATGCCGCAGGAGGCAGGCCTCGAACCGCTGCAGGGCATCGGGGCGAAGCAACTGACGACCGGAAACGTTGATATCGATGCGCTGCTCGCCGAACCCCTTTCCCCGCCACTCCACCTGCTGGCGGCAGGCCTCCTGGATCACCCAGTCGCCGAGACGATGGATCAACCCCGAACGCTCGGCCAGCGGAATGAATTCGGCTGGCGCCACCGGGGGCCCCTCCGCCGGCTGCCAGCGCAGCAGTGCCTCGAGGTTCTCGACCCTCCCGCTCACCGCGGAGACCTGCGGCTGGTAATGCAGGCAGAGTTCCCCGTTTTCCAGGGCCTGCTCCAGTTGCGTGATCAGGTGGTGCTGTCGCACCAGCTCATCATGCAGGTGCTGCTCGAAGAACTGCAGCCCGCCGCGACCCTCCAGCTTGGCGCGATTCTTCGCGACATCGGCATTGCGGATCAGCTCACGAGCGCTGGTACCGTTCTCGGGAAAGAGCGCCACCCCGAGACCGGCGGTCACCTGGCGGTCCCGGCCATCGAGGAGGAAGGGATCGCGCAGGGCCAGCTGGACATTGCCCACCAGACGCCGCACATCGCCCTCTCGATGCAGGCCGGGAAAGGCAAGGACGAACTCGTCGCTCGACACCCGCGCGAGCAGATCCGTCACCCGCTGGCAACCGCGCAGGCGGCGCGCCAGCTCGACCAGCAATCGATCGCCCTGCTCGTAGCCAAGCGCATCGTTGATGTCCACGAAGTGATCGATGTCCAGGTAGACCAGTGCCAGGACGGTGTCCTGCCGCTGGCAGGAAGCGAGCAGGGCGTCGAGCTCGATCTCCAGTGTCCGGCGGTTGGGCAGATGGGTCAGGCTATCGAAGCGGGTGGCAAAGTCCAGGTCACGCCGTGCCTGCTTCTGGTCGGACAGGTCCACATCGACGCAGAACATCAGCGGTGAGTCGGTATGCTCCCCGAGCATGACATGGTGGGAAAACACCGAGACCAGTTCACCGCTCTTGTGTTTCAGTTCGAGCTCTTCGGCGGGAATCTCGACCCCCTGGTGAACCCAGTCGCGGTGGGCCCGGATGACCCCCTCACGCATGAACTCGGGGATGATCAGGTCCTCGAGCAGGCATCCCTGGGCTTCCTCGGCGGTATATCCATAGAGGCGTGTGCTGGCCTCGTTCCAGTAGATCACGCGACGTTCCCGATCATACCCCTGCACCGCCACCTTGGGCAGGCTCTCCAGCAAGGCTCGGAATCGCTGCTCGCTCTCCAGGTACTGGCGCCGGACCAGCGCCACTTCTTGCATGCCGGTGTCCTCGGTACGGCCACCGCTAGCGTCGGGTTCTGGGGCGTCGCAACGATCCTTGTGCCTCTCCTGTGGCAGGCATCCTGGCCCTTGCCGGAGACGGGAATCGCGACCGGTCATGAAGTTCCTCATCGATGCATGACGATGCTCGACATTACCCCGGGTTGGTAACGGCCATCATGCTTTCATCCTCATCCTACATGCGTTCGTCGGTAATGGCCTAACGATGCGTTATCACGGATCCCATCCTGGCGACCCAGGCCGGACTCGCCGTGGACAGATCAGAGGGATAGGTAGTTTTTCGTACATATTTTTGACATTCAGTTTCAAACCTTTTCATTTTTCTACTGTCGCCGTCGTTCTCTCGCCGGGGACATCCGGGCAATTCCGCCCAAGCAACAGGAGAAAGACCATGAAACTCGAAATCCTCAAGCACGGCTTCGATGTCACCACCATGCCCCTGGACCCGCTCGCCGACTACTGGTCGCCGGAGGTCCCCACCACCCTGCGGCAACAGCACTGGAGCCTCACCGATATTCGCAGCCGGATCGACCTCGAGGCCTGGCAAGGCTTCGTCGCCGACCTGCCACGGGATCCCTACGTCAACCGGCGCTGGAAGCGCATGTCCTGGCTGACCCTGGATTCACACGGCGATGTCGAAGTGATGGGAGACTGCCCGATGGCACAGGGCGGGTCCTTCAACGATGCCGAGAGCATGGCGGACCGCCTGCGCTATTACGATCCGCTGACGCCCGACTTCCTCGCGCGCTCCGACGTCAAGGCCTTCGTCCGCGCCTGGGCACGGCTCTGGGGCATCGGCCCCCGGGAACCGATCCTGATGCAGATCACCGGGGTGCGTGGCGACGGCCGGGTCGACCCCCTGCAGGGTCAGGGCATCCATGCGGATGGCTGCAAGGCGCTGAGCATCCTGGTCCTGAACCGGGAGAATGTCACCGGTGCCGAGAACCATCTCTATGCCGACAAGGCCGGGACTCGTCCCCTGGCGGATGCCACCCTGGCCCCCGGCGACATCCTGCACCTGTGCGATGACCGTCTCTACCACAGCGTGGATGGCATCGCCCAGCAGGACGCCACCCTCCCGTTCGAGCGGTTCATCATCATCATCAACAGCCGCTTCGTGGACGACTTCCAGAACCGCATCCTGCGGCGGCACTTCCCCGAGGCGGTGCTCAACGAAACCCACTGAGCTCCGGGCACCGGGACAGGGAGCCCCGGCGTCACGGTTCATGACGACGACACCCCCGGGTGAAAACCCGGGGGTGTCGTCGCCAAGCCCGGCCGTTGCAAGATCCAGGCAGGGTGCCGTGGTAACTGCCGGCTTACTGGCGCACGCCCTCGAAGGTCACATAGAGCTCGAGCTCGTGCATGACCTCGGGGAAGTCGCTCATGTCGATGCCGAAGTCGGCCAGGGTCAGCATGGTGGCCCCCTCGAAGCCGGCACGGTAGCCGCCCCAGGGATCCTCACCCTCGCCCACCAGGGTCACCGGCATCTCGATCTCGCGGGTCTCGCCGTGCAGGGTGAGGTCACCGGTCAGTACGCCGGTGTCGTCACCGTCCGGCGAAAAGCCGGTGGAAACGAAGGTGGCGGTGGGATACTCGCCGGCATCGAGGAAGTCATCGCTGAGGAAGTGGCGGTCACGCTCGGCGTGATTGCTGTTGAGGCTGTTCACGTCGACCTCCATCTCGACGCTGGATGCCTCGAGGTTCTCGGGGTCGTAGTGGAACTGGCCGGAGAACTCCTCGAAGCTGCCGAGGATGTAGGAGTAGCCGAGATGGTTGATCTTGAACTGGATGAAGGCGTGCTGGCCTTCGGTATCGATCACGTAGTCATCGGCCTGGGCCTGGGAGAACGGTACCAGGGCGGCGGCGGTCAGGGCAGCGGCGAGCGCGGTCTTCTTCGGCATGGGTGATGTCTCCTTGGCAAGTGGGCCACCCGCGGGTGGCTCGTGGAAGCGGCGCACCCGACTCAGGGACGCCGGGAGTGCGCCGGATTGAGGATTCGAACGAGGATGTCGTGGCGGTCGATCAGGTGGTGCTTGAGTGCGGCCAGGGCATGCCCCGCGGCCAGCAGGATCAAGGCCAGGGCGCTGTACCAGTGGATCTCGCCGGCGATGCTCTCCTGGTTGGGGAGCTGGCTGACCAGCGCCGGCACCTCGAACCAGTCGAAGACGCTGATGCCGCGGCCGCGAGCCGTCGATATCAGGTAGCCGCTGGCCATCACCACCAGCATCAGCACATAGAGGGCGACATGGCCCAGGTGGGCCGCCAGGCGCTCCAGACGACGCCCCCTGGCCACCGGGGTCGGATTGGCGAAACGCCACGCCAGCCGCAGCAGGGTGGCGAAGAGCAGCAGCATGCCGATGGAGCGATGCCACCAGGGCGCCAGGTTGTACCAGGGATCGAAGTAGCCGAGTCCGGTCATCCACCAGCCGAGTCCGAAGAGCCCGATCACCGCCACGGCGCCAAGCCAGTGGAAGATGATGCTGACGATGCCCCAGCCCGAACGGGTATTGCGCCACATGTCGACGGCTCCTCGGTATCCTTGCTGACGTTGGCGAAGAGCTTATCGCAGCGCATCATCAGCAACCGCTGAAAAAAGCCGAACAGATCGTTCGTAAAAACCGCATGTCGCCCGTCACATGGCAGGCGACGAGCGGCATGGCGGCGCTCGGCGAAACCGGAACGTCAATGGCGTTCCGTCAGCACCTCGAGCAGCAAGCGCGCCGTGGAGGCGCTGGAAGCGGGATTCTGTCCGGTGACCAGCAGGCCGTCGCGCACCTGGAAGGGCGCAAAGTCATCGGAACTGCGCTCGTAGCGTGCTCCCCGTGCCTTGAGGGCATCCTCGAGCAGGTGCGGCACCACGCCGGCCAGGCCGACGGCCTCCTCCTCGCTGTTGGCGAAGCCGGTGACACGCCGGCCCTTGACCAGCGGCTCGCCCTCGGGGGTGCGCGCCGCGAGCAGGACGGTCGGCGCATGGCAGACCGCGCCCACCGGGCGCTCGGCGGCCAGGAAGCCCTCGATGAGCCGCGTCACATCGCCATCCTCGGTGAGGTCCCAGAGCGGGCCATGGCCACCCGGGAAGAAGAGCGCGTCGAAGTCGCCCAGCTCGACCTCGGCGAGCTTTCGCGTGCTGGCCAGCTGCGCCTTGGCCGCGTCATCCGCCTCGAAGCGGCGGGTCTCCTCGGTGAGCGCCTCCTCGGCCCGGGAGTTGGGATCCACCGGGGGCTGGCCGCCCTTCGGCGAGGCCAGGGTGATCTCGGCGCCGGCATCCTTGAACACGTAGTAGGGGGCGGCGAACTCCTCGAGCCAGAAGCCGGTGGCATGGCCGGTATCGCCCATGCGGTCGTGGGACGTCAGTACCATCAGGATCTTCATCGCTGCCCTCCTTGGGCGGTAGTGAATGCATGCCCTGCTGAGATGGCGATGTCCGGCGAGAGTTCAAGCCCGGACACGGCAACGCCCGCCCCACCGAAGGCGGGACGGGCGTCACTGGCGAGCTGCAGGGCGCTTCACGCCAGGGCGTCGAGGCCCCGGGCGAGGTCAGTACGGATATCATCCAGCGACTCCAGCCCCACGGCGACCCGGATCAGCCCCTCGGTGATGCCGGAGGAGGCCTTCTGCTCGTCGCTCAGGCGTCCGTGGGTGGTGGTGGCGGGATGGGTGATGGTGGTCTTGACGTCGCCCAGGTTGCCGGTGATGGAGAGCATCCGGGTGGCGTCGATCACCGACCAGGCCGCCGCACGCCCCCCTTTCACCTCGAAGCCCAGTACCGCGCCGAAGCCCTGCTGCTGGCGGGCGGCGAGTTCATGATGGGGGTGGCTGGCCAGGCCGCTGTAGTGGACTCGTTCCACCGCCGGGTGGGCTTCCAGCCACTCGGCCAGGATCCGGGCATTGTCGCAGTGGGCGCGCATGCGCAGGTTCAGGGTCTCGAGCCCCTTGGTGAAGATCCAGGCATTGAAGGGGCTCAGGCAGGGCCCGCAGGTGCGCACCACCCCGAACAGCTCCTCGAGCTCCCTGTCGCGTCCCACCACGGCGCCACCGATCGCCCTGCCCTGCCCGTCCAGGTACTTGGTCGCGGAGTGGATCACCAGGTCGGCACCCAGCGAGATCGGTTTCTGCAATGCCGGGGTCAGGAAGCAGTTGTCGATGGCCAGCAGCGCGTCATGGCGATGGGCGATCTCGGCCAGCGCCGCGATGTCGACCACCTCGGAGAGCGGGTTGGAGGGCGTCTCGGCGAACAGCAGCCTGGTTGCCGGCGTCATCGCCGCCTCCCAGGCGGCGAGATCGGACAGCTCGACGTAGCGGGTGGTGATGCCGAACTTGCCCAGGTACTTGTCGAACAGGCTGACGGTGGAGCCGAACAGCGACCGCGAGGCGACGATCTCGTCGCCGGCCGACAGCAGCGCCAGGGCCGTGGAGAGGATCGCCGCCATGCCGGAGCTGGTGGCCACGCAGCGCTCACCCCCTTCCATGGCGGCCAGGCGCTGTTCGAAGGTCCGTACCGTGGGGTTGGTGAAGCGCGAGTAGATATTGCCCGGCTCCTCGCCGCCGAACTTGGCCGCGGCCTCCGCCGCACTGCCGTAGACGAAGCTGGAGGTGGGGAAGATCGGCTCGCCATGCTCCTGCTCGTGGGTACGCCGGTGGCCGGCGCGGATCGCCAGGGTCTCCAGCGCCCAGGTGACTTCACTAGACTCTTGCTGATCCATGACGGCCCCCTCAGTCGTCGATGTCGTCGTCCTGATTGTGCATCCCCACCAGGGCGTGGTCGCCGACACTCTGCTCCTGCTTGGCGGCATCGCTGCGCGACGCCTCCAGGTTCGCCAGGTAGCGGTCGTCGATATCGCCGGTGACGTACTTGCCGTCGAACACCGAGCAGTCGAACGCCTCGAGGTTGGGATTGACCTCGCGGCAGGCGGCCTTCAGGTCGTCGAGATCCTGGTAGAAGATGCGGTCGGCGCCGATCAGCTCGCCCACCTCGGCCTCGCTGCGACCATGGGCGATCAGCTCGTTGGCCGCCGGCATGTCGATGCCGTAGACGTTGGGGTAGCGCACCGGCGGCGCGGCGGAGGCGAAGTAGACCTTGTTGGCACCGGCCTCGCGGGCCATCTGGATGATCTGCTTGCAGGTGGTGCCGCGCACGATGGAGTCGTCCACCAGCAGCACGTTCTTGCCCTTGAACTCGACGTCGATGGCGTTGAGCTTCTGGCGCACCGACTTCTTGCGCTGGGTCTGGCCCGGCATGATGAAGGTCCGCCCGATGTAGCGGTTCTTCATGAAGCCCTCGCGGTAGGTCACCCCCAGGTGCTGGGCAAGTTCCAGTGCCGAGGTGCGCGAGGTGTCGGGAATCGGGATCACCACGTCGATGTCATGCTCCGGCCACTCGTTCTGGATGCGGTCGCCCAGCTTGCGGCCCATCTGCATGCGGGTGCCGTAGACATAGGCGCCGTCGAGGATGGAGTCGGGCCGCGCCAGGTAGACGTGCTCGAAGATGCACGAGGCGAGCCGCGGCCGGTCGGCGCACTGCTGGGTATGGATGGTGCCCGTCATGTCGACGAAGATCGCCTCGCCCGGGTCCAGGTCGCGATGCAGCTCGAAGCCCCCCACGTCCAGCGCCACCGATTCGGAAGCGATCATCACCTCCTGGCCCGCCCCCTCGTCACGGGTGCCGAACACCACCGGGCGGATGCCGTGGGGGTCGCGGAAGGCGACCATGCCGACACCGTTGATGATCGCCACGGCGGCATAGCCACCGCGGCAGCGACGGTGCACCCGGCGCACCGCGTCGAAGATGTCGCCGGGCTCCAGGTGCAGCCCCTGCTTGCCCAGTTCGTGGGCGAAGACGTTGAGCAGCACCTCGGAGTCGGAACTGGTGTTGATGTGGCGCAGGTCGGAGGAGAACAGCTCCTGCTTGAGCTGGTCGGAATTGGTCAGGTTGCCGTTGTGGGCCAGCGAGATCCCGTAGGGGGAGTTGACGTAGAACGGCTGCGACTCCGCCTCGCTGGCGGAACCGGCGGTGGGGTAGCGCACATGGCCGATGCCCAGGAAGCCCTTGAGGCGTGCCATGTGACGGGTGTGGAAGACGTCCCGCACCAGGCCGTTGCTCTTGCGCAGCAGGAAGCGGCCCTCATGCCAGGTCATCATGCCGGCGGCATCCTGTCCGCGATGCTGGAGCACCGTCAGGGCGTCATAGATGCCCTGGTTCACCGCCTGCTTGGCCATCAGGCCCACGATACCGCACATTCCACCTTACCTCGCTTGCCTTGGTTCAGGGTGGCCACGCCAGGCGCCACCCCGGGATTCACTCGTCAGGGGTCGTCGTCGCCTCGTCGGACAACGCGTCATGTCGCTCGCTGCCGGGCAGCGAGAGTTCGCTCAGCGACTCCGGCGTCTCGGGAAGGCGTCCCTCCCACGCCTCGAGCTGGCTCACCGCCCAGTCGCGCAGCTGCTCGAAGGTCGGACGCAGCTCGGCCTCCTGCCACGCCTCGAGCTGGGCCAGTGGCGTGAGGGTGATCAGGATGGTGCCCAGCACCAGGATCGCCGCGCCCTTGGCGGTCCCGAAGGCCGCCCCCATCACCCGGTTGAACAGCCCCATGCCCACCCACTCGATGGCGGCATGCATCATGCGGATGACGATACCGCAGAGCAGCACCACGGCGAAGATCACCAGCACGAAGGCCAGCACCAGGCGGGCATCGGGGTTGTCGATCAACCCGGCCAGCAGCTCCGCCACCGGCTCGGCCAGCAGCCGGGCTGCCAGCAGCGCGATGATCCAGGCCGCCAGACCCAGCGCCTCGCGCACCAGGCCGCGCATGAAGCCGGCCAGGGTGGTCACGGCCAGCACGGCGAGGAAGATCCAGTCGACCCAGGTCAGCGCCATGTTCAATCTCTCACCCGGACCAGCAGCCCCTGCAGGTTGGCTCGCTCCTTGAGCTCGCCCATGGCGTGTTCGCCGTCGGCGGAGGAGTCATAGGGCCCCACGTAGACGGTGGTCAGGTCATTGTCCCGTGGACGGCTGAAGACGGCGAAGCCCTGCTCCGCGAGCTGCGCCTCGAGGCGCTCGGCATTGGCCGGATCGCCGAAGCTGCCCACCTGCACCGCCCACTCGCCGCCGGAGGCCGCCGGCGTCGGTGCGGAGGCTTCGCCCTCGGAACGACCGGCATCCTCGGCGAGGCGCTGGTCGGCGGCCCGGGCCAGCTCGGCGATGGGGTCGGGGGTCTCCTCCCGCCCCGGCGCGGGATCGGGGTCGGCCGCCGTCACCGCCTCGGCGGCCTCCACCATGACCTCCTCGGGGGTTGACTCGGCCTGCGCTTCCTGGGGCGCGGCCTCGGGGCGTTCGTCGCCAGCGGACACCTCGCCGCCCTCCGCCGCGGGGGATGCCGGCGCGGAAGGCGACTGGATCTCCCCGAGGCTCGCCGGAGGCTGCGGATCCGGCACATCCCGACGCTCGACGTCGACCGGCTGCTCGATGGTCAGCACCGGCTGGGGGCGCTCGCTGCGCGGGGCGGGTTCGTCGAACAGCATGGGGATGAAGATCACCGCCAGGGCGATCAGGATCACGGCCCCACTGAGGCGTTCTCGCATTCCGTACTTCATGGTGCTCCCTCGCTGACGGTCTCGTCCGCTTCAGTCTGAGCCGACGACTGCCACCACGCCAGTACCTCGCCCACGGTGAAGAAGGAGCCGCACACCAGGACCCGGTCCCCGGGGGCGAGACGGGCATCCAGCCAGGCGGCTCCCTCGGCGGGTGATGCCGCGCGGTGCCATACCTCCCGGCCAAGGGCCACCAGGAGGCCGGCCAGGTCGTCGGCGGTACGCCCCCGCGGGCCGGCGAGGCCGACCGTCACCCAGGCGTCCACCACCGGGGCCAGCGCCGCCGTCACGCCCTCGGCGTCCTTGTCGCCGAGCATGCCGAGCAGGGCGATGGTACGGCCGTCGCAGGGCCGCGCCGAGAGCCGCTCGGCCAGGTAGGCCGCCGCGTGGGGATTGTGGCCCACGTCGAGGCACCACTGCCCCAGCCACTGCATGCGCCCGGGGAGATGCACCTCGACCAGGGCCCGCCGGCAGGCAGTCTCATCCAGTTCGACGTCGGCGAGCGCCAGGGCCTGCAGGGCCGTGGCGGCGTTATCCAGGGGCAGGCCGGGGTCGGGCAGGCCGCCAAGGACAAGGGCGCTCCCGGGTTCAGACTCCGACCGCCGGGAGGCCTCGCCTGTGGGGTCAGGCCCCGGACGAGACACATCGCCGGCACAGCCATTGGGGTCAGACCCCAGCCGAGTCGCAAAACCCGGCGTCGTGCACCCAGGGGACGGCGTCGATACCGCCGGGGTCTGACCCCAATGCGGCTGCCAAAGGTGGCAGGTCCAGCCATCCTTTCCTCGAGTACGGCAAAAGGCTTCACCCAAGGCAAGCACCGGCGCACCCAGCTCGCTCGCCACCTGGCGAACGCTGGCGGGCAGGTCGCGGCTGCCCAGGACCGCGGGGCGGCCAGGCCGCAGGATGCCGGCCTTCTCGCGGCCGATCTGCTCGAGGTCGGTGCCCAGGAAAGCGGCATGGTCCTGGGCCACGGTGGTGACCACCGCGACATCCGGGTCGACGACATTGACGGCGTCGAGCCGCCCACCGAGCCCCACCTCGAGGATCGCCAGGTCGGGGGCACGACGGGCGATGGCCCACAGCGCTCCCAGGGTGCCGACCTCGAAGTAGGTCAGGCTCATCGGCTCGCCGGCCAGCCGGGCGGCCTCGACCGCCTCGAAGCCGGCGATCAGGGTGCCATCATCGGCTTCCGCGCCGTCCAGGCGCAGGCGCTCGTTGTAGCGAAGCAGGTGGGGCGAGGTGTAGGTGGCCGTGGCCAGGCCATGGGCCCGGGCCAGCGCCTCGAGCACGGCCACGGTGGATCCCTTGCCGTTGGTGCCGGCCACGGTGATCACCCGGGTGGCCGGGGGGCGCGCCAGCAGCCCCATGCGGCGGGCGACCTCGGCCACGCGATCCAGGCCGAGGTCGATGCCCACCGGGTGGGCGGCTTCCAGCCGGGCCAGCCAGGCGTCGAGGGAAGTGGGCAGGGCCGCGTCAGTCATGGCGATGGAGGTCAGCGTGGACCATCGGCGCGTTCGTCATGCGCCGCGTCCTCGACCCGGGCAGTCGTGGCATCCTCGTGCTCGGGCGAGACATCCTCGTCGACGACCGACGCCTGTTCGGCGACATCCACCAGGTCGAGCTCGCGATCCGCCTCGTCGGCCAGGCCGATGGCCGGCTGGTGGGTCAGCTTGCGCAGTACGCCGCCCAGGCGGTCACGCATCTCGCTGCGGTGGACGATCATGTCGACGGTGCCGTGCTCGAGCAGGAATTCGCTGCGCTGGAAGCCCTCGGGGAGCTTCTCGCGCACGGTCTGCTCGATGACCCGCGGACCGGCGAAGCCGATCAGGGCGTTGGGCTCGGCCACGTTGAGGTCGCCGAGCATCGCCAGCGATGCCGAGACGCCGCCGAACACCGGGTCGGTGAGTACCGAGATGTAGGGCACGCCGGCCTGCTTGAGCTTCTCCAGTGCGGCCGAGGTCTTGGCCATCTGCATCAGGGAGAACAGCGCCTCCTGCATGCGCGCCCCGCCGGAGGCGGAGAAGCAGATCAGCGGGATGCCCTCGTCATGGGCCAGGGTCGCCGCACGGACGAACTTCTCGCCCACCACGCTCCCCATGGAACCGCCCATGAAGGTGAACTCGAAGGAGACCACCACCACCGGAAGGCCGTCCAGGGTGCCGCGCATGGCGATCAGGGCATCCTTCTCGCCGGTCTCCTTCTGGGCCGCGGCCAGGCGATCCTTGTACTTCTTGGAGTCGCGGAACTTGAGGCGATCGACGGGTTCCACCTCGGTGGCCAGCTCCTCGCGGCCCTCCCTGTCGAGGAACCAGTCGAGCCGCTTGCGGGCGGTCAGCCGCAGGTGATGGTCGCACTTGGGGCAGACGTTGTGGTGCTTGTCGAGTTCGGGAAGGTAGAGCACCGCCTCGCACTTGGGGCACTTGCGCCACAGGCCGTCGGGCACGCTGGCCCGGCGGTCCTTGCGCTGGATACGCCCCATGGAGGGCACGATCTTGTCTAGCCAGCTCATGTCAGAAAGGGTTCCGTCATGTCGTCGGCGTCCGGGACGGCCGGACGCGTGAATCGAAGCGTGTGGCGAAGGCCAGGCTCAGCCCGCGCTCATGGCATCCAGGGCCTGGCGCATCTCGCCGAGCACGGCCTTGAGCTCGCCGGCGATGACCTCGGGGCGCTCGGCGTTGTCGGCGATGCGGCTGACCAGGGCCGAGCCGACGATCACGCCGTCGGCCACCTTGCCCACCTCCGCCGCCGAGGCACCGTCGCGGATACCGAAGCCGACGCACAGCGGCAGATCGGTCATCTCGCGCAGCGGCGCCAGGTGCGCGGCCACGTCCTCGGCATCGAGAATCGCCGACCCGGTCACGCCCTTCAGCGACACATAGTAGAGGTAGCCTTCGCCGTGGGCGCATATTGTAGCGGCCCGGGCACCGGAAGTGGTAGGGGCGACGAGGAAGATCGAGGCCAGTCCGCGGGCCTTGAGGATCGGGCCGAACTCATCGGCCTCTTCCGGCGGCATGTCCACGGTCAGCACCCCGTCGATACCGGCCGACGCGGCCTGCTCGGCGAAGGCCTCGAGACCGATGCGTTCCATGGGGTTGAGATAGCCCATCAGTACCACCGGGGTGGTGGTGTCGGCCTGGCGGAACTCGCGCACCATCTCGAACAGGTGGCCGAGTCGCACTCCGTGCTTCAGGGCCCGCTCGCAGGCCTTCTGGATCACCGGGCCGTCGGCCATGGGGTCGGAGAAGGGAACGCCGAGCTCGATGACGTCGGCCCCCGCCTCCACCAGGGCGTGCATGAAGCCCACGGTGTGCTGGGGCGCCGGGTCGCCGGCGGTGATGAAGGGAATCAGCGCGCGACGCCCCTGCTCCTTGAGCGCGGCGAAGCGTTGGTCGATACGGTTCATAGTCAGGTTCGCCATTCAGAGTTCGATGCCGTCGATCTTGGCCACGGTCAGGATGTCCTTGTCACCACGCCCGGAGAGGTTGACCACGATCTGCTGGTCGGGGCGCATGGTCGGCGCCAGCACCTTGGCATGGGCCAGGGCATGGGCGGATTCCAGTGCCGGCATGATGCCCTCCACCCGGGTCAGCTCGCGGAACGCCTCGAGCACGGCATCGTCGTTGGCGGCCACGTAATTGACGCGGCCCACGTCCTTCCACAGGGCGTGCTCGGGCCCCACCCCGGGATAGTCCAGGCCCGCCGAGATCGAGTGGGTGTCGGAGACCTGGCCGCCCTCGTCGGACATCAGGTAGGTGCGGTTGCCGTGCAGCACGCCGCGCGGCGCTCCGGAGGCCAGTGGTGCGGCATGGCGGCCGGTCTCGACGCCGTCGCCGCCGGCCTCGACACCGTACATCATCACCTCGTCGTCCTCGACGAAGGGATAGAAGAGCCCCATGGCGTTGGAGCCGCCTCCGACGCAGGCGATCAGCGCGTCGGGCAGCTTGCCGAACTCCTCGAAGGACTGGCGGCGCGCCTCGCGGCCGACCACGGCATTGAAGTCTCGCACCAGCATCGGATAGGGGTGCGGGCCTGCCACGGTACCGATGATGTAGAAGGTGTCGTCGACGTTGGTGACCCAGTCGCGCAGCGCCTCGTTCATGGCATCCTTGAGGGTGCGGGTACCGGAGGTCACCGGAATGACGTTGGCGCCGAGCAGGCGCATGCGATAGACGTTGAGCTTCTGCCGCTCCACGTCCTCGGCCCCCATGTAGACGTCACACTTGAGCCCCAGGCGCGCCGCCACGGTGGCCGTGGCGACGCCATGCTGACCGGCCCCGGTCTCGGCGATGACCCGCGGCTTGCCGCTCTTCTTGGCGAGCAGCGCCTGGCCGATGGTGTTGTTCACCTTGTGGGCGCCGGTGTGGTTCAGGTCCTCGCGCTTGAGCCAGACCTGGGCGCCGCCGAGCTGCTTCGACCACCGCTCGGCATGGTAGAGCGGAGAGGGACGGCCGACATAGTGGGCCAGGTCATAGTCGAATTCCGCCTGGAACGCCGGATCGTCGCGCAGACTCAGGTAGGTCTTCGCCAGATCGTCCAGGGCGAAGCTCAGGGTCTCCGAGACGAACCGGCCGCCGTAGGGACCGAAGTGGCCACGGGCATCCGGCAGTCGGGTCAGGTCACTGAACTTGCTCACGAAAGACACCTCACAGGTCGCCAGAAAGGGGCTGGTGGTTGAAAGCGGGTGAAACACGGGCCGGGGAACCGGGGATCAGTCCGCCGAGCGACACTCGTCGCCACGCCCGACGGCCTGCAGGAAAGCCGCGATGCGCTCTGCATCCTTGATCCCGGGAGAGGCCTCCACGCCACCCGAGACATCTACCGCGAAGGGGTGAACCCGGGCGATGGCCTCGGCCACGTTGTCGGCGCTCAATCCTCCCGCGAGGATAACAGGTTTTGCCAGGCTTGCGGGGATTCGCCCCCAGTCGAAGGTCTCGCCGGTACCGCCCGGCACGCCGGGGCGGTAGGCGTCCAGCAGCAGTCCCCGGGCGCCATCATAGGCAGCGGCGAGGGCGTGCAGGTCGAGACCATCGCGCATGCGCAGCGCCTTGATCCAGGGGCGGTCGAAGCGCTCGCAGAACGCCGGCGTCTCCTCGCCATGGAACTGCAGCAGATCGAGGTGACGCGCGCAGCGCTCGATGAGCGCCGGCTCCTGGTCGACGAAGAGCCCGACCCGGGTGACGAAGGCCGGCACCCGCGCCGCCAGCTCGGCCAGGCGGGCCTCGTCGAGGGCCCGCTTGCTGCCCGGCCAGAGCACGAAGCCCAGGGCATCGGCGCCCGCCGCCACGGCGACATCGACATCCTCGGGACGGGTGAGACCGCAGAGCTTGACGCGGGTGCGCTGCATCATGTGCCTACTCCTCGGCAGGGGTGAGGGAGGCGACCGGCCGGCCGCGGCGGAACTCGACCATGGGGCAGTCGGGCAGCGCGCGCTCGCCGGTCCATTCGCCGAGGAAGGCCAGCAGGTTCGGCCCCAGGGGTTCCCGCGGCAATTCCCAGGCCTCGTCATAGAGCGAATCGACGAAGTGCAGGCCGCAGGCCGGCGCAGTGACATCGGCCAGGGTACGATCCTTCAGTGCCATCAGCTCGGCCAGGTAGTCATCGCCGCGCTCCCCGCGCCCGACGGTCACCAGGGCGCCGACGATGTTGCGGATCATGTGGTGCAGGAAGGCATTGCCCTGGACGTCGATCACCACCAGAGGGCCATGACGGTGCACCTCGATGAAGTGCAGGTGGCGCCAGGCGGTCTTCGACTGGCAGCCGGCGGCGCGGAAGCTCGAGAAGTCGTGCTCCCCCACCAGCGCCTGGGCGGCCCGATGCATGGCATCGGCATCCAGGGGGTCGCGACACCAGGTGGCGTTGGCCCGCTCGAGCACCGGGCGGCTGGGCTGGTTGAGAATCACGTAGCGGTAGCGGCGGGCCAGCGCCTTGAAGCGGGCGTGGAAGCTGTCGGGTACCGCCTTCACCCAGCGCACCGCGATATCCCGGGGCAGGTTGGCGTTGACGCCGAATACCCAGGCCTTCTGCGAGCGTGGTGCTGGGGGATCGAAGTGCACCACCTGGCGGGTGGCGTGGACACCGGAATCGGTCCGGCCGCTGGCATGCACCGTCACCGGCTGGCCGGCCACCTTCGCCAGCGCCTTCTCCAGTTCGCCCTGTACCGAGGGGGCATGCTTGAGACGCTGCCAGCCACAGTAGGCGCTACCGTCATATTCCACCCCCATGACCAAGCGGCCAGTGAGGGGGTGGCGATCATCGAGGGGGCGAAAAAGGGTCATGCGGCCTTCAGAGGTCGTGGCGGGTGATCAACTCCCGGGCCTCCTCCCGTGCCACTGGATCGTCGGAGGCGTCGGCCAGCCTGCGCAGCAGGGGCCGCGCCTGGTCGATCTCGCCCGCCTCCAGCAGGCGACGGGCCTCGGCCAGCTTGGGCGATGAGGAGGCGCCGGCGGAAAGCCATTCATTATCCCGATCCAGCGGCGGAAACGCCACCTCTTCGACCTCCCAATCATCGCTCGCTGCCGGTTCTGCCGGCGCCCCGGTGTCACCGGAAGTGCTGAATTCCACGCTGGGCTGCATCGGGGTCTCCTCCCGGGGTGACGGGCTCGGATCCAGGGTCGGTGGACGGTAGTCGATGATGTCGCGACCCAGGTCGTCGATGCGGTTGGCGAGCGGAGGCCCGGAGGGCGGGGCGTCATCGCGGGATTCGTCGGGCGACGTGTCCGGGGAGGCCGGCGAGGAGGCAGACGCCGGCCGATGTTCCGGCTCGGCCGCCGGCTCAGGCTCGGGGGGATTGTCGAGCCGGGGCTGCGAGCGCGGCTCGGGCTGACGCCCGGGGTCGACTCCCGGCCGCGGTTCGGGGCGACGGTAGGGGGCCGCCGGATCCTCGCCGCCTTCCGGCCCGGGGGGCATGTCGTCGACGCCCCTCGGGACCTCGCCACCGAAAGCGGGCGCCGCCGGATTCTCCTGCCCCTTCTCGCCCTGCTCGTCCTCCTCGTCGGGGTCGTCGAAACGGCGTGGCGGCAGCTCCGTCGGCTCGGCGAAGACGGCTCGGCCACCCTCGACCGGCGCCGACTGTGCCGGCGACGCCGCGGCGCGCCGGCTCATCAGGTTCTCCACCTCGGCCTGCAACCGGGGGTCGCCGGAGGCCCTGAGGCGCGAGGCCTCGCGATCGGCCTGCTCCTGGTCGCCCTGCTCCAGGTGAACCATCAACAGCTTGAGGCGCAGGTCGTCACGCTCCGGCTCGCGTACCAGGCTGGCCTCGAGCAGCTCCCGTGCCTGGTCATAGCGACCATAGGCAATGAAGATATCGGCCTCGTCGATAGCTTCCGCCTTGGGCATGGAGGCCCGCACCGGTGCGGCCTCGCCGCCGCCGGGCGTCGCGGCGGCAGCCACCTCGGGGCCAGCCACACGCTCCCCGGGGGCGACCCGCTGCACCTGGCCGAAGGTGGATACCGTCTCGTCTCGCCGCTGCCGGCGACGCACCAGCGCCCAGAGTGCCAGGAGGGCGGCGAGCGCAGCTCCTCCGAGCATCAGGGTACGATCCTGAGCCCCCTGGTAGAAGGCGCCCCACCAGGGCGTCTCGACCGCCTGCTCGCTCTCACCGGGCGGCACCACGCCCCCTGTCCCGGGGCCGTCGACACCCTGCCCCCCGGCGCTGAACGCAGCCACCTGGTCGCGCAGGGCGGCCAGTTCCTCGCGCATCTCGCCCAGCTCGTCCTGCAGTGCATCCCGCTCGTCGCGCACCACTTCCAGGGCCTGCCGATTCTCGAGCCAGCGCGCCTCGAGACGAATGAGGCGCTCGTCGCTGGTCAGCTCGCCTTCTCCCTGGAGGCCCTCGAGCAAGGAGGGGTCGAGCTCGCCGCGCGCGGCGGGGGTCGTCGACGCCTCCTCGCCCGCACCGCCCTCGCCGGGACCGGCTCCCTCCCCGGGATCCTCATCCGGGGCAGCCTCGGCGGCCACCTCGGCATCGGTGAGCAGCGTCAGGCGCGGCGCCTCCTCGTCGAGGTCCCCCGACGGGATGTCGACGGGGGCAGGCGCTGCCGCTTCGGGCTCCTCCTCGCTTGCCGGCGCAGCCGAAGGCTCGGCGGTACCGAGCAACGCGGCATCAGTCACCGCCACGGCCGCCTCCGGTGCCACCTCCTGACTGCCCCCCAGGGGGACCCGCGCGGGCGCCCCGCTGCCGCGATTGGCCCACGCCTGATTCATGGCCTGGACGATACCGTCGGCGTCGGCGGTCGAGCGCGAGGTGATCGACTCGCGCCCCGGCACCACGAGGGTGAAGCCGGCCCGCATCGCGTTGATGTTGCCCGAGGGGAACACCTCGGGGTTGGCTTCCACCAGCGCCACCATCATCTGGTTCATGCTGATACCGCTGTCCGGGCGCAGTCGACCGGCCACCGCCCAGAGGGTATCGCCACTGCGCACCCAGGCCGGGTCGTCACTGTCGCCTGCGGCCGCCGTACGGGCCACGGGGCGCGATCGGGACTCCGGCTCGCTGCGCGCCGTCGAGACGGTCGCGGACGGCGGCTCCGGCCGCGCCGGGGTTCCGATCAGGGTGGGCATCTGGTCATAGTCGGGTGGATCAAGCAGCAGGGTTACCTCGCGCAGCTGCCGGCCATCGGGCCAGTCGAAGTGCAGCAGCAGATCGAGCCAGGGCTCGCGCACGGGCCGCTCGGTGGTCAGGTCCAGCACCAGCCGCCCCTCGCGCTGCTCGACCGCCAGTCGCACGCTTGCCGCCAGCGGCGTGCGAGCGAGGCCGGCGGCCGAGAAGGTGCGTTCGTCGGCCACCGAGACGTTGAGCAGACCCGCCTGCATCCCGCCGGTGTCGGTGAGGGGGATGGTGGCGCGCAGCGGCGCATTGAGCGTCGAGTGCACATCGGCCTCGCCCAGCCCCAGCGCCAGTGCCATCGGGCTGGCGGCAGAGAGCGAGAGCAGCATGGCGAGAGTCAGCTTGCGTTTCATGGGATTCCCTTGCGTCTCCCGGCACCACCTCCGCTCGGTCGGCGGGCATCCGGAGAAATGATCAGTTTTCTAGGCTTCTTATGTATCACAAACATGATCCGGCATGCCTGCCCCGGATCATGTTTGACGCTCCGCCTTTCAACGTAAGCCAGGGTAAGGCCCTTGTGCGACCCCGGCCTGCGCGCAAAGAAAAGGGGCGCCTCCCGAGGGAGGTGCCCCATGCCCGATCAACCGCTGGCGATCACTGCTCGCGAAGGATCTTGAGCATCCGCTTGAGCGGCTCGGCGGCCCCCCACAGCAGCTGGTCGCCGACACTGAAGGCGGAGAGGTACTCGCCCCCCATGGCCAGCTTGCGCAGCCGGCCCACGGGGACGGTCAGGGTACCGGTAGCGGCCGCCGGGGTCAGGTCGCGGAGGGTGGCCTCCTTGTCGTTGGGCACCACCTTGACCCAGTCGTTGTGCCTGGCGAGACGGTCCTCGATCTCGTCCATCGGCACATCCTTCTTCAACTTGATGGTGAAGGCCTGGCTGTGGGAGCGCATGGCACCGATGCGCACGCAGAGACCGTCGATGGGGATCGGGTTGTCCTGCAGGCCGAGGATCTTGTTGGTCTCCACGGTGCCCTTCCACTCCTCCTTGCTCTGGCCGTTGTCGAGCTTGGTGTCGATCCAGGGCAGCAGGCTGCCGGCCAGCGGTGCGCCGAAGTTGTCGGTGGGGAAGTCGCCCGAACGCATCGCCGCGGTCACCTTGCGGTCGATGTCGAGGATCGCACTGGACGGGTCGGCGAGCTCGGCGGCCGAGCTGTCGCGCAGGGCGCCCATCTGGTTGAGCAGCTCGCGCATGTGCTTGGCGCCGGAGCCAGAGGCGGCCTGATAGGTCATGGAGGTCATCCACTCGATCAGGTCGGCCTCGAACAGGCCGCCCAGGCCCATCAGCATCAGGCTCACGGTGCAGTTGCCACCGACGAAGGTCCTGGCACCGCGGGAGAGCTGGTCATCGATGACGTGGCGGTTGACCGGATCGAGGATGATGGTGGCCTCGTCCTCCATGCGCAGGGTGCTGGCCGCGTCGATCCAGTAACCCTTCCAGCCGCCGCCACGCAGGTCGCCGTAGACCTCCTTGGTGTAATCGCCGCCCTGGCAGGTCACCACCACGTCCAGCGCCTTGAGGGCCTCGAGGTCGAAGGCATCCTTGAGGGGAGGCACGTCGACGCCGACGTCGGGGCCGGCCTGGCCGACCTGGGAGGTGGTGAAAAAGACCGGCTCGATGCCCTTGAAGTCACCCTCTTCCACCATGCGCTGCATGAGCACCGAGCCCACCATGCCGCGCCAACCGACGAAACCGACTTTCAACATGTGAAGTCCTCCAGAAATCGAATGTGGGGCTTATTATACAGGAAGCCGGAAGGGATCGCAGGCTCACGCCAGAGCAGGACTAGTGCCGATGGACAGACCGCTCGGGGCTGATCTGGCGGCAAGCCTGCGAAATGCGATACCCCTTGAGCCTATTGGGCCTCGAAGGCCGCCAGCACGGCGTCGCCCATCTCGGCGGTGGAGACGGTGCGAGTGCCCTCGGACGCAATATCGGCGGTTCTCAGGCCGTCGTCCAGCACCTTGCCAACGGCGCCCTCGATGCGTTGCGCCAGCGCCGGCTCGTCCAGGGAGTAGCGCAGCATCATGGCCACCGAGAGGATGGTCGCCAGCGGGTTGGCGATGCCCTGGCCGGCGATGTCCGGGGCGCTGCCGTGGCAGGGCTCGTACATCCCCTGGCCGCTCTCGTTGAGCGAGGCGGAGGGCAGCATGCCGATGGAGCCGGTGAGCATGGCGGCGGCGTCGGAGAGGATGTCGCCGAACATGTTGCCGGTGACCATGACGTCGAACTGCTTGGGTGCGCGCACCAGCTGCATGGCGGCGTTGTCGACGTACATGTGAGAGAGCTCGACGTCCGGGTATTCCGGCGCCAGCCGCTCCATCACCTCGCGCCACAGGATGGTGACCTCGAGCACGTTGGCCTTGTCCACGGAGCAGAGCTTCTTGTTGCGCTTCTGGGCCATCTCGAAGGCGACCCGGCCGATGCGCTCGATCTCGCTCTCGGAGTAGACGTAGGTGTTGAAGCCCACCCGCTCGCCACCCCGCTCCTCGATGCCGCGGGGCTGGCCGAAGTAGATACCGCCGGTGAGCTCGCGCACGATCATGATGTCGAGGCCGGCGACCAGCTCGGGCTTGAGGCTCGAGGCAGACGCCAGCTGCGGGTAGGTGATGGCGGGGCGCAGGTTGCCGAACAGGCCGAGGTTCTTGCGCAGGCCCAGCAGGCCCTTCTCGGGGCGCTTGGCGAGGTCCTCGAGTGTGTCCCACTTGGGGCCACCCACGGCGCCGAGAAGGATGGCCCGGGCGACCCTGGCCTTCTCCAGGGTCTCGGCGGGCAGCGGCTCTCCATGGGCGTCATAGGCGCTGCCGCCGACCAGGGCCTCTTCCACCTCGACGTCCAGGCCATGGGCCTGGCAGGCGGCCAGGATGCGGCTCGCCTGGGCGGTGATCTCGGGGCCGATGCCGTCGCCCGGCAGTACCAGAATCTTCTGAGTCATGATCTCGTCCTTGTATGGCCTCACCGGACGCCGCGCGGCAGGCCGAATGGAATCACCGCCGGGACGGGGGGGGGCTTTTCCGGCGGCAAGCCTGCGAGGAGGCGCTGTGAACCCATCCCTGGGCGCTACCGATGCCATCCCTGGCATAGGACCTCCTCTTCGGCTTGCCCCCGGCGCCCCCTGGCCCCGGCAAGAGCAGCTTGATCTTACGCCATCACGCCCGGGCGCTATCGCGGAACAGCCAGGGGCGCGCGGCGCGATGCTTCGCCTCGAAGGCGCGGATCGCGTCCTCGTCCTGAAGGGTGATGCCGATGTCATCGAGCCCCTCGAGCAGGCAGTGCTTGCGGAAGGCGTCCACCTCGAACTCGAGGATCTCGCCGGAGGGCGTGATCACCCGCTGGTTCTCGAGATCGACGTCGAGCCGGTAGCCCTCGCTGGCCTCCACCTCGGCGAACAGGCGGTCCACGACCTCTTCCGGCAGGGTGACCAGCAGCAGGCCGTTCTTGAAGGCGTTGTTGTAGAAGATATCGGCGAAGCTCGGCGCGATCACCACGCGAAAGCCGAAGTCCTCCAGCGCCCAGGGGGCGTGCTCGCGGGAGCTGCCGCAGCCGAAATTGCGGCGGGCGAGCAGCACGCTGGCCCCCTGGTAGCGCGGCTGATTGAGCACGAAGTCGGGGTTCAGCGGCCGCCGGGAAACGTCCTGGCCGGGCTGCCCCTCGTCGAGGTAGCGCAGCTCGTCGAACAGGTTGACACCGAAGCCGGTACGCTTGATCGACTTCAGGAACTGCTTGGGGATGATCAGGTCGGTGTCGACGTTGGCCCGGTCGAGCGGGGCGACGAGGCCGTCGATGCGTTCGAATTTGTGCATGGCTCAGGCCTCCTGGGCAGTCGGTTGAGGATCATCGATGCGTCGCACGTCGACGAAGTGGCCGGCGATGGCCGCCGCGGCAGCCATCGCCGGGCTGACCAGGTGGGTGCGCCCGCCGAAGCCCTGGCGCCCTTCGAAGTTGCGGTTCGAGGTCGAGGCACAGTGCTCCCCGGCACCGAGCTTGTCGGCGTTCATGGCCAGGCACATGGAGCAGCCCGGCTCGCGCCACTCGAAACCCGCCTCGATGAACACCTTGTCGAGGCCCTCGGCCTCCGCCTGGCGCTTCACCAGGCCGGAGCCCGGCACCACCATGGCGAGCTTGACGGAGTCGGCCACCCGCTTGCCCTTGGCGACCTTGGCCGCCTCGCGCAGGTCCTCGATGCGCGAGTTGGTGCAGGAGCCGATGAATACCTTGTCGAGCCGGATGTCGGTGATCTTCTGCTTCGGTGCCAGCCCCATGTACTCCAGGGCGCGAATATAGCCGCGCTGCATGGTCTCGTCGGGTGCCTCGGCCGGGTCGGGCACCTCGCCGGAGATCCCGGTGACCATCTCGGGGCTGGTGCCCCAGCTCACCTGCGGCTCGATCTCGGCGGCGTCCAGGGTCACCACCTTGTCGAACTCGACGTCGGGGTCGGAGACGAGCCCACGCCAGTCGGCCACGGCGGCCTGCCACTGCTCGCCCTTCGGTGCGAAGGGGCGCTCGGCGAGATACTCGATGGTGGTGTCGTCCACGGCGATCAGGCCGACCCGGGCGCCGGCCTCGATGGCCATGTTGCACACCGTCATGCGGCCCTCCATGGAGAGATCGCGGATGGCGCTGCCGGCGAACTCGATGGCGTAGCCGGTGCCGCCGGCGGTACCGATGCGGCCGATGATGGCCAGCACGATGTCCTTGGCGGTGACGCCGGTGCCGAGCTCGCCCTCGACGCGCACCTGCATGTTCTTCATCTTCTGCGCCAGCAGGCACTGGGTGGCGAGCACATGCTCCACCTCGGAGGTGCCGATGCCGTGGGCCAGGGCGGCGAAGGCGCCGTGGGTGGCGGTGTGGGAGTCGCCGCACACCACGGTCATGCCGGGCAGCGTGGCGCCCTGCTCCGGGCCCACCACGTGGACGATGCCCTGGCGCGGGTCGTTGATCTTGAACTCCTCGATGCCGAACTCGCCGCAGTTGTCATCCAGGGTCTGCACCTGGATCAGCGACACCGGGTCCTCGATGCCGGCGTTGCCCTCGGCGCGCTCCTTGAGCGTGGTCGGCACGTTGTGGTCCGGCGTCGCCAGGTTGGCGTCGAGCCGCCACGGCTTGCGCCCCGCCAGGCGCAGGCCCTCGAAGGCCTGGGGCGAGGTCACCTCGTGGAGCAGCTGTCGGTCGATGTAGATCAAGGCGGTGCCGTCGTCGCGCTCCTTCACCAGGTGCTGCGACCACAACTTGTCGTAGAGTGTCTGGCCTGCCATCTCGCTCTCCCGGGCCCTGGGCCCTGTTCTCATCCGGTCGGTCATCAAAATGCTGCCCGAAGTCGTGGCTGTCCCGGCGCTGGCGCTCCTATGGGGTCAGACCCCAGCGGTGTCGAATCCGCTCGAAGCGTACACCACGACAGGCTGCATGACTTGGCCGGGGTCTGCCCCCTCAGGGGCAGCCTCGACGCTATGCATAGCAGTGTCCTGCGACTCGTCCATAAAAGCAATTCATGTTATTTATGGAATGGATTCCTTTATGGAATCCACTTTATCTCGCTCGACGGGGAGGACGCCCATGGACACCCAGAGCCTGCAGGCCTTTCTCGCCGTGGCCGACACCGGCAGCTTCTCGCGCGCCGCCGAACAGCTCCACCTCACCCAGCCGGCGGTGAGCAAGCGCATCGCTGCCCTTGAGACACAGACAGGCGCCCGCCTGTTCGATCGCATCGGCCGCAGGATAGGCCTGACCGAGGCCGGTCGCGTGCTGCTGCCGCGCGCCCGTCAGATCCTGGTGATGGTCGACGACAGCCGCCGTGCCCTGGGCAACCTCGAAGGCAGCGTGGCCGGGAGCCTGACGCTCGCCACCAGCCACCATATCGGCCTGCATCGGCTGCCCCCGCTGCTCAAGGCCTATATCGGTCGCCATCCCGGGGTGAGGCTGGACCTGCACTTCCTCGATTCCGAGCAGGCCTACCAGGGGGTGCTGGACGGCGAACTGGAGATCGCCGTGGTGACCCTCGCCCCCCATCCCGACGAGCAGCTCGAGGTGGTGCCGGTATGGATCGACCGGCTCTGCTTCGTCTGCGCCCCCGACCATCCCCTGGCCGGCCGCGCACGCCTGACCCTCCAGGAGCTCTGCGAATTCGACGCGGTACTGCCCGGCCCGCTCACCTTCACCCGCACCCTGATCGAGGCGCGCTTCGCGGCGGCCGGCCTCACCCTGCCCGTGGCACTCTCCACCAACTACCTGGAGACCCTGAGGATGATGAGCGCCATCGGCCTGGGCTGGAGCCTGCTGCCGGAAGGGCTGCTGACGGCCGAGCTCCGGGTACTGGAGGTCGACCACCCGCCCATCCACCGCCCGCTGGGCTACCTCGTGCACAAGAGCCGGACCCTCTCCAACGCCGCCCGGGCCATGCTCGACGAGCTCGAGGCCACCCGCGAGCCGGCAGCCCGGGAGTGGCGAGCGGGACGCCGAAGTGTTTAGTCTGCTCAGAATATCTCCCGGAGTGCCTGCCGCCGTGACCGACAGTACCGCCCCCCAGCCCTCGACCCGCCATGCGCTCGCCGGCGGCCTCATCCTCGCCGGCCTGGTGATGCAGGTCATGCGCTTCGCCGGCCTGGGGGTACTGCCCCAGCTGGTGAGCTATGCCTTCTGGCTGGCGGTGCTGCTGCTGTGGCCCGACCTGCCCCGCCGCACCCGTCGGCAGGCCGGTGCCCTGGCGGGCATCGGCACGGGACTGCTGATCGTGGCGAGGTGGCAGCATGGTGCCGAGGTCGCCTGGCCGCGCATGCTCGACGGCAACAGCTATGTGGTGGCGATGCTGGTGGGGGTGAGCTTCATCGGGCTGATGGGCAACCGCCGCGGCGAGACCCGACCGCTGGGACGCCCGGTGACCGGTGCCCGCGGCATCGCCGGTACCTGGCTGGGGGTGCATCTGCTCGGGGCGATCCTCAACCTCTCCACGGTGTTCATGATCGGCGACCGGCTGCAGCGCAGCGGCCCCCTGACCACGCCCCAGCTGCTGGCGCTCAATCGGGGGCTGTCGAGTGCCGCGCTCTGGTCGCCCTTCTTCGCCTCCATGGGCGTGGTGATGACCCTGGCGCCCGAGATGCGATTCGCGACCGTGATGGCCTTCGGGCTGCCCCTGGCGCTGTGTGCCGGGCTGCTCAGTCTGCTGGACCTGTCGCGCCGCTTCGACCTCGCGGACACCGCGGGCTTCTCGCTGTCGCCGTCGAGCCTGCTGATGCCGGTGTCGATGGCCGCCCTGGTGATGCTCTTCCACTACGGGCTGACGCCGGGACTCACCATCGTCAGCATCATCACCTTCCTGCTGCCCGGCGTGGCACTGCTCTCCAACCTGCCCCGGGGGCCACGCTGGACGCTGCGTCGGGTACGCGGGCACGCCCTGAACCGGCTCCCCGCCATGCGCGGCGAGATCTCGCTCTTCCTCTGCGCGGGCCTGCTGACCCAGGGCCTCTCGACCTACATCGCCGCCGCCACGGGCAGCGAATGGACGCTCTTCGCCCGCTTCGGCCCCCTCGAGGCGGTGGCCAGTTTCCTGGCCATCGTGGCCAGCGCCGTCGCCGGCCTGCATCCCATCATCGGCGTCTCGGTGCTGGCCTCGATGCTGGAACTGGATGCCGGCCGCCAGACCCTGTTCGCCTTCGTGGCCCTGGCCTCCTGGGCGGTGGGCACCAGCGTGGGGCCACTGTCGGGCATCAACCTCTCCCTGCAGGGGCGCTACGGCATCAGCGGCTCGCGAATGATGCGCCAGAACCTGGGTTATGCGGCGGTGATGGCGGTGGCGGTCATCGTCGCCATCCTGGGGCTGGACAAGGGGCTGTAGACGGGCTCGCGGTCACTCCAGCGGGGCACGGGCGAAATAGCGGTGGCCGCACTGGTGGCAGGGCTCGATGCGCGCCACGCCCTCCAGCGTGACCTCGGCGCCGCAGTGCACGCAGGCCATGCGCCCGGGAGCGGCCATCTCGCCCTCGCAATAGTCGGCACGCGCGGCCTCCAGGTCCTCCTCGAACTGCTCGCGCTCGATCTTGCTGCGATCGGCGATGGAGAACAGCGACTCCACCACCTTGCGCGACAGCATGGAGAGATCGATACCCAGCCAGGTTGCCACGCTCTCGCCCCCGGCCCCGAGATAGCGCCGCATCTCCTTGAGATCGCGCTCGACCCAGGCACGCAGCAGGGACAGCTCATCCTTGGTGAACTCCTCCAGTTCGGCCTCGAACTCCACGGCATCGTCGAGATCCTGCTGCAGGTTCTCCCAGGTCAGTTCGTGGGCGCCTTCCTGGAGCCTGGCCAGCAGGCGTTCATAGCCCTCACGCAGGCGGTGGTCGTGACGGGGATCCTTCTGCTCGCTCATGTTCTGCTCCTTTCCGTTCTCGGGGCGGAGGCGCCCGGGCATAGCCGGGCCCTGCCGTGCTGGGGTATCCTTGCTTACCATTTAGACGACATCCTGCCGGCAGTTCAATGCCTTGACGCATTCTGGCGCCGAGTTCTTGACACCGGACAATGCCCGTAGACCCGCGCAACGCCGCGAGCGGTGCGCCCGACTTGCAAGGTACCCGTAGACAGAGATGGACGCACAGTACAAGCCCTTCGAGATCGAACGCGACGCCCAGCAGTTCTGGGACGAGAACCAGTGCTTCAAGGCGGTGGAAGATGCCAGCCGGGAGAAGTTCTACTGCCTGTCGATGTTCCCCTACCCCAGCGGCAAGCTGCACATGGGGCATGTACGCAACTACACCATCGGCGATGTGGTCTCCCGCTACCAGCGCATGCAGGGCAGGAACGTCATGCAGCCCATGGGCTGGGACGCCTTCGGCATGCCGGCGGAGAACGCCGCCATCCAGAACCGGGTACCGCCGGCCAAGTGGACCTATGACAACATCGACTACATGCGCGCACAGCTCAAGGCGCTGGGCTTCGCCTACGACTGGAGCCGCGAGTTCGCCACCTGCGACGTGAGCTACTACCGCTGGGAACAGTGGTTCTTCACCAGGCTGGTGGAGAAGGGCCTGGTTTACAAGAAGATGTCGACCGTCAACTGGGACCCTGTCGACCAGACCGTGCTGGCCAACGAGCAGGTGATCGAGGGCCGCGGCTGGCGCTCCGGCGCCCTGGTGGAGCGCAAGGAGATCCCGCTGTGGTTCCTCAAGATCACCGACTATGCCGAGGAGCTGCTGGCCGACCTGGACCGCATCGACTGGCCCGAGCAGGTCAAGACCATGCAGCGTAACTGGATCGGCAAGTCGCGCGGCATCGAGCTGACATTCGACATCAAGGGCGCCGATGGCGCCCCGGCCGAGCCGCTCGCGGTCTACACCACCCGCCCCGACACCCTGATGGGCGTCACCTACATGGCCGTGGCCGCCGACCACCCGCTGGCCAGGCAGGCCGCCGAGGGCAATGCGGCACTGGCCGATTTCTGCGCCGAATGCGCCCGCGGCGGCACCTCGGAAGCCGAACTGGCCACCCGCGAGAAGAAGGGCATGCCCACCGGCCATGTAGCGGTGCACCCCCTCACCGGCCGCGAGGTCCCGGTCTATGTGGCCAACTTCGTGCTGATGGAGTTCGGCACCGGGGCCGTCATGGCCGTGCCCGGCCATGACCAGCGTGACTGGGAGTTCGCCACCCGATACGGCCTGCCCATCGAGGCGGTGATCAGTGATACGAACGGCCGGTCGCCGGACCTCAGCGAAGGTGCCCATGACGACTACGGCACCCTGATCAACTCCGGCGAATTCGACGGCCTGGACTTCGACGCGGCCTTCGAGGCCATCGCCGCCCGGCTCGAGGCGCTCGGGCGCGGCGAGGTGAAGACCAACTTCCGCCTGCGCGACTGGGGCGTGGCCCGCCAGCGCTACTGGGGGGCGCCGATCCCGGTCAAGTACGGCCCCGAGGGCCAGACCGTACCGCTCACCGACGACGAGCTGCCGGTGGCCCTGCCCATGGAGGTCACCGTGGACGCCACCGGCTCACCGCTCAAGCGGATGCCGGAGTTCTCCGACCTGGGCAACGGCTGGACCCGCGAGACCGACACCTTCGATACCTTCATGGAGTCGTCCTGGTACTTCGCGCGCTTCTGCTGTGCCGACAACCCGGACGCCATGCTCGACGAGCGCGCCAACTACTGGCTGCCGGTGGACCTCTACATCGGTGGCATCGAGCACGCCATCCTCCACCTGCTGTATGCCCGCTTCTTCACCAAGCTGATGCGCGACTTCGGCCTGGTGAAGACCGACGAGCCCTTCCAGCGGCTGCTCACCCAGGGCATGGTGATCGCCGAGACTTTCTATCGCCATACGCCCAATGGTGGCAAGGAGTGGTTCAACCCCGCCGATGTCGAGGTCAAGCGTGACGAGAAGGGCCGGCCGATCAGCGCCGTGCTGGTCAGCGACGGGGCACCGGTGGAGATGGGCGGCATCGAGAAGATGTCCAAGTCCAAGAACAACGGTGTCGACCCGCAATCCATGATCGACCGCTTCGGCGCCGACACCGTGCGGCTGTTCATGATGTTCGCCGCCCCGCCCGAGCAGTCCCTGGAGTGGTCGGATTCCGGCGTCGAGGGCGCCAACCGCTTCCTCAAGCGCCTGTGGCGCCTGGTTAGCGAGCATCTCGATGCGGGTCAGCCCGGCGAGCTGGACGTCACGGCCCTGAGCGATGCCCAGCGTGACCTGCGACGCAAGACCCACGAGACCATCAGGAAGGCCAGCGACGACATCGGTCGGCGCACCACCTTCAATACCGCCATCGCCGCGGTGATGGAGCTGACCAACGCCCTCTCGAAGTTCGAGGACACCTCGCCCCGGGGTCTCGCCGTGGCCCGCGAGGCGGTGGAAGCTTGTGTGCTGCTGCTGGCACCGATCACCCCCCACGCCTGTCACACCCTGTGGCAGGCACTGGGCCATGAGGAGCCGGTCATCGATGCCGCCTGGCCGGTCCTCGACGAATCGGCACTGGCCCGTGACACCATCGAACTGGTGGTGCAGGTCAACGGCAAGCTGCGCGCCCGGATCGAGGTGGCCGCCGATGCCGCCAAGGAGGCCATCGAGGCCCAGGCACTGGCCGCCGAGAACGTCCAGCGCCACACCGAGGGCAAGACGATCCGCAAGGTGATCGTGGTGCCCGGCAAGCTGGTCAACATCGTGGTGGGCTGATCCCCCCGCGAGACAGGGAGACATCCATGCAGCGCCGTACCTTTCTACACCTCGGACTGGCCACCGGCGCCTCCCTGGCGCTGTCGGGCTGCGGCTTTCGCCTGCGGGGCTTCGACAGTCCCGAGTCGGTACTGCCGGAACTGGCGCTCGCCGGCCCCGACAGCGATCTCGCACGGCTGGCCGCCGAGCGGCTGGAGTCCGCCGGCACGCGGCTCCACGCCGGCGCGCCCCTGGTACTCAACCTGCCGGGGGAAGAGTTTCGTGAGCGGAGCCTCAGCGTGCTCGACAGCGGTCCTCGCGAGCTGGAGATGGTGCTCAGGGTGCCGTTCTCGGTGCAGCGCCAGGCCGACGGCGCCTACCTGCTCGACCAGCAGACCCTCGAGCAGAGCGCCCGCTTCACGGTCAGCGACGGCAACCTGCTGGCCCAGGACGATATCCGCGAGGAGACCCGCGCGCAGTTGCGCCACGAAGCGGTGAACCGCCTCCTCGACCGGCTCAGGGGACTGGTGGAGAGATGAGGGTGCTCGCTTGAAGATCTATGCCGACAAGCTCCCCGATGCCCTGGCGAGGAAGCTGCCCCCGGTGGTGATCGTCGCCGGTGACGAGCCCCTACAGCACATGGAGGCCTGTGACGCGGTGCGCAGTGCGGCCCGTGCCGCTTCCATCGAGGAGCGGGAGATCCTCCACGTGGAGGCCAACTTCGCCTGGGGGCGATTGCGGGAGGCCTCCGCCAGCCTCTCGCTGTTCGCTTCACGCAAGCTGATCGAACTGCGCCTGAGCGGCAGCAACCTGGGCCAGGAGGGCAGCAAGGCGCTCAAGGAGTACGCCGACGGGCTCCAGGGCAGCGACAACGTCCTGCTGGCAAGCATGGGCAAGCTGGACTTCCGCCAGCAGAAGAGTGCCTGGTTCCAGGCACTCGACAAGCTCGGCCTGTTCGTGCCGGTGTGGCCCGTGGATGCCTCCCGGCTGGGCTACTGGCTGAGCGACCGGGCCGAACGCCATGGCCTCGGCATCGAGCTCGAGGCCGCCCGACTGCTTGGCGAGCGCACCGAAGGCAATCTTCTCGCCGCCGACCAGGAGTTGCAGAAGCTTGCACTGCTGCTGCCCCCCGGCACGCGCATCTCGCCACGCGAGGTCGCCGGTGGCGTGGAGGACAACGCCCGCTATGACGTCTTCACCCTGGTCGACGCCTGCCTGAAGGGTGAGCGATCACGGGTCTCGCGGATCATCGCCGGCCTTCGCGGCGAAGGTGTCGAGGCTCCCATCGTGCTGTGGGCCCTGACCCGCGAACTGCGGACCCTGCTCTCCCTGCATCAGCACCTGGACCAGGGCCAGAGTTTCGAGCACGCCTGCAAGTCACAGAAACCGGCCATCTTCGACAAGCGCCGCCCCGCCTACCAGCAGGCCCTGGGCCGGTTGCCCATGAAGCGGCTGCACAAGCTGCTGCTGTTCGCCCAGCGCCTCGATCTCGCCATCAAGGGTGCCTCGCCGTTGCCGGTCCAGGATGGGCTCCACGACCTTGCCCTGACCCTGGCCGGAGGGCGAGGCCTGCTCGCCGAACTGCCCTTTTCCTACCGCATTGCCTGACGAGGCTGGCCGTCGGATCACGCCTCCCCCACCACCCGAACCGATCAGTTTGCGCCAAGGGCATGAAACTGCTCGCCATTTTTGCCTATACTGGGAGGGCATCGCTGCAAGCACGTCTCGACCGCAGCCTCGCCTGGACGCGACGCGTGGATCATCAAGGAGCCGGAAGCCCAACCCAAGAAGAAGGAACACCGACATGATGAAGAAGATCTGCCGCTACCTCAGCCCGCTGCTGATCGCCGCCCTGGTGCTCGGCAGCCTGCCCGTAGCCGCTGCTCCCCAGCCCACTCCGGGCAGCGACCTGATCACCACGGAGGCGGCGCTGAATGCCGAACGTGGCCAGGGCGACCGCGAGCGTATCCAGGAAATTCTCGCGCGCGACGACGTCCAGCAACAGCTCCTCGCCCAGGGCGTGGACCTCGCGGAGGTGGAAGCCCGTGTTGCTGCCCTCTCGGACGAGGAAGCCGCCCAGATGGCCGAACAGCTCGAGCAGCTCCCCGCCGGGGCCAGCGTCGTGGGCGCACTGGTGCTGATATTCCTCGTGCTGCTGGTCACCGATATCCTCGGCCTGACCAACGTCTTCCCCTTCACACGCTGACCGGGGCATCCCATGACACCATGCCGTCCACGGCAGCACCGTCATGACGCCCCATGGAACGCCCGCACTGCGGGCGTTCTCGCGTTGCTGCTGCTGACACTGATACTGGCAGGCTGTGCCGGCACGCCCCGGTTGGCCGAGACCACCGAGGTGCGCCTCTCCCGCCAGGCGTTGATCGAGGACGTCCCCTTCCATGCCCAGCGCGAGTACCAGTGCGGCCCCGCCTCGCTTGCCATGGTGCTCAACGCCGACGGCGTGGACGTGGAGGTCGATACCCTGATTCCCCAGGTCTTCCTTCCCGGCCGAGAGGGAAGCGTGCAGCCCGAGATGCTCGCCACCGTGCGCCGGCACGGCCGCATCCCCTTCGTCATCGACAACCGCATCGATGCACTGCTGACCGAGATCGACGCCGGGCACCCGGTGGTGGTGATGCAGAACCTCGCCCTGCCCGCCTGGCCGATGTGGCACTATGCCGTGGCCATCGGCTACGACCTGGACGCCAACGAGTTGATCCTGCACAGTGGCGAGGAGCCCGAGCGGGTCGAGTCCTTCCGTCGCTTCGATGCCACCTGGGCGCGTAGCGACCGTTGGGCCTTCGTTGCCCTGCCCCCCGGTGAGCTTCCCGAGGGAATCGTCGAATACCGGGCCCTGGACGCGATCTCCGCCTATGAGCGGGTGCAGGGACCCGAGACCACCCTGCCCGCCTGGGGGGCCCTGGTCGAGCGCTTTCCCCGGGCCGCCATGGGCCACTTCGCCCTCGGCAATGCACGACATGCCACGGGTGATGCACAGGGGGCCATCAAGGCCTTCGAACGCGCCGTGGCGATCCAGCCGGACCTGGCCGTGGCCTGGCTCAACCTGGGTCTCGTCCTTCGCGACCAGGGCGACCCCGACGCCGCCCGACGGACGCTGCGCCAGGCCGCCGATCGCCCCGGCCACTGGCAACCCCATGCGCAGGAGGCACTGGCCGGTCTCGAGGAGGAGGGCACTTCATGAGCTACGACATCGTCCTCAAGCGCATCTACCGCCCCGCCGAGGCCGAGGACGGCGCCAGAGTCCTGGTCGACCGCCTCTGGCCACGCGGCAAGCGACGCGAGAGCCTCGCACTCACCGACTGGTACCGTGACGCCTCGCCATCCCCCGCCCTGCGCCGCCAGTACCACCAGGAGGAGATCAGTCATGCCGTCTTCGCCGCCCGCTATCGCGGCGAACTGCGCGACGATCCCGACAGCCTGTTGCCGCTGATGCGTCACGCCCGGCGCGGCCGCCTGACCCTGCTCTCCGCCGCCCGGGAACTGGACGACTCCCACCTGCCCATCCTGCGCGAGGCCCTCCTGCAGGCCCTCGAGGCCGAGGACGCCGAGGATCGCGAACCCACCTCGCCGCCGTGCTTCGCCCACCGACTGGGCGACGACCAACCGGACAGCTGATCGCGAGAAGCACGCGCCCCCGCAGGTCTTGTCCGCGGGGGCGCTTCTTGTGGACAGGGACGGCCCCCCCCTAGAACACCCGATTCAGCCCGTTCTGGGCGGCGACTCGGTAGGCCTCGGCCATGGTGGGATAGTTGAAGGTGGTGTTGACGAAGTACTTGAGGGTATTCGCCTCGCCCTGCTGCTGCATGATCGCCTGGCCGATGTGGACGATCTCGGAGGCCTGGTCGCCGAAGCAGTGGATGCCGTAGATCTCCAGGCTGTCCTGGTCGAAGAGGATCTTCAGCATGCCCACGGTATCACCGGTGATCTGGGCCCGCGCGGTGTCCTTGAAGAAGGCCTGGGCCACCTCGTAGGGGACCTTCGCCTCGGTGAGCTCGCGCTCGGTGCGGCCGAAGGAGCTGATCTCCGGGATGGTGTAGATACCGGTGGGCACCTCGGTGACGTAGCGGAAGTCGTCGTCCACCATCTCGCTGGAGGCATTGAGCCCCTGGTCGTAGGCGGCGCTGGCCAGGCTCGGCCAGCCGATCACGTCTCCGGCGGCATAGATGTGCGGCATGGCCGTGCGGTAGTGCTCGTCGACCGAGAGCTGACCGCGGCCGTTGGCTTCCAGGCCGATGTTCTCCAGTCCCAGCTGGTCGGTGTTGCCGGTACGGCCGTTGGCCCACAGGAAGGCGTCGGCGCGCAGCCGTTTCCCCGACTTCAGGTAGACGGTGACACCCGACTCGTTGCCCTCGACCCGCTCGTACTCCTCGTTGTGGCGGATCAGCACGCCATGCTTGCGCAGGTGGTAGGAGAGCGCATCACTGATCTCGTCGTCGAGGAAGGAGAGCAGGCTGTCGCGATTGTTGATCAGGTCGACCTTGACGCCGAGACCCGAGAAGATCGAGGCGTATTCGCAACCGATCACCCCCGCCCCGAAGATGATCAGGGTGCGCGGCGTATGATTGAGGCTGAGGATGGTATCGGAGCAGTAGATCCGCGAATGGCGGAAGTCGATGTCCGCCGGGCGGTAGGGGCGGGAGCCGGTAGCGATGATGATCTTCCGGGCCACCAGCTCTTCCATGCCCTCGTGGTCGTCGCGTACCAGCAGGGTGTGCTCGTCCTTGAAGCGGGCCACGCCGGTGAAGAGGTCGATGCGATTGCGGGCGTAGAACTTGGTACGCATCTCGACCTGCTGGTCGATGGTGACACGGGAACGTTCCATCACCCGGGGAAAGGAGAACCAGCGCGGCTCGCCGATGTCGCGGAACATGCGGTTGGTGTTGAACTGCATGATCTGCTTGACCTGGTGACGCAGTGCCTTGGAGGGGATCGTTCCCCAATGGGTGCAGTTGCCCCCCACCGTGCTCTGCTTCTCGATCGCCGCCACCCGCTTGCCGTGCTTGGCGGCATTGATGGCTGCACTCTCCCCCGCCGGACCGGTCCCGATCACCACCACGTCGTAGTTATGGACTGCCATTGGCTGTTGCGTCTCCTTGTTCCCTTGACTGAAAGCTGGAAGCTGGAAGCTGGAAGCTGGAAGCTGGAAGCTGGAAGCTGGAAGCCATGACGCTGCCACCGAACCAGCCCGCGGCAATGGTTATGCTTATCGCTTACCGCTTCAAGCTCCCCGAGGGGGCCGGCTTACAGCTCCGGGCGATGCCCGGTCAGCGCCTGGTGGCGTCATAGCCGAGATCGGTGCCGCGGCTCTCGTCGCTGCGACGACGGGCACTGCCGCGCTTGCGATTCTCCTCCTCGCACACCTCGTCCTTGCCGCCGCAGACCTCGCAGCCCTCCTTGAGACCGAGCTGGTTGAGGCCACCGCAGGATCCGGCGATCGGTTTGCGGCCGAGGATGACCCCGATCGCCATGGCCGCCACGATCAGCAGCATGAATCCCAGAACGATAAGCCATATGGTCATGAGTGTTCTCCCTTCGGTCATTCCTCGAGATATGTCTCGAGTGCCGAGCCATGATGAATTTCAATACCTTGTGATGTTAGGACAACGATGCGCACCGCACGATCCAGGAACGGCTCAAGCGCCTCGGGCCCCGCCGCCATCAACTCGCGAGCCTGGCGCTCGGCCTCGATGGTCGTGGGGGCCACCACACTGACCGCCAGCAGCCGGCTGGCCGCCAAGGGGGCTGCCCGCTCCCCTCCCGCAAGGGGCATGGGCATGTCATCGAGCCGCACGAGAGCGGCGTCGGCAAGCCGGAGCCTGGGCCCCTCCTCTCGCGGCATTCCGGCCCGGTCGAGAGCCAGGCGCCAGGCCCGACGACCTGCCGGACCCCGCACACGCACCATCCCGCCGAGCTCGATCATGGCATGCTCGACGGCATGGTCCAGGAGCAATGCAACGAGCCGGTCGACCGCCAATGCCCGGGCCATCTGCAGCAGTCGCTGCGCCAGGGAGGTGCTGTCGCTCCCCACCCCCGCTGGCAGGGGGCCGCGGGCGTGGCGAAGCGGGACCCGCAGCCGTGCCAGGTCCTGTTCGAGACTGACCAGTTCACCTTGGATGCCGGCCTGGAGGCGCTCACGCGCCCGGTCGTCGAGGTCGGCATGCAGGGTGATGTGGTAGCCGGTTCCGAGAGCTGTGCCCTCGAACTGGTGAAGCGGCGGCTGGCTGCGGCATCCGGCCAGCAGTGACATCGGCAACATCACCAGGGTAAACAGAAAGAGGGCCGGCCCGCAGGCCAGCCCCTTGTATCGCCTCGCGGCGAGGGAGGTCATCCGCCGAAGTCGTCCAGCAGGATGTTCTCGGGTTCCACGCCCAGGTCGAGCAGCATCTTGATCACCGAGGCGTTCATCATGGGCGGCCCGCACATGTAGTACTCGCAGTCCTCGGGCGCCGGGTGGTCCTTGAGGTAGTTCTCGTAGAGGACGTTGTGGATGAAGCCGGTGGGCCCCTCCCAGTTGTCCTCGGGCTGCGGGTCGGAGAGTGCCAGGTGCCACTCGAAGTTGTCGAACTCCTCGGCCAGCTGGTCGTACTCCTCGTTGTAGAAGGTCTCGCGCCAGGAGCGTGCGCCGTACCAGAACGAGATCTTGCGCGACGACTTGAGGCGCTTGAGCTGGTCGAAGATGTGGCTGCGCATCGGTGCCATTCCCGCACCGCCTCCGACGAAGATCATCTCGGCATCGGTGTCCTTGGCAAAGAATTCGCCGAAGGGCCCCATCACGGTGACCTTGTCACCCGGCTTCAGGTTGAAGACGTAGGTGGACATCAGGCCCGGCGGATGGTTGGTGTTGGGCGGCGGCGTGGCGATGCGGATATTGAACTTGAGGATGCCCTTCTCTTCCGGGTAGTTCGCCATGGAGTAGGCGCGGATGACTTCCTCGTTGTTCTTGTGGGAGATCTTGAACAGGTCGAACTTCTCCCAGTCGCCCCGGTACTCCTCCTCGATGTCGAAGTCGGAGAACTTGATGTCGTAGGGCGGCGCCACCAGCTGCACGTAGCCGCCGGCACGGAAGGCCACTTCCTCGCCCTCGGGGAGCTTGAGGTTGAGCTCCTTGATGAAGGTGGCGACGTTGGGGTTGGCGATGACCTCGCACTCCCACTGCTTGACGCCGAAGACCTCCTCGGGGACCTCGATCTTCATGTCCTGCTTCACCGGCACCTGGCAGGAGAGGCGCCAGCCCTCCTTCTTCTCGCGCAGGGTGAAGTGGGACTCCTCAGTGGGCAGGATGGCCCCACCGCCCTCTTCCACCCGGCACTTGCACTGGGCGCAGGAACCACCGCCGCCACAGGCGGACGACAGGAAGATGCCGTTGGCGGCCAGGGTGTTGAGCAGCTTGCCGCCGGCCTGGGTGGTCAGGGTGTGCTCGGGGTCGCCGTTGACCTCGATGGTCACGTCCCCGGTGCTGACGAGCTTGCTGCGTGCCGCCAGGATCACCAGTACCAGGCCGATGACGACCACGGTGAACATGACCACACCGAGCAAGATGACTGTTGTATCAACCATGTCGGTTTCCTATTGCTTGACGTTGCCTGGTTCCCGGCGGAGACGAGCACCACCGGGAAAACACGACCTGCCTCAGAGCTGGATGCCGGAGAAGGACATGAAGCCCAGCGACATCAGGCCCACGGTGATGAAGGTGATGCCCAGCCCCTGCAGGGAGCCGGGAACGTCGCTGTACTTGAGCTTCTCGCGGATGCCTGCCAGCGCCGTGATGGCCAGCGCCCAGCCAACGCCGGAGCCGAGACCATAGGTCACGGACTCGCCGAAGTTGTAGTTGCGCTCGACCATGAACAGCACGCCGCCGAGGATGGCGCAGTTCACGGTGATCAGCGGCAGGAAGACACCCAGCGCGTTGTAGAGCACCGGCACGTACTTGTCGAGGAACATCTCGAGGATCTGCACCAGGGCGGCGATCACGCCGATGTAGCTGAGCAGCCCCAGAAACGAGAGGTCGATGTTCTCGGCACCGCTGATGCCGGTCCAGGAAAGCGCCCCTTCGGCCAGCAGGAAGGTGTAGACCAGGTTGTTGACCGGCACGGCGATGGTCAGCACCACGATGACGGCAATGCCGAGGCCGAAGGCCGCCGAGACCTTCTTGGACACCGCCAGGAAGGTACACATGCCGAGGAAGAACGCCAGGGCCAGGTTCTCGACGAAGACCGAGGCAACGAACAGGCTGATATAGTGTTCCATGTTACACGGCCTCCTTCGGTTCGGTGTTGTGCTTCATCTTGAACTCGTTCTCCTCGATCTGCTCCGGGTTCAGCGAACGCAGCACCCAGATGATCAGGCCGATGATGAAGAACGCCGACGGCGGCAGCAGCAGCAGGCCGTTGGGCACGTACCAGCCGCCGTTCTGCACGGTCTCCAGCACGGTGAAGCCGAACACGCTGCCCGACCCGAACAGCTCGCGGAAGAAGCCCACGGTCATCAGGATGAAGCCGTAGCCGATGCCGTTGCCGATGCCGTCCAGGAAGGACATCCCGGGAGTGTTCTGCATGGCGAAGCCTTCCGCGCGCCCCATCACGATGCAGTTGGTGATGATCAGGCCGACGAACACCGAGAGCTGCTTGGACATCTCGTAGGCGTACGCCTTGAGGATCTGATCCACCACGATCACCAGGGAGGCGATGATGGTCATCTGCACGATGATGCGGATGGAGGACGGGATATGGTGCCGGATCAGCGACACGAACAGGTTGGCGAAGGCGGTCACGAAGATCACCGCCATGGTCATGACCAGCGAGACGCTCATGCTGGTGGTCACCGCCAGCGCGGAGCAGATGCCGAGCACCTGCAGGGCGATGGGGTTGTTCTTGAAGATCGGCGTCGTCAGGACGCCCTTGGGAGTCGCGGCTGACATGATCAGGCTCCTTCAGCTTCGAGTTCGACGTCGGTGTCCTGGGCCTCGCCCGGGTCCACCGCGCTGCGGAACTTGGCCAGATACTCGCCGAAGCCTTCCGGGCTCAGCCAGAACTGCAGCATGTTGGTGACGCCGTTGCTGGTCAGGGTGGCACCGGAGAGGCCGTCGACCTCGTGCTCGCCGCTGCCGCTGCCCTTGGCCACACGGATGGCCGGGGTCAGATCGCCTTCCTCGTCGAAGATCTGCTTGCCTTCCCACTGGGCCTGCCAGCGCGGGTTGTTGACCTCGGCGCCGAGCCCCGGCGTCTCGCTGTGCTCGTAGTAGGTGATGCCGACGATGGTGTTGCCGTCACCCTCCACCGACAGGAAGCCACGCATCAGGCCCCACAGCCCCTGGCCACGGATTGGCAGGATGATCTGCTCGGGGTCGTCCGGGTCACCGACCAGGTAGACGGTGGCAAAGTTCTCCACGCGGGTGAGGCCGGCGGGATCACGCTCACCGGAGAGGGTACGCGAGGCAGCCGGATCACGACGGTACTCGAAGCCGTCGTAGGTGTCCGGATCGAACTCGTCGGTGTACTCGCCGGTACGCATGTCGACGATGCGCGGCGTGACGTTGGCGAACTCCTCCTCGACATCCATCCCCGGCTCGTAGAGATTGGCCACGTTGAGGATGTTGGTCTTGCGGTCGAGTTCCTGGTTGAGCTGCTGCAGGGGGCGCAGGGCCACCGCAGCCGTCGAGACGATGACCGAACACACGATGCAGAGTGCGAACGCCACCGTCAGGATCTTCTTGATGGAGTTATTGCTCTGTGCCATCAGGCAGTCTCCTCGGCCGGCACACCGGTGCGCTGCATGCGGCGCTTGATGTTGGCCTGTACAAAGAAGTGGTCGATGAGCGGGGCGAACAGGTTGGCGAACAGGATCGCCAGCATGATGCCTTCGGGGAATGCCGGGTTGACCACCCGGATCAGCACGGTCATCACGCCGATCACCACACCGAAGATCAGACGGCCCGGGTTGGTCATGGAGGCGGACACCGGATCGGTGGCCATGAACACCATGCCGAAGGCGAAGCCGCCGATCACCAGGTGCCAGTACCAGGGCATGGCGAACATCGGGTTGGTGTCGGAGCCGATCAGGTTGAACAGTGCGCTGGTCGCCACCATCCCGAGGAAGACCCCGAGCATGATTCGCCAGGAGGCGATCTTGGTCCACAGCAGCACCGCCGCGCCGATGAGGATCGCCAGGGTCGAGACCTCGCCCACGGAGCCCGGAACGAAGCCGATGAAGGCATCCCACCAGCTGAACTGGCTGGTCAGGGCCGCCATGCCGTCCTGGAAGCCGATCGAGAGCGGGGTCGCGCCCGTATAACCGTCGGCCGCCACCCACACCGCGTCCCCGGAGATCTGCGCCGGGTAGGCGAAGTAGAGGAAGGCACGGCCGGTCAGCGCCGGGTTGAGGAAGTTCTTGCCGGTGCCACCGAAGATCTCCTTGCCGATCACCACGCCGAAGGTGATGCCGAGCGCCACCTGCCAGAGCGGGATGGTGGCCGGCAGGATCAGCGCATAGAGCACGGAGGTGACGAAGAAGCCCTCGTTGACCTCGTGACCGCGCTTCACCGCGAACAGCACCTCCCAGAAGCCACCGACGACGAAGGTCACCAGGTAGATCGGCAGGAAGTAGGTCGCGCCGAGCACGAGATTCGCCCACACGCTGTCGGGGTTGTGGCCGCTGGCGAGGGTCATCATGATCGCCTCGCGCCAGCCGGCCATGGAGGCGTAGCCGTC
This sequence comes from Halomonas terrestris, assembly GCF_049166755.1. NCBI lineage: Bacteria > Pseudomonadati > Pseudomonadota > Gammaproteobacteria > Oceanospirillales > Halomonadaceae > Halomonas > Halomonas terrestris. The sequence continues at coordinate 63,828 of NZ_JBMHFZ010000006.1, read as the reverse complement.
GGCGATGGCCAGGTTGGACTGCCAGCCGGCGTTCCACATGCCGAACAGCATCGCCGGGAAGGTGCACAGCCACACGGTGATCATGATGCGTTTCAGATCGATACCGTCACGCACGTGGGCGGTGGTCTTGGCCACGTTGGGCGGCGCATAGAAGATGGTGTCTACCGCCTCGAAGAGGGGATAGAACTTCTCGTACTTGCCACCCTTGTGGAAGTGCGGCTCGAGATTGTCGAGTGTCTGTCGGATACCCATCATCAGGCCTCTTTCTCGATCAGGGTGAGGTTGTCACGCAGGATGGGACCGTATTCGTACTTGCCGGGGCACACGTAGGTGCACAGGGCGAGGTCCTCTTCATCCAGTTCCAGACACCCGAGCTGCATCGCCGTCTCGATGTCGCCGACGATCAGCGAGCGCAGCAGCTGGGTGGGCAGGATGTCCAGCGGCATCACTTCCTCGTAGGCGCCCACCGGCACCATGGCCCGCTCGGAGCCGTTGGTCGAGGTGGTCGGCGCATAGTTCTTCAGGCCGGTGAACTTCGACAGGTAGATACCCAGGATCGAGTGGCGGTTGGCACCGGGTGACATCCAGCCCATGAAGACACGCTTGTTGCCCTCTTCCAGCAGGCTGAGCTGGCTGTGGAAGCGACCCAGGTAGCGCAGGCTGCCCTCGCAGGTGAAGCCCGAGAAGACCGAACCGGAGATGACCCGGGTGCCATCGGGGTCGATCACCTCGCCGGCCAGCAGCTCATCGGTGCTGGCACCGACCCGGGTGCGCAGCAGACGCGGCTGCTCGGCGCGGGGGCCGCCCACGGCAACGATGCGGCTGACGTCCAGCTTGCCTTCCGCGAACAGCTTGCCGAAGGCGATGACGTCCTGGTAGCCGATATGCCAGACGCGCTTGTGCAGGGCGACCGGCGATAGGTAGTGGATATGGGTGCCGACCAGGCCGGCCGGGTGCGGGCCGCCGAAGGTCTCGACCTGGACGCCCTTGACGTCGCCGCCCGGGATACGGGCATCCGCTGCGGTGCAGAGGAAGACCTTGCCCTCGGTCAGGCGCGACAGCACCTTGAGGCCATCCTCGAAGGCCTCGGGCTGCTCGTTGATGATCCCGGCCGGATCGGCACTCAGCGGATGGGTATCGATGGCGGTGACGAAGATGTCCGTCGGGGTGCCGTCGATGGCCGGAGTGCGCGAATACGGGCGGGTACGCAGTGCGGTCCACAGGCCGGACTCGACCAGCTGGTCAACCACGGCCTGGCGCTCCAGGCTCTCGAGCTTGTCACGGCCATGGGCGGTGAACTCGACCGCCTCCTCGTTCTCGTCGACCTTGATCACCACCGACAGCAGCTTGCGCTTCTCGCCGCGATTGATGGCCACGATCTCGCCGGCAGCGGGCGCCGTGAAGCGCACGCCGTCGATCTTCTTGTCGGTGAAGAGCAGCTGGCCCAGCTTGACTCTATCCCCCTCCCGGACCTCCATGGTCGGCTTCATGCCGACGTAGTCGGTACCCAGGATCGCCACGTGACGTGCCGGGCGCGCATCCTCGATGCGCTGCTCGGGCGCCCCCGTGATGGGGAGATCCAGGCCTTTCTTGACTTCGATCATAGTCTCGCCCAGTTGATGGATCGGATATACGAAGGAAAGGGGTTCGAATGGATTCGAATGCTTGTCGTTTCAGTACGTTACCAGTCAGGCCCGAGGCAAGCTCGGACCACCCCGAAAAATCCCCGGTATTATAAAGACAAGCCGGTGTGATGACCACCTGCCTGAAGGTCGCAAGTGTTGTCCTGGGGCAAGGGAAAAATTGTCGCAGGCTGTGGAATCTGCGTTGAAATCTCCGCGAGACAGGCGGCTGGGAGGGAACGACGGAGAGAGGGAGGGACATCCGGTGCCGCCCCTCGCTCGAGGGGCGGCGACCCGGGTTCAGGCGCGGGAGCGGGGCAGCTTGAGGAAGTGCACGTTGGAGACATGCTGCAGGATGCGCACCACCTGGCAGCTGTAGCCGAACTCGTTGTCGTACCAGACATAGAGCACGGCATGCCTGCCGTTGGCGATAGTGGCCTTGGCATCGACGATGCCGGCATGGCGGTTGCCGACGAAGTCCGAGGAGACCACCTCCGGCGAATCGACGTAGTCGATCTGCTTCTGGTAGGCCGACTCGATCGACATGCGACGCAGGAAGTCGTTCAGCGCCTCGGCGTCCGTCTCCTTCTCCAGGGTCAGGTTGAGGATCGCCATGGAGACGTTGGGCGTCGGCACGCGGATGGCGTTGCCGGTCAGTTTGCCGGAAAGCTCCGGCAGCGCCTTGGCCACGGCCTTGGCGGCACCGGTCTCGGTGAGCACCATGTTGAGCGGCGCGCTGCGGCCGCGACGATCGCCCTTGTGGTAGTTGTCGATGAGGTTCTGGTCGTTGGTGTAGGCGTGGACCGTCTCGACATGGCCATTGGCAATGCCGTACTCGTCGTTGAGCACCTTGAGCACCGGCACGATGGCGTTGGTGGTACAGGACGCCGCCGAGAGGATGCGGTCCTCCTGGGTGATGTCACCGTCGTTGATGCCGAAGACGATGTTCTTGATGTCACCCTTGCCCGGCGCGGTGAGCAGCGCCTTGGCCACGCCCCTGCACTGCAGGTGCTGCCCCAGGCCCGCCTCGTCGCGCCAGATGCCGGTGTTGTCCACCACCACGGCATTGTCGATGCCGTGGACGGTGTAGTCCACGTCGGCTGGCGAGTCGGCATAGATCACCTGGATGACGTTGCCGTTGGCGGTGATGGTGCGCGCCTCGGCATCCACCTGGATGGTGCCGTCGAAGGGGCCGTGCACCGAGTCGCGGCGCAGCAGGCTCGCCCGCTTCTCGAGGTCCTTGGCGATGTCGCCGCGCCCCCGCACGACGATGGCGCGCAGGCGCAGCAGGTTGCCGCCGCCGGCCTTCTCCACCAGCACCCGGGCCAGGATGCGCCCGATGCGGCCGAAGCCGTAGAGCACCACGTCCTTGGGCTCGCCGTTACCGCGGCTCGGGTCGTGGGTATCGACGATCTCGGCGAGTTCCTCGCGCAGGAAGGCCGCGGCATCACCGCCACCCCGCTTCTTGAAGGCGACGCCGAGCTTGCCCACGTCCACATGGGCCGGGCCCAGGTTGAGCTGGGTCATGGCCTGGACCAGCGGGAAGGTATCCTGCACGGAGAGCTCGGTCCCCTCGACCTTCCTGACGAAACGGTGGTCTTTCAGGATACGGATCACCGAGCGATTGAACAGCGAGCGCCCGTAGAGGGTGGTGACCACGTTGTTATGGCGGTAGAGGCTGCCGATCAGCGGGATCATCTGCTCGGCGATCGCCTGGTTGTCATGCCATTCCTGGAAGACGGTATCGAGGGGTTGCTGACTCACGAGAAGCCTCTCTGATGGTGTGAAGGGGTCGACGACATTATCGGGGGCCGGGCCGTCGGGGGCAATCGATGTATGGTCGCAGCCGCTGTAGGGGGATTACAGGAAACGGCGTTTGACTACAAGCGCGTCGCGGGGCTGGTATGATGACCCCGGAACCACCTCGACACCCATCGCCGGTGGGGCCGGAGCCCCACCGTCAGCCAGCCGAAGAGACCATGCCGAACTTCTCGCCACTCGACCCGCCGAGGCCGCAGGGCCTGCGTGACACCCTCTACTGGCAGACGCCCCCCGGCAGCGCCAGCGCCCTGGCCCTGGCCCGGCTGGCCAGCGATGCACCACTGCTGGTGATCACCGCCGACACCGCCCAGGCCCAGCGCCTGGAGAACGACCTGGGCTTCTATGCCCGGCTACCCGTGCTGCCCTTCCCGGACTGGGAGACGCTGCCCTACGACAGCTTCTCGCCCCACCAGGACATCGTCTCGGCACGGCTGCGCACCCTGCGCCGGCTGCAGGACGGCGAGCACGGCATCGTGCTGGTGCCCATCAATACCCTGATGCAGCGGCTGCCGCCGGTGGACTACATCGCCGGGCGGGTGATGACCCTGGCCGTGGGCCAGGCTCTCGACCGGGAGGGCTTCCGGGATGCCCTGTCACGCGCCGGCTACCGTGCCGTCGAGACCGTCTACGAACCGGGCGAGTACGCGCTGCGTGGGGCCCTGATCGACCTCTTCCCCATGGGTGCCGAGGCCCCGCTGCGCATCGACCTGTTCGACGACGAGATCGACACCCTGCGCCACTTCGACCCGGACACCCAGCGCAGCCAGGACAGGATCGAGCAGGTCGACCTGCTGCCGGCCCACGAGTACTCGCTGTCACGCTCGGCCATCGCCTGCTTCCGCGAGGGGTTCGAGACCCTGTTCGACGTCGACCCCCGCCAGTGCCCGCTCTACGTGGACGCCCTCAAGGGCATCCCCTCCCCCGGCCTGGAGCAGTACCTGCCGCTGTTCTTCGAGCGGACCGCGACGCTGTTCGAGCACCTCGCCGAGAGCACCCGGGTGGCACTGCTGCCGGGTGTCTTCGACGCCGCCGAGCACCACTGGGCCGCCATCGAGAGCCGCTACGAGAACCTCGGCGTCGATCCTTCACGCCCCCTGCTGCCACCCCATCGCGCCTTCGTGCCGGTGGCCGAGGTGTTCGGCGCCATCAAGCACCATCCGCGGGTGGAACTGACCGACGATGCCGAGCATCGCCATGCCCGGCCGGTGGCGGCCCAGGCGCCGCCGGCGGTGGCGGTGAACGCCCGGGCCAGGCACCCGCTGGCCGCCCTCGAGGGGTTCCTCGCCGAGCATGTCGACACCCGGATACTGTTCGTGGCCGAGTCCCGCGGTCGCCGCGAGGCGCTGGAGGAGTCCCTGGCGCCGCTGCATCTCGGGCTGCCCCATGTCGAGAGCTTTGCCGACTTCCTCGATGCCGACAGCCGCCTGGCCATCACCGAGGGCGAGATCGACGCCGGCCTGTGGCTCACCGACCCGGATCTGGCCGTGATCAGCGAGACCGAGCTGTTCGGCGAGGTGGTGCGCCAGAGCCGGCGGCGCGAGAGGGCCACCGACGCCGATGAGCTGGCCATCCGCCACCTCTCCGAGCTGCGCCCCGGGGCCCCGGTGGTGCACCAGGCCCACGGGGTGGGTCGCTACAAGGGGCTCGAGACGATCGAGGCCGGCGGCCAGGCCGCCGAGTTCGTGACCCTGGAGTATGCCGATGGAGCGCGCCTCTACGTGCCCGTCGACAGCCTGCACCTGATCTCCCGCTACGCCGGGGTCGATGACGAACTCGCTCCGCTGCACCGGCTGGGCTCGGACAACTGGGAGAAGGCCAAGCGCAAGGCCGCCGAGAAGATCCGCGACACCGCCGCCGAACTGCTCGACATCTATGCCCGCCGCGAGGCCCGGGAAGGCTTCGCCTGTGCGCCGCCCGACGCCGAGTACGCGCGCTTCGCCGCCAACTTCCCCTTCGAGGAGACCCCCGACCAGCGTGCCGCCATCCAGGCGGTGATCGAGGACATGACCGCGCCGAGGCCCATGGACCGGGTGGTCTGCGGCGACGTGGGCTTCGGCAAGACCGAGGTGGCGATGCGCGCCGCCTTCCTGGCGGTTCACTCCGGGCGCCAGGTGGTGGTGCTGGTGCCCACCACCCTGCTCGCCCGCCAGCACTACGAGAACTTCCGCGACCGCTTCGCCGATACCGCCGTGCAGGTGGAACTGATCTCGCGCTTCACCGCCGGCAAGGGTCAGGCCGCCTCGCTCAAGCGCATCGAGGAGGGCCAGGCCGACATCGTCATCGGCACCCACAAGCTGCTCTCGAAATCGATGAAGCTGCCGAAGATGGGCCTGCTGATCATCGACGAGGAGCACCGCTTCGGCGTGGCCCAGAAGGAGCGCCTCAAGAGCCTGCGCGCCGAGGTGGATATCCTGACCATGACCGCCACGCCGATCCCGCGCACCCTGAACATGGCCATGAGCGGCATCCGCGACCTGTCGATCATCGCCACGCCACCGGCGCGGCGCCTGTCGGTGAAGACCTTCGTGCAGCAGCGCGACGAGGCGATCATCAAGGAGGCGATCCTGCGCGAGATCCTGCGCGGCGGCCAGGTCTACTTCCTGCACAACGAGGTCAGGACCATCGAGACCGCCGCGGAGACAGTCCGCACGCTGGTGCCCGAGGCGCGGGTCGGCGTGGCCCACGGCCAGCTGCCCGAGCGCTCGCTGGAGCGGGTGATGTCGGACTTCTACCACAAGCGCTTCAACGTGCTGATCTGCTCCACCATCATCGAGACCGGCATCGACGTGCCCAGTGCCAACACCATCGTCATCGAGCGTGCCGACCGCTTCGGCCTGGCCCAGCTGCACCAGCTGCGCGGCCGGGTCGGTCGCAGCCACCACCAGGCCTACGCCTACCTGCTGGCCCCCCACCCCAGGGCCATGACCAAGGATGCCGTCAAGCGCCTGGAGGCGATCGCCGGGGCCGAGGACCTGGGTGCCGGCTTCACCCTGGCCAGTCACGACATGGAGATCCGCGGCGCCGGCGAGCTGCTCGGCGAGGAGCAGAGCGGTCAGATGGAAGCGATCGGCTACGGCCTCTACATGCAGATGCTCGACCGCGCCGTGGCGGCCATCCGCGCCGGCAAGACGCCCAACATCGAGGCCCCGCTGGACGAGGGGGTCGAGGTGAGTCTCAACCTGCCGGCACTGATTCCCGACGACTACCTGCACGACGTGCAGCAGCGCCTGGTGATGTACAAGCGCATCGCCAGCGCCGCCGACGAGGCCGAGCTCAAGGAACTGCAGGTGGAGATGATCGACCGCTTCGGCCTGCTCCCGGCCCCGGTGAAGACCCTGATCCGCCAGACGAAGCTGCGCCAGCGTGCCGAGAAGCTCGGCATCGCGCGCCTCGAGGCGGGCCCGGAGCGCGGACGGGTGATCTTCGGCGCCCAGACACGGGTCGACCCCCTGACCCTGGTGGAGCTGATCCAGCACTCGCCCGATCGCTACCGCCTCGATGGCGCCGACACCCTGCGCTTCGAGGCCAGCATGGAAAAGGAGGAGTCCCGCTTCCAGGCGGTGGAGCAACTGCTCGAGGCGCTCAACCGCAAGGCCGAGGCGGCGTAGCCCCCCTTCGGGGTCAGCCCCCGAAGGGCCTGGCCGGCACGGCAAGGACTGGCGAACCGTCGCGACTCAGGGCAATCTATACTGTCACTGTCGCGTTTCATCGCCACTGACCCCACGGCGCCGGGCAAGGATCCGCCGGGCGCTACCACCCTGGCTGCGTCGACCCCTGGTCGTCCACCTGCACGAGAAGACATGACGTTGATGAATACCGCAACACTGGCCAGGCGCAGCCTCCGCTGCGCCATGACCCTGGGCCTCTCCGCCCTGCTCGCCAACGGCGTTATGGCCGAGGAGCGGGAGTGGCCCCGCGGCCACTACCCCCTTCCGGAGACCGGCAACGTGATCGGCGAGCTCTATACCGTCACGGTAGAGGAAGGCGACACCCTGATCGACATCGCCCGCCAGCACAACGTGGGCTACGAAGCGATCCGCATGGCCAACCCGGACGTGAGCCTCTGGGCCCCCTTCGCCGGCACCGAGGTGACCATACCCAACCAGCACATCCTGCCCGACGCGCCCCGCGAGGGCATCGTGATCAACCTGTCGGAGCTCAGGCTCTACTACTACTCCGGCGAGGATGTGGTCGAGACCTACCCGATCAGTGTGGGCCGTGACGGCTTCGCCACCCCCGTGGGCGAGACCCGGACCACCGTCAAGGTCAAGGATCCCGCCTGGTCGCCGCCGCGCTCCATGCGCGAGGAGGCCGCCGCCCGCGGTGAACCGCCCCCCGCGGTGGTACCCCCCGGCCCGGACAACCCGCTGGGCCGTCATGCGATCCTGCTCGGCCTGCAGAGCTATCTCATCCATGGCACCAACCAGCCCGACGGCGTCGGCATGCGCGCCAGCCGCGGCTGCATCCGCATGTTTCCCGAGGACATCGAGTCACTCTACGATCGTGTCCCGAGCGGGACCAAGGTGAACATCATCGACCAGCCCTTCAAGGCGGGATGGTCCCGGGACGGGGTGCTCTATGCCCAGTCCTTTCCGCAGCTGGAGGAGAACGAGGGCACCTTCGAGCCGATCCTCAACGCCATCGAGGTGGTGACCCGCGCCTTCGGGGACGAACAGCCGCCGATCGACTACGCCATGCTGCGCGGCGTGGTGGAGAGCCCGGACGGCAGCCTGGTGTCCCTGCTGCGCGAGGCGGAGGAGCAGCCCACCCCGGCGCCCGAGGGACTCGAGGAGGCCGACGGCCTCTTCCAGGAACTGGAGCTCTCCGCCCTGGGCCGCCAGTGACCCTGTCCGGGAGACGGCCATCCAGCGCCACAACGAGAAAACCCCGCTTCAGCGGGGTTTTCTCGTACTGCAGAACCGCCACCATCCTTGGATGATGCCAGCACTCCGACAGAATTACTTCTGCATGGAACGCTGGAACATGCGGTTCATCTCCTCACGGTTCTGCTCGGACATCTGCAGAGCCGCCTGGGCATCACGCTGAGCCTGGTTGGCAGTGTTCTGGGCCTGGGTGGCGATGCTGCGAGCCTCGGCAGCGTCGGCCTGAGCGGCTTCAGCAGTCTGACGCACTTCTTCCAGGGCGCTGGTAGATGCACAGCCGGCCAGGATGGCCAGGGAAGCAGCGGCGGCGGTCAGCTTCAGGGTGGTCTTCAGAGTCATGGTGTTCTCCTTGAGTCTTCCTTGGTACTGCGTTGGTGATGCCTGGAATCAGGCTTCCTGCATGTGCAGGCTTTCTTGCAGCGACTTCTGCTGCGAAGCACAGGAGTCAAACGCTGTTTTATTATACACAACGGCGCTTGTCCATAGCTTTGAACGTCCCTTGCGCATGTAAAGCCTAGCGGATCACGACGCGAGTGCCAATGTCGATCAGTCCCGCCAGTCGCTCGATCTGTTCGTCGGTGACTGCCACGCAGCCCTGGGTCCAGTGGAACTGGCTATGAATGTCCGGGTCGCCCTTGCCGATGCCGTGGATACCGATGAAGCCACCCAGGGCGGTCTGCTGGGGCGGGTAGCCGCGGCGCCGATAGTAGTCGAAATAGTCGTCGTAATCCTGCTGGGAGTAGACGCCCTCCTCCAGGGCCATGCGGGCATGGGTGGGCGTCGGGTAGTCGAGCCCGATGAAGATGTGCCAGTCGCTCTGGCGGTTGAAACGGTTGACGCGAAACTCTCCCAGCGGGGTGACGTTGCTGCCGCGCAGCCGGGCAGGCTTGGCCCCGCTGCGGCCCAGCGATATCGGGGCGAAACGCTCCAGCAGGCGGTTGCCGCGGTAGACCGAAAGCGTCGCCTCGCGGTCGTCCACCAGTACCCAGAGCTCGTCGGGGTACTTGGGCAGCTGGGCTCGGGACAGCAGGGTCTCGATCAGGTTGGCCTGGGCGGCGTGGGCGCCCAGCAGTGCGAACGGAGCGCTCAGCGCCATCAGGGTGAAGCGGCGGCGAGACAGGGCTTTCATCAGGTGGTTCTCGACTGCATTGAAGGGTACCCGGGTGGCCCGGCAGGGGCGGCCCCGACGGAACGGAATTTGATGCCCTTATAACGCACTCCGGGGGTCCCTGCCAGTGGTTCGCCCTCAACGCGCCCGGGGGCTGGGTCCCGTCATGGCCGGCTACGGGTCCGGCATCTAGTCTGTGGGGAGCGGGGCCTGCAGCCACCCTATCCGACAGCCGTACAAGGAACACATCGATGCCGACCGACCACCGCCGTTCTCGCCGTACCGAGGCCATGCCGCGCCACCCACTCCGCGACCGCGACCCGGAATTCGCCGATTGGGCCGCCGGGACAGGCGTGATCCGGCACGGCGAGGTGACCGTCGAGCGGATCGCCCAGTTGCTCGAGCGGCAGGCAGGGGACGCCGGGGCGCGCAGGACCTGGCTCTCCCGGCTACGGGCCGCCGACCTGCTGGCCAACATGGGCATGTGGCTGGTGGCGCACATGACCTATGCACGCCGCGTGCGCCTCGATGGCAGGCCCCTGATGGCCGACGACTTCAAGCCCCACCCCGAGGGGCATACCGGGGGCGCCCTGAACATGGTGCCGGCATATGTCGGCTACCTGGCGGCCAACAGCCTGTCCGGCCTGACCCGGAGCTGGCTGATGGGACAGGGCCACTGCGTGGCGGCCATCGATGCCGTGAACCTGCTGGTCGACAACATGAGCCCCACCCATGCGGCCCGCTATGGCCTCACCGACGAGGCCCTGACCCGGCTGGTCAACGACTTCTATCACTGTGGCGTCGACGCCGACGGCCACCCCGTCTCGCCACTGGGCAGCCACGTCAACGCCCATACCGCAGGCGGCATGAGCGAGGGCGGCTACCTGGGCTTCGCGGGCCTGCAGTACGTGCACATGCCGCTGCCGGGCCAGCATCTGGTGGCCTTCCTCAGCGACGGGGCCTTCGAGGAGCAGCGCGGCAGCGACTGGGCCGCCCGCTGGTGGCGACCCGACGACTCGGGTCCGGTGGTACCGGTGATGATCGCCAACGGTCGCCGCATCGACCAGCGCACCACCATGAGCCAGTCCGGCGGCACCGACTGGTTCGAGGACCACCTGGTACTCAACGGCTTCGCCCCGCTGACCATCGACGGCCGGGATCCGGCGGCCTTCGTCTGGGCGATCCTCACCGCCGAGGCGGAGCTCGCCGACCAGGCCGAGCAGGCCAGGGCCGGCCATGTCCGCTACCCCCTGCGCCTGCCCTACGTGATCGCCGAGACCATCAAGGGCTTCGGTTTTCCCGGTGCCGGCACCAATGCCGCCCACAACCTGCCACTGGTGGACAACCCGGCACACGACGAGGCCGCCCGCGCACGCTTCAACGAGGGCGCCCGGGCCCTCCATGTACCGCTCGAGACCCTGAAGCAGGCCCTGGTGCAGATCAACGACCATGACCGGCAGGCCCGCCCCAGGGAGCGGGAACATGCACTGGTCGACCCGCGCCCCCCGCTGCCGCGACTGCCCGAGATGGGGCGCTTCGAGATCGGCACGGCGGCCTCGCCGATGGCGGCCATCGATGTCGCCTTCAGCGATCTGGTGGCGGCCAACCCGGCGCTGCGGGTGCGGGTGTGCAACCCCGACGAGATGCGAAGCAACCGGCTCAACCGCACCCTGGATCGACTCCATCACCGGGTCACCGATCCCGAGCCGGGCGTGGCCGAGGCACTGGATGGCGCCGTGATCACCGCCCTGAACGAGGAGGCCGTGGTCAGCGCCGCCCTGGCCAACCGGCAGGGGCTCAACCTGGTGGCCAGTTACGAGGCCTTCGCTGTCAAGATGCTCGGCGCCATGCGCCAGGAGATCATCTTCGCCCGCCACTGCCGCGAGGCGGGCCGCGATCCGGGCTGGCTCTCGCTTCCCCTGCTGGTGAGCTCGCACACCTGGGAGAACGGCAAGAACGAGCAGTCCCACCAGGATCCGACCCTCTGCGAGGCCTGGCTCGGCGAGATGGATGACGTGGCTCCGGCGCTCTTCCCGGTGGATGCCCCCAGCGCCGTGGCGGCCCTGCGGTCGCTCTACTCGAGCCGCGGTCGCGTTGCGGTGATGGTGGTCCCCAAGAACCCGGTACCGGTGCAGCTCGATGCCGACCAGGCCCGGCAGCTGACCGAGGACGGCCTGCTGTGCCTGCGCGAGGCCAGCCAGCCACGCCTGCAGCTGTTCGCGGTGGGCGCCTACCAGCTCGTGGAGATGCAGCGGGCCCTGGCCCGGCTGGAGGCGGCCGGGATCACCGCGAGCCTCTACATCGTCCAGGAGCCGGGGCGGCTGAGGGAGGCCCGCGACGAGGGCGAGGCGACGGCGCTCCTCAGCCAGTGCCGGCTGGGCCAGCTGGTACCGGACGTGCCCGCCCGGGTGTTCCTGGCCCACTGTCGCCCCGAGCCGCTGTGTGGCGTGCTGCGGCCGCTCGATACCGGCACGCGCACCCGCTTTCTCGGCTACCGCAACCGCGGCGGCACCCTGGACACCTTCGGCATGCTCTACGCCAACCGTGCCACCTGGGCCCATGTGCTCGAGGCCGCCAGCGAGGTGGCCGGCCTCGACCTCGACACCCTGCTCGACGAACCGGAACGGGATGCCCTGGCCGGCGAAGGCGATCCCGAGGCGCTGCGGCATGACTAGCGCATCGCATCGGCCGGCGCGGGACACGGGGCCTGGTGCCCGGCTCCCCCACCGCCGAGGGCCAGCCGGCCGGCATTGCCGATCACGCTGAGCGAGCTCAGCGCCATGGCCAGTACGGCGATCTGGGGAGGGATCGCCATCCAGGCCGCCAGGCCCAGCGCCAGGATGTTGTAGAGGGACGACAGCGCCAGGTTCTGGCCCATCACCCGCCGGGTCCTCCTGGCGAGATCGATGGCCCCGCGCACGCCGCCCGGCCCGGGGCGCAGCAGCAGGATGGCAGCGGCGTCGCACGCCGCCTTGCTGGCCCCCAGTGGCGCCACTCCCAGGCTGGCGGCAGCCAGGGCCGGGGCATCGTTGATACCGTCGCCGACATAGAGCGACGGCCGGGGCAGCGCCGCCACCAGGGCGCGCTTCTGCTCCGGGCCTCGTCCGGCGAAGCAGGCAGACGCCGTCAGGCCGAGCTCGCTGCCCAGGCGGCGGACCAGGGGTGCCCGGTCGCCGCTGATCAGCGCCACCGCCAGCCCCTCGTCGTGGAGCGACGCCAGCAGCGGCGCGGCCGCGGGATGCGGGGCGTCGGCCAGCCACAGGCTGCCGATCCAGCACCGCCCCCGAGCCAGGTCGACCCGGGTGCAGGCGAGATCGTCCTCGAGGTCGCCCGGCCGCTTCACCCCCAGGGCATCCAGCCAGTCCGGAGACCCGATACGCAGGGCACGGTCCGCCTCCTCGCCCGAGGTCGGCGGTGCCAGCCAGGCGATACGCCCCCGCCCGGCGCGCTCCTCGACCCGCCAGGGCGCCGCGTCCGGTAGCTCTCCTCTTGCCAGGGCAAGGCGACGGATCGCCCGCCCGACGGGATGTTCGCTGCGCCACTCCACCCGGGCCGCCAGCCGGAGCAGCTCCGGCTCCGTCATCCCCGGTGCCGCTGCCAGGCCGGTGACGGCAAGGTCGCCGAGCGTCAGGGTGCCGGTCTTGTCGAAGGCCACCGACCGGACAGCGCCGGCGAGCTCCAGGGCCGCCTGGTCGCGGAATGCCACGCCCATCTCCAGGCCCCGGGCGCTGCCCGCCAGGCCGGCCAGGGGCACGGCCAGGCCCACGGCGCAGGGACAGGCCACCACCAGCACCGAGAGTGAGCGCACCAGCGCCTCCTCGGCATCAACGCCCACCGCCAGCAGCCCCCCCAGGGTCAGCAGCGCGAGGCCAAGGGCCAGCGGCGAGAGCCAGCCGGCGAAGCGCTCGGCGAGCAAACGCCGCTGGCCCCTGGCCGCCCGGTTGCGCTGCATGTCACGGTAGAGCCCGTCCAGATGGCATTCGCCGGCCCGGGCGGTGACCTCGAGGGTCAGCGGCGCGTCGCGATTGCGGCTGCCGGCCACCACCCGGTCGCCACGCGTCACGAAGCGAGGCCGGCTCTCGCCGGTCAGCGGCGAGAGGTCGAGCCAGGCCCCGTCGTCGAGCAGGTCACCATCCAGGGGGACCCGCTCCCCGGATGCGACGCGGACCCGTTCGCCGACCGCCACCTCGGCCGGCGCCACCCTCGACTCACCGGCCTCTCTCAGCACCGCGACCTCCGTGGGGGCCGGCATCAGCCCCGTCAGCACGCCGAGGCTGCGATAGCGGGCCAGGGTCTCGACCCAGCGTCCCGCCAGCAGCAGCAGGACCAGCATCACCGCGGTATCGAAGTAGACCTCCGCCGCCCCTCCCCCCAGCAGCCAGAGGGAGACCGCCAGCGCCCCGATGACGCCCAGCGAGACCAGGGCGTCCATGCCGGGACGCCCGGCGCGCAGGGTGCGCCAAGCAGCGCGGTAGAAGGGCCAGGCGGCCAGGGTCACCACCGGCAGCGCGAAGGCGCCGGAGACCCAGGCCAGCACCCGCTCCAGGCGCGGCTCGGGCAGGGCCCCGACGTAGATCAAAAGCGACGCCAGCATGGTCCACATGCCGAACAGTGTTGCCACCAGCAGCCGCCCGGCCAGGCGGCGACTCTCGCCATCCAGTCGCGCCTCGGCATCCGGGGCCGACTCCAGCGGATGCAGTCGATACCCCAGGCGCGACACCCGCGGGGCCAGGGCCTCCATGTCGATGGCCTCCCGCTCGCCCTCCACCAGCAGGGTCGCACTGGCATAGTCGACTCCCGCCCGTGTCACCCCCGGGAGCCCTTCGAGACGATGCTCGATGGCCAGGGCACAGGCGCTGCACCACATGCCCGCCAGCGAATAGAGCGCCTCGCCGGCGGACGCGGCCGGTGCGGGGGAGGAAGCGGCATGGGTCGCGCTGGCCGGTGTCATGGGAATCCCCCTGGCATCAGAGGCACGGCGGCAGGGTCACCAGCGGCAGCCCGACGAAGGCCACCCCGGCCGCCGAGAAGAGGTGGAGGCCGGCAGCCAGCGCCGCCATGAAGCGCCCCCTGCCTGACGAACGGCGAGCCGCCCCGAGGCACCACCCGGCCAGCCACAGCAGCAGGCCCAGGGTCGCCAGGGTCAGCAGGCCCAGTCCGCCGTTGAGGCCGGTCATCGCCCCCTGTGCCGGGGCCGGCGGCGCCACGGCACAGGCCACCGAGAGCCCGCCGTAGACTGTCACGAACCACAGGCTCCAGATCGTCAGGCCCAGGACCAGCTGCAGCGGATGACCGGCCGCCAGCCGGAGAGGATGCCGCCTCATGCTCCGCCTCCGATCAGCCTCGGCAGCAGCCCCAGCGCCGCCACCAGGATCCAGTAGGCGCCGAGGTGGTAGCGCCACAGCAGCGCCACCACGCCCGGTTCGAAGGGCAGCCGGGCGCTGACGTAGCCCAGCGTCGCACGCCGCCCCTGCAGGAGGGTGAGCACGCCGGCCAGCAACCCGTGCGCCAGGGCATAGAGCAGCGCCACCAGCAGGACGGCATCGTGGGCACTGGCCGTCGGCGCCAGCTCCGCCCGCCACAGCAGCGCCGCCCCCAGCAGCAGGTGCAGCCCGCCCAGGGCGGCGATGGAAAACAGCGCGGCCGCAAGCCCGCTGTCCTCACCCGCACGCAGGACCCGCAGACGCCGCTCCAGCCACACAGCGCCGAGGGTGAAGGCGCCCCCTGCCCCGACCAGCAACGGCAGCGACAGCGGCGACTGCTCGGGCATCTGCCACTCGGGCGAGACGGTCCAGAGATAGAACCAGCCGAACAGCAGCGAGAGGAAGAAGGCGCCATCGGCGAGCAGGGCCACCCCCATGGTCCAGCGCCCGGGACCGTCGGCGGTGCGCGAGTGCAGGGGCGGATCCTCGGGCTCGTCATGGACCAGGGGCGCGGCTCGCGGATGGCCGCCATTCTCCCAGGACCAGCGCAGCAGCAGCACTCCGGCACCCGCCAGGCCCAGCAGCGCCAGCGGATAGAGGCGCACCAGCAGGCTCACGCAGACCACTGCCAGGCACAGGGCGGCGTAGAGCGGCAGCAGGCTGTTGCCGGGCAGGTGGATCACCTCGCGCACCCGGCCGGTGAGCGCCTCGCCGCCGAGCAGCTCGCGCCGACCGTGGGGGGCGCCGGGCCGGGCGTGCTCGCCGCGGGCGATCTCGTCCCCCAGGGTGGGGGCCTCCCACAGCGGATGGCGGCTCTCCACCCGCGGCAGGCTGGCGAAGTTGTAGTTCGCCGGCGGCATGGCCAGGCTCCACTCGAGGCTGTCGGCGCCCCAGGGGTTGCGCGTCGCGGTGCGCCCGTAGCGGCCATGGAGGACGAGGTCGAGCAGCACCGCGGCGATGCCCGCCGCCATCATGAAGCCACCGATCGACGAGATCAGGTTGTAGAGGTCCCAGCCCATGGCCGTGTCGTAGGTGTAGATGCGCCGCGGCATCCCCAGCAGCCCGGTCCAGTGCATGATCAGGAAGGTGAGGTTGAAGCCCAGGAAGGTGAGCCAGAAGCCGAGCCGGCCGAGGCGCTCCGAGGGCATCCGCCCGGTGACCAGCGGCAGCCAGTAGTAGGCCCCGGCCACCAGCGGGAAGAGCATGCCGCCCACCAGCACATAGTGCAGGTGGGCCACCACGAAGTGGGTGTCATGGACCTGCCAGTTGAAGGGCACCAGGGCCAGCATCACCCCGGTGAGCCCCCCGCAGACGAAGATCACCAGGAAGCCGCTGACCCACAGCATCGGCAGGGTCATGCGGGGTCGGCCCAGCCACAGGGTCGCCAGCCACACGAACACCTGGATGGCGGTGGGCACCGCCACCAGCATGCTGGCCGCCGAGAAGAAGGCCTGGGCGAGCTGGGGGATCCCCACGGTGAACATGTGGTGGACCCAGAGCCCGAAGCTGATGAAGCCGGTGATGACGACGGCCGCCACCACCCAGCCGTAGCCGACGATGGGCCGTCCGGCGAAGACCGGGATCAGGGTCGAGACGATGCCGGCCGCCGGCAGGAAGATGATGTAGACCTCGGGATGGCCGAACAGCCAGAACAGGTGCTGCCAGAGGATGGGGTCGCCGCCCCCGGCCACCGTGAAGAAGGGCATCCCCGCGGCGCGCTCCAGTTCCAGCAGCACGCTGCCCAGGATCAGCGGCGGGAAGCCCACCACGATCATCAGCGCCATGGCCAGGATGTACCAGGCGAACAGCGGCATGCGGTGCAGCGCCATGCCCGGCGCCCGGGTGCGCAGGATCGACACCGTGAGCTCGACACCGGCCGAGAGGGCCGATATCTCGACGAAGGTGATGCCCAGCAGCCAGAAGTCCGACCCCGGGCCCGGCGAGAATTCACCGCTGCTCAGCGGGGTGTACATGAACCAGCCGCTGTCCGGTGCCATCTCCAGCAGCAGGCTGGCGAACAGGATGATCCCGCCGAACAGGTAGCACCAGTAGCCGAAGGCGGTGAGTCGCGGGCAGGCCAGGTCCCGGGTGCCGATCATCTTGGGGATCAGGTAGATCGCCAGCCCCTCGAGCATGGGGATGGCGAACAGGAACATCATCACCGTACCGTGCATGGTGACGACCTGGTGGTAGATCTCCGGCGCCATGAAGGCCTGGCCGGGGAGAGCCAGTTGGCTGCGCACCAGCATCGCCAGCACCCCGCCGAGCAGGAAGAAGACCAGGCCCGTGGCCATGAAGCGCAGCCCCAGGGTGCTGTGGTTGACCACGCTGAGCCGGCCGCGCCAGCCAGGCGGGTTGCCCCACACCGCCGACAGCTCCTGGTGCAGGCGCTCGGGCTCGGGTCGCCTCGATTCGCTCATGGGCGCAGGGTCTCCAGCCAGGCGCCCAGGGCCTCCAGGGCCTCGGCGTCGAGATGGTCGTGGGACGGCATCCGGTTGCCCGGCTTGAGTGCCTGATGCTCGGCCAGCCAGCGGGCGATGGCGCCCTCCTCCATGGGGAGCACCCCGGCCCCCAGGGTGGCGCGGGCGCCGAGGTCGGAGAGGTCGGGACCGGTGTCGCCCTCGCTGAGCCCCGCCACCCGGTGGCAGCGGGCACAGTGCTCGGCGAAGGTGGCCCGGGCCGGGGCGTGGTCGTCGACAGGCTCGGGCGGTGGCTCGCGCCGCGCGGCCAGCCAGGCCTCGAACGCCTCCGGCGCCATGGCCTCCACGTGGAGCCGCATATGGGCATGCTGGGATCCGCAGAACTCGGCGCACTGGGCACCGAACACCCCCGGCTCGTCGGCCTCGAGGCGGATGCGGTTGACCCGCCCGGGGATCATGTCGATCTTGCCGCCCAGGCGCGGCACCCAGAAGGCGTGGATCACATCGGCACCGGTGACATGGAAGTCCACCGGCTCGCCGGCGGGCATCGCCAGGTGGTTGGCGGTGATCACCTCCCCCGCCTCGTCGGGATAGCGTACCTCCCACCACCACTGGTGGCCGATCACCTCGATCACCCGCGGCGTCTCGCCATCGGGCAACGGCAACGGCAGCAGGCGCTGCCCGGCGGGCACCCCGAAGGCCAGCAGCCCCAGGACGACCACGCCCGGCAGCAGGATGCCCCCGCCCAGGATCCAGCGCAGGCCGAGGCGGCGCTGCTCGGCCTCGCTGCGCTCGCGACCCTCACGGGGGCGGAAGGCGGCGAGCCACAGGCCCACCACCACGGCGAAGATCAGGGTGAAGGCCACCAGCATGCCCCACCACAACCAGGCCACGTCCTGCGCGGCCGGTCCGGCAGGATCGAGGATGGAGTGATCGCCCCCGCAGGCGGCCAGGAGGGGCAGCGACCCGCCCAGGGTCGCCATCGGCTTGACCCGCCAACGGCAGGGGCGTTGAATGCGGGAAGGGAGCCCACTGCCGACAGGGACGGCGCCATGCCCGAAACCAGGCCAGGAAGACCGCAGCGCTCGATCAGGAGCCGCGCCTCCGTCGCCGGCCACCCGCTGCACCCGGTGATGATCCACTTCCCCGTGGCCGCCCTGATGGCACTGGTGGCCAGCGACCTGGGGTACCTCTACACCGGCGACCCCTTCTGGGCACGGGCCTCGCTCTGGCTGGCCGGGGTCGGTGCCTTCGGTGGCTGGGTCGCCAGCCTGGCCGGGGTCATCGACCTGGTGTCGGTGAAGGACATCCGTCGCCTGGTCACCGCCTGGAGCCATGCCATGGTCGCCGTGGTGATGCTGTCGCTGGCGTCGCTCAACTGGCTGTGGCGTTTCCTCGGCGAGGCGTTGCTGCCCTGGGGCCTGGCGCTGAGCCTGGCCACCGCGGCTCTGATCGCCCTGGCCGGCTGGCTGGGCGGCCAGCTGGTCTACGAGCATGCGGTGGGCGTTGATCTCGAGGACTGAGCGCTGACGTGTCGGCATCCACTTCCTCCCCGGCCGGCGTCGCCACTACAGGGCCGGCTTGACCAGTACCAGTCCCACCACCACCAGCATGCAGGTCGCTGCCAGCCCCCAGGCCGCCATCGCGCCGCCCGCCACCCCCCGGGCCTCACCCTGCTCGAGCCGCAGCAGCAGCCAGCCAGTGGTCCCATGGGCCAGCACCATGCCCGTCACCGCCAGCAGCTTGAGCACCAGCCAGCCACCGGCCAGCCCCTGGACCAGGAACAGCAACGTACCCGAGACGATGGCGAACAGCGCGGCAGGGGTGGCCAGGCTGTTGTAGACGAAACGCGGCATGGGCGGCGAGGCAGGGGCGAAGCGCGGCGCACCGCGCGCCGACTGTGCCAGCATCACCGGCAGGTAGAGCAGCGCGCCGCACCAGCTCACCAGCGCCACGATATGCACGAGCTTGATCCAGGGCATGGGCATCCTTGCGGTGACGCCGGCCCACCCGGGGCGGCAACACCTTCACCCTAGTCCAGCGTCGCCCCCACTGCCATGCAGCGCCATGACTGTGGGAGCTGGGCTTTCCCACGGCTCGACGCTTCGACGAATGGAGGCCGAAGGACTCCTGGGCGGGAGTCTCAAAGGCAGGCAACATCGCCAGGGCGCCTGCGGCGCCATTCGCTCGGGGAACCCGAGCTCCCACCGAATGCCTTGCCCCTGGCTCCTCGCCCTCAGCCGAACAGGCCCTGGCTTCGCAGGTAGTCGTCGTAGCTGCCGCTGAAGTCGGTGATCCCGTCCTCGCCCATGTCGAGGATGCGGGTGGCCAGGGAGGAGACGAACTCCCGGTCGTGGCTGACGAAGATCAGGGTGCCCGGGTAGTGCTCGAGGGCCAGGTTGAGCGCCTCGATGGACTCCATGTCCAGGTGGTTGGTGGGCTCGTCCATCAACAGCACGTTGGGCCGGGTCAGCGACAGCTTGCCGAACAGCATGCGCCCCTGCTCGCCGCCGGAGATCACCTTGACCGACTTGCCGATGTCGTCGCTGGAGAAGAGCATCCGCCCCAGCGCCCCGCGGATCACCTGCTCGCCGCCGTCGGTCCACTGGGCCATCCACTCGTACAGGGTGGCGTCGTTGGCGAAGTCGTCGGCGTGGTCCTGGGCGAAGTGGCCGAGCTCGGCGCTGTCGGTCCACTTCACGCTGCCGGCCTGGGGCGCAAGCTCCCCGGCCAGGGTCCTGAGCAGCGTGGTCTTGCCGATGCCGTTGGGGCCGATGATGGCGATGCGCTCGCCGGCCTCCACGGTCATGCCGAAGCGTTCGAACAGCGGCGCCTCGCCGGGGTAGCCCTGGGCAACCCCCTCCACGTTGACCGCGTTGCGGTGGATCTTGCGCGCCTGCTCGAAGCGGATGAAGGGGCTGACCCGACTCGAGGGCTTGATCTCCTCGAGCTTGATCTTGTCGATCTGGCGCGCCCGGGAGGTGGCCTGCTTGGCCTTGGAGGCGTTGGCCGAGAAACGGCTGACGAACTGTTGCAGCTCGGCGATCTGCGCCTTCTTCCTGGCATTGTCGGCGTGCTGGCGCTCGCGGGCGGCGGTGGCCGCGGTCATGTAGTCGTCGTAGTTGCCCGGGAACAGCTTGATCTCGCCGTAGTCCAGGTCCGCCATGTGGGTGCAGACGCTGTTGAGGAAGTGGCGGTCGTGGGAAATGATGATCATGGTGCTGCTGCGCGCCGTGAGCACCCCCTCCAGCCAGCGGATGGTATTGATGTCCAGGTGGTTGGTGGGCTCGTCGAGGAGCAGCACGTCGGGGTCGGCGAACAGCGCCTGGGCCAGCAGCACGCGCAGCTTCCAGCCCGGCGCCACTTCGCTCATGGGGCCGAAGTGCTGCTCGAGCGGGATACCGAGCCCCAGCAGCAGCTCGCCGGCGCGGGCCTCGGCGGTGTAGCCGTCGAGCTCGGCGAAGCGCACCTCCAGGTCGGCCACCGCCATGCCGTCTTCCTCGCTCATCTCGGGCAGCGCATAGATGCGCTCCCGCTCGGCGGCTACCCGCGAGAGCTCGGCGTTGCCCATGATCACGGTGTCGATGACCCGCTCGTTTTCGTAGGCGAACTGATCCTGGCGCAGCTTGCCGAGCCGGGCCCCCGACTCGACCATCACCTGGCCAGATGAAGGCTCCAGGTCGCCGCCGAGGATCTTCATGAAGGTGGACTTGCCGCAGCCGTTGGCGCCGATCAGGCCGTAACGATGGCCGTTGCCGAACTTGATGGAGACGTTCTCGAACAGGGGCTTGGCCCCGAACTGCATGGTGATGTTGGCGGTGGAGATCAAGGATAAGGGTCCGGTCGGTGCATGGAAGGGCCGCGATTGTACCGGTTATGGCCGCCCTTCACACCGCCCGCTGCGCCAGGGCGCTTCTCGGCTTGGCGTGGCGCTCAGCCGAGGCTGAGCATTTACTGCAGACATGATGGATTGACCTGCCCCGCCTCAACGTCGTGGGTTACGTTGAGGTAGGGACCAGAACACAGAGCCACTATTGAGGGAGGCAGGTCATGAATCAGTCTAACGCAACTCAGCAATCCGTTGTTAAGGGGGCTGTGGCTGAACGACTCAGCGCTGCCAGCAACGTCCATGCTGCTTATATTGGCCTGGACGTGCATAAAGCCACCATTGCGGTATCCCTTGCCGAAGTGGGGCGTCAGGAGCCCGAGTTTCGTGGCGAGATTCCCAACGAGCCCAAGGCCGTGGACAAGTTGGTTCGTCAGCTAAACGAGCGTTTTGGCGGTCAGCCCTTGTTGTTCAGCTACGAAGCGGGACCCTGCGGCTATGGGCTCTATCATCAGGTCCAGGCCAGCGGTCATGACTGCGAGGTGGTGGCTCCGTCGTTGATCCCCCGCCGCGCCGGTGATCGCGTCAAGACCGACCGCCGTGATGCGCAGATGTTGGCCCGCCTGTCCCGCTCGGGCGAACTCACCCCGGTGTGGGTGCCCACACCGGAGCAGGAGGCGATTCGCGACCTGACGCGAGCGCGGGAGGACATGAAGGCCATCGAGCTCAAGGCCCGCCAGCGGCTGAGCGCCTTCCTGCTGCGGCATGGCAAGGTCTACCGTGGCAAGAGCAAGTGGATTCCCATTCACTTTCGCTGGCTGGAGACGGTCCGCTTCGACACCCCGGTTCAGCAGATCGTGCTGGAGGAGTACGTCGATGCCGTGAAAGAAGCCCAGAGGCGAGTGGCTGGCCTGGAAAAGCAGATGGCAGCGGCGCTGCCGAGCTGGTCGCTGGCTCCGGTGGTCGAGGCGTTGATGGCGATGCGCGGGATCGGTCTGATCACGGCCATGACGGTGCTCGCTGAACTCGGCGACATCAGTCGCTTCGACTCACCGCGACAACTGATGGCCTATCTGGGCCTGGTGCCAAGCGAGCACTCAAGTGGTGGCAGCCGACGCCAGGGGGGCATCACCAGGACCGGCAACGGCCATGTTCGCCGCGTGCTGGAGCTGGGCTCCGCCCGGCGAAGGGAGACCGAAAGGCTCCTGGGCGGCACAGGGTAACGCCGCCGGGGCGCCTGCGGCGCCATTCGCTCGGGGAACCCGAGCTCCCACGGAACCTCGGGGCGTTCGTCGAACCGACAAGACATGGCGCTCCTGCTGGGTACCTCGCCTGTTCTGCGAACAGCTTGAGCCAGGCCCCACAGCGACAGCGGCCCCGGCAGGAACACCCGCCGGGGCCGCGCGTGGCGTCTCTGAGCGGCCGCTCAGTCGTGGCGGTAGACGGTGAAGATGCTCTGCAGCTTGTGCTTCTTGCCGTAGATATGCACCGTGGTCTCGTCGAAGGGGAAGCGCTCGAGATAGTCACTGCGGGAGTTGAAGCGCGGCTTGTGGGCATTGATCATCGCCGCCGCCAGGCGCTCCCGGTTGGCGCTGCCACAGAGCCCCACGGCGAACCACAGCTCCTCGTCGGGCTGCAGGAATGCCTGCCACCGGTCGCGCTCCTCGTGGTGCTCGATGCCATAGCGCGTGCTGCGGTGCTCGCCGACGTAGAGCAGTTCCTGCACGTCCATGTCGCCGGACTCGGGATCCCTCGCCGCCCGGAACACGCAGAAGATGCCGGATTCGTCGGGGGCTTCACGGAGCTGATCACTCGTCCAGTAACCGAGCATCTTGGGGGATAGCATCTGGTCGGTCATGGCGTTCTCCTCAGTAGTCCTCGAGTCGTTGCATGTCACGGGCGATGCGTCGAACCTCCGCCTCGTGCCCGGCGGAGAGCGAATCGAAGAACTCCCGCTCGCTGTCGGCGCCGGCCTTGTCGCTGCGATGGGCGTAGAGGTCCTGGAGGGTGCGATGGGCCGTGAGGGCCGTCGCCAGCACGCTCTGTACGCTTTCGCAGTCGATACAGCCCGGAAGGCGCTCGAGTACCGGCGGATGCGGGAAGTCCGTCGGATCGTCGAACCAGGTCTCCAGCACGGCCCGATGGCCACCATTCTCGCCCAGGTAGGCGGTCAGGTCCGACTGCATCTTGCGCTCGTGCTCGGCCAGGTACTCGAGGGCCATGCGCACCCTCTCGTCCACTCCGCCGGCCGCCAGCTTCGTGTACTGCTCGGCGAGGCCCCCATGGTAGTCGGCCGCCCAGGCGACCAGTTCCTTTATCTGATGAAAACGCATACCTGCCACCTCCTCGTCGTTGCCGCCAGCGGCGCTGCCGGTTGGCTCCTGTCTTCATCCTAGCCAACGCCGCCGGGGCACGCTTGACGTGTATCAACGGGAAGCGATGCAAGCCTAGCGCAGGAGGTGGGTGTCGACCGGCACGAACTCGCTGGCCGCGCGAATCAGGGAGTCGGCGGTGAGGGGCGCCACCCCGACGACGGTCACCGTGACGCCGAAGCGCTCGCGCAGGCGGGTCACCAGCAGGTCGAAGTCGCCATCGCCGGAGACCAGCACCACATGGTCGACAAGCGGCCCCGCCTCCATGGCGTCCAGGGCGATGCCGACGTCCCAGTCGCCCTTGGCGGAGCCGTCGCGGCGCTGGATGAAGGGCTTGAGCCTCACGTCGAAGCCGATGGTGCGCAGGATCGCCTGGAACTGGCGCTGGCGGGGGTCGCCGCGCTCCACCGCATAGGCGTTGGCCACCACCACCTCGCGGCCCGCCGCGAAGCGCGCCCAGAAGGCGTGGTAGTCGAAGTGCCGGCCGAAGGCCTCACGGGTGGTGTAGTAGACGTTCTGCACGTCGACGAAGATGGCGACACGCTGCGCGGCCATGCGGGTCACCACTCCTGGCTGGTCTCGCGCAGGGCGGCGAGTTCGGCCTTGGCCTCGGCGAGGCACCAGCGCAGTTCGTCGCCCAGCGCCGTGGCGTTGCCCACGGCGATCAGCCCGGCCGCGGCACCGCTGGTGCGCCGGGCCACGCCGTCGCTTGAGTGCAGGGCCTCGAGCCTGACGACCAGCCAGGCCAGCCAGCTGTCGGGACGCGCAGCCAGCTCGCGCAGGCGGTGCAGCTCGGCGATGCCGGCGCCCTCGGGGCCCAGCAGCTCGCGCCACTCATGGCGCTCGAGGCGGGCGTGCTCGGTCACCTCGCGCAGCAGCGACTGCAGCGCCAGCTCGAACAGCGCCAGGGCGCCCTCCTCCGCCGCCATGCGCCGCGCCTCGGCGTGCTCGTCGTCGCCCGGCAGGGTGTCGAGCAGCAGCTCGGCCTGGTAGAGCAGCTGATTGGTGCGGGATCGCGGGGTCACTTGCGCTTGTCCTCCACCTGCCAGCGGTGGCCGTCGAAGGTGGCCTTCCAGCCGGTGGCCTTGCCCCCCTCGTCGGTCATCACGAACTGCTCCTTGGCCTTGCGCGAGAAGCGGATCTGGGCCGGGCGGCCGTCGGGGTCCTCGCTGGGCGCATCGAGCAGGTAGCGATACTTCTCGGGGAGTTCCTCGGCGTGGGCCTTGAGCTCGCGGACCAGGGGCGGGCGGGTCTCGCGGTTCCTGGGGAACTTGCTCGCCGCCAGGAACAGCCCGCTGGCCCCGTCGCGCAGCACGTAGTGGTCGTCGACCTTCTGGCACTCGAGCTCCGGCATGGGAATCGGGTCCATCTTGGGCGGCGCCACCTCGCCGTTGCGCAACAGCTTGCGGGTGTTCTTGCACTCGCTGTTGGTGCAGCCGAAGTACTTGCCGAAGCGGCCGGACTTGAGCTGCATCTCCGAGCCGCACTTGTCGCACTCGATGGTGGGACCGTCATAGCCCTTGATGCGGAACCTGCCCTGCTCCACCTCGTAGCCGTCGCAGTCCGGGCTGTTGCCGCAGATGTGCAGCTTGCGGGTCTCGTCGATCAGGTAGCTGTCCATGGCGGTGCCACACTTGGGGCAGCGGTGCTTGGCCCGCAGGGCGTCGGTCTCGGCCTCCTCGTCGGCATCGGCGGCCACCGCCTCCTCGCCGGGCAGCAGGTCGATGGTCGTCTTGCAGCGCTCCTTGGGCGGCAGGTTGTAGCCCGAGCAGCCCAGGAAGACCCCGGTGGAGGCGGTGCGGATCTGCATCTTGCGCCCGCAGCTGGGGCAGTCGATATCGGTAGGCACGGGCTGGTTGGGGCGCATGCCCGCCTCGCTCTCGGCCTCCTCGAGCTCCTTGCTGAACTCGGCGTAGAAGGCATCGAGCAGCGCGCGCCAGTTGCGCTCGCCCTCGGCCACCTCGTCGAGGCTGTCCTCCATGCGCGCCGTGAAGGAGTAGTCCATCAGGTCGGGGAAGGACTCCTTGAGGCGCTCGGTGACGATGTCGCCGAGCTTCTCGGCGTAGAAGCGCCGGTTCTCCAGCTTGACGTAGCCGCGATCCTGGATGGTGGAGATGATCGAGGCGTAGGTGGAGGGCCGGCCGATGCCGCGCTTCTCCAGCTCCTTGACCAGGCTCGCCTCGGTGTAGCGGGCCGGCGGCTTGGTGAAGTGCTGCTGGGGGTCGAGGCGCTCGAGGGTCATCGGGGTGCCCTCGGCGAGGTCCGGCAGTGACTGGTCCTCATTCTTGCCGGCCGGCTTCATGACCCGGGTGTAGCCGTCGAACTTGAGCACCCGCCCCTTGGCCTTGAGCTCGAAGCCGTCGGCCTCCACGGTCAGGGTGCTGGAGAGGTACTCGGCCGGGGTCATCTGGCAGGCGACGAACTGGCGCCAGATCAGCTCGTAGAGCCGCTCGGCGTCGCGCTCCATGCCGGCGAGGTCGGTGGCACGGCGGTCGACCTCGGAGGGGCGGATCGCCTCGTGGGCCTCCTGGGCGCCCTCCTTGCTGGAATAGCGGTTGGGCGACTCGGGCAGGTAGCGCGCCCCGAACTCGCTGCCGATGAAGTCGCGGACATGCTCCACCGCATCCCTGGAGAGGTTGGTGGAGTCGGTGCGCATGTAGGTGATGTAGCCCGCCTCGTAGAGACGCTGGGCCAGGGTCATGGTCTTCTTCACCGAGAAGCCCAGCCGGCCACTGGCGGCCTGCTGCAGGGTCGAGGTGATGAAGGGGGCGTTCGGCTTCGACCGGGTGGGCTTGTCCTCCCGGGCGGTGATCGAGAGACTCGCCTGCTTCAGCGCGGCGATACGCTCCAGGGTCTCGGCCTCGGAGGTGGGGCGGAACGGCTTGCCGCCCTGGCGCACCAGCTCGAAGCGCACCGGCTCGCCGTCCTTCGAGACCAGGTCGGCATGGACGTCCCAGAACTCCTCGGGGACGAAGGCACGGATCTCGCGCTCGCGCTCGACGATCAGGCGCATGGCCACCGACTGGACGCGTCCGGCGGAAAGGCCGCGGGCGATCTTGGCCCACAGCAGCGGCGAGAGCATGAAGCCGACCACCCGATCCAGGAAGCGGCGCGCCTGCTGCGCCTCCACCCGCGGGATGTTCAGCGTGCCGGGGTCCTGGAAGGCCTCCTGGATGGCGTTCCGGGTGATCTCGTTGAAGACCACCCGCCTGTAGCGCGCCTCGTCGCCGCCGATGGTCTCGCGAAGGTGCCAGGCGATGGCCTCCCCCTCGCGGTCGAGGTCGGTGGCGAGATAGACGGCATCGGCCTTCTCGGCGAGCTTCTTGAGCTCGGCCACCACCTTCTCCTTGCCCGGCAGGATCTCGTAATGGGCCTCCCAGCCGTGCTCGGGGTCGATACCCATGCGCCGGATCAACTGCTCGCGCGACTTGTGCTTGCGGTACTCGGCCTTCTCTTCCGGGGACATCTTCCGTGTCGCCGCAGCCTGGCGTGCACGCTCCTTGGGGTCGGAGGCCGCCTTGCCCGAGCCGCTGGTCGGCAGGTCACGGATATGACCCACGCTCGACTTCACGATGAAGTCGTTGCCGAGATACTTGTTGATCGTCTTGGCCTTGGCCGGCGACTCGACGATGACCAGTGACTTGCCCATAGTGCTCCACTAAATGTGCATGGCGCGCCCCGCGAGGCCGCACCTGACGATTCCGTCCCGCCCATCCGCGGCGGGTGAAAAATGCGCTTACCCTACCCCAGCGCCGTGCATCACGCCAGTCGCAACCTCGGCGCGAGCCCCGCGCCGGCCTTCTGACCCTAGACCGCCATGGCCGGTATGGGCAAGGCATCCGCCGCAACGACAACGCCCTCGCCGCATGTCGCGGCGAGGGCGCTGGAAGCCCGGTGGCGTGGCGCGATCAGCGCTTGTTGCCACCGCCGCCCGGCTTGCGGCGTGAGGCGGTGGTGCCGCGCCGAGCAGTGGTCTGGCGGGTCGCGGGCCTGGCCCTGGCAGCGGACCCGGCCTCCGCTTCCGGCTCGGACCCGGCGGCCGGCGTGGCCGTCGCCTCTGGCTTGGCAGTCGGCTCGGGCTCGGTCGGCGCTTTCTCCCCGGCGGCCGGCTGCGACTCCATCAGGCCCTCCACGTCGCTGAAGGCCTGGCGCTGGGCCTCGGCCTGGCTGGCCACCCACTCCTCGGCCTCGGCACGCGACTGCGCCTCGACCAGCGGTGCCTGGTCGATGGCCTGCTCGAACAGCGACTTGACCCGCTCCAGCCGATCGGCAGAGTGCTCGGAGAGTTCGCCACTGGCCGCCAGCACGTGCTCGATGTGCATCAGGTGATCGGCGATCTGCTCCGCCGTCTGTCCCTCGAGCAGCTCGGGCAGCGCCTCGACGGCCGCCTCGCGGTCCAGCTTGAGGATGAAGAACTGCTCGCGCATCAGGCGCTTGAAGTCGGCCACGGAGAGCTCGGACTCCAGTTCGGCGTGGGTCGCCCTCAGCCGCTTGAAGTTGCGCTCGTCGGTGGACGGGGCGCCGCCCAGCACGAAGATCAACGCACGAATGACCGCCTCGTGGCTGCCCCCCTCGGCAATGTGCTCGCGCAGTTCGTTCCGGCGACGTTCGATGAAGCGGCGGTGCTCCGGCTCGGCGCCGGGAAGGCGGCGATGCGCGTGGGCGTCGCCCCCCAGCCCCACCAGGGACTGCAGCAACGGCTGGCCGTAGAGGTCGAGGAAGGTGCGCTCGATGGCGCCGTCGCGCAGGTCACGCCAGGCATTCAGGCTGCCGGCGATCTGATCGGAAGCGATCGATTCCAGCACGCGGAACAGGTTGTCCTCGTCCAGCGGGTGGCGGTTGGCGCGAATCCGCTCGGCCAGCACCGGCACCGCGGTCATCAGCGGGTTGCGATCGGAGAGCAGGCGGTAGCCCAGGCGATTGGGGTGCATGCGACGCAGCCACTTCGCCGATTCCGGCGTGGACAGGGCACGCACCCAGGGCTGCACGAAGAGGCGATACAGACCCAGGTTGATCTCCGATATCCGGGCCACGGTGGCGAACCGCGTGTCGTCCTCCGGTGAGTGCTGGACGTAGTGGTCGAGCTCCTCGATGGTGCGCGGCGAAAACTCCAGCAGGTAGTCCCGCTCGATCAGCTCGGCATCCTCGCGCTCCGCGGCCGTGGACACGGTGGTCTCGTAGAGCCCCGGCGGCAGCACGTCGATGTAGTCCATGTTGGCGGTGAACTCGGCATGCTCCTTGCGGGACACGCTGCCCGAGACGAAGATGCCCAGGTGGCCGGTGGTGTCATGGACGCAGTAGACGATGGTCTGCTCGTTGGCGACGATGTCCTCCGCCCCGGCGTAGAGGTCCCGCACCCAACCCAGTGCCTGGGGTGGCGGCGTGATGTCGTCGCCCCGGGAACAGAACACCACCACCGGCGAGCGCACATTGCGCAGGTCGATGCGTCGCCCGTCGGAGGTCACCAGTTGGGCCGTGGAGAGGCGGTTGCCGACGAAGAGGTTGTCGACGATGTACTGGATCTCGTCACCGCCCAGTACCACGTGACCGCCCCACCAGCGCTCGAACTCCAGGTAGCGCTCGGCTTCGGTGTCCACGTTGGCGTAGAGGCGATACTGCTTCGTCCAGAAGGTGTTGGCCGGGTTCATGTTCTCGAAGTTCTGCACCAGCCAGGCGCCGTCGAAGTGGCCGTCACCCAGGTCGCTGACCAGGGAGGTCACCCAGCTGCCGCCGGTCATGCCCCCGGTGTAGCGCATGGGCGCGCGGCCGCGCTCGCCCGCCCAGTAGGAGAGCGGCGCCCCGGCGATCAGGATCGGGCCGAACAGGTCGGGCTCCAGCGACGCCGCCATCATGAGCTGCCAGCCCGCCTGGCAGTTGCCGACGACCATGGGCTTCTCGGCGCTGGCCGCATGGGATTCGACCACGTGGCGCAGGAAGGCGATCTCCGCCTCGACCACGTCCTCGACGGTCTGCCCCTCCTCGGGATACGGCAGAAAGCCGATGAAGTAGCAGGGGTGTCCGGCCCGCAGCGCCACGCCGATCTCGCTGTCGGGCTTGAAGCCGCCGATGCCCGGGCCGTGGCCGGCACGGGGATCCACCACCACGAAGGGGCGCATCTGGGGGTCGGTCTCCTGGCCCTCCGGGGGCAGGATACGCAGCAGTTCGTAGTTGACCGGCCGCGCCAGCTCGCGACCGTCGATCAGCACCTCGGCCTCGAAGCCCAGCACGCTTGGCTTGGTCTTGTCGATATGCTCGAGATACTGGTTGCCACGGACGCGCATGACGTCCATGTAGAGCACGCTTCGCTCGAAGGCATCCAGCCAGTAACGGCCTGCGGCGCGTCCAAAGCCGAACGGATCCAGGAAGGACAGCGCGGCTGCCGGAGGTGTCGGCATCGGAAGGTTCATCACGAGCTCCTGGCGTTGCGTGGGAGAAATGCTGCAATGCAATATAGCGCATTTTCGCCAACACGACGAGCAGAGATTGACCGTCTGTTCAACGCCAGCCGCGGGGAACGGCCGTCATCAGCGACCTGGCCCGCGAGGCGCCGAGCAGTTCCTCGAGAGCGCGCCGGGCTCGTCGGGCGGCGTCCTCCGGCTGGCGCCCGCGGGCCAGCAGGCGTGCGGCATCAGGCGCCTCGGGAGGCCGGTCGAGGCGCAGCCCCGGACCGCCCGAGAAGGCCGCCCCGGGATCGAGGCAGAGTCGCCACTGCAGGGCATGTCCCCGGGGAGCCAGGCTCGGCTGTCGAGCCCGCAGCCGTTCCCCCGCGCCCAGCCGCAATTGCTCGACCACCGGATCGAGCCCGGTCAGGGCCTCGTCCAGCGCCTCGCTGCCCGACAACCCCGGGGTCATGGCCATGAAACCGATGCGGTTATCCCCCACCCGGAAGCTCAGCGTCACCAGGCCCTCGAGCCCGATGCTCGCCACCCCCTGCACGGCAAGCCGGCCCAGGTAGGCGTGCCGCTCCAGCGTCAACCCGGCGACGGGCGCCATGACCAGGTCGGCACGGGGGGCATGGCGGGCCGGCAGGTAGCGCACCCGGCCGCCGCCATCCGCCAGCACCGGCACCCGTACCACCTCCCCTGCCATGCCGGGCGAAGCCAGCGGCAATCCCGCCTCGCGCATCAGCTGGCACATCGCCTGGCCGTCGCACATGGCCTCGATCAGTGCGGGGGGCGGCCCGATGAAGGCAAGCCCGCCGCGACGACAGGCCAGGGCCAGGGCAAGCTGCCGGGCCGGCTCGCACTCGCCCGGGTGCAGGGCGCGGCAGTGCGCGGCAAGGGCGCGTTCGACCAGGCTGTCGAACGGCTCGTCCGGGGTCGTGGCCTCGAGACAATCGATGCCGAGCTCGCGGCTGGCCTGGCGGACGCTCAGGCCGGCAAGGGTGGAGGCCGCCAGCAGCAGCCGGGGAGAGGGATCACTGGCGCCGGGGAGGCGGAAGGTTCGGGGCGTCATGGCAACTCCGGTGATGGCCCGGACGGGACCGGCGATGCTAGCATGACAGCCGGACCACCTGAGGGTCGCCACGGCCGGGCGGATGAACCATGACCACTCCCAAGCTGCTCAATCGCCTGACCTTCCGCCAGTTGCAAGTCTTCCAGGCCGTCTACGACCAGCACTCCTATTCCAGGGCGGCCGAACGGCTGGGGCTGACACAGCCGGCGGTGAGCTCGCAGATCCGCCAGCTCGAGCAGGCGCTGGGCCAGCCGCTGTTCAAGTATGCCGGCAGGACACTCCACGTGCTGCCCGCTGCCGATACCCTCGCCGCCTCGGCCGAGGCGATCTTCGGCCAGGTATCCCGACTGCAGATGGCGCTCTCCGACATGGCAGGCACCATCACCGGCGACCTCGACATCGCCGCGGTCTCCACCGCCCAGTACGTGGTCCCCCACCTGCTGGCACGCTTCCGCGCCCACTATCCCAATATCCGGGTACGGCTGCGGGTGTGCAACCGGAGCCAGGCGCTGGAGCGGCTCGCCGAGTGCCGCGACGACCTGGTGATCATGGCCCGGGTCCCGGTGGACGAGGACCTGGTGTTCATGCCGCTCCTGGACAACGAGATGATCCCGGTGGTGTGGCCGGGACATCCGCTGCTGTCGGCCAGGGCACCGACCCTGGAGGACTTCGCTCGCCACTACGTGCTGACGCGCGAGCCGGGCTCGGGCGTGCGCAGCGCCTTCGAGGAGCTGGCCGCCGCCCAGGATATCCGGCTGGCCCACACCATCGAGCTGGGCACCAACGAGGCGGTCAAGCAGGGGGTCATGGCGCAGCTGGGCGTGGCGGTGCTGCCACGACTGGCGGTGCGCCTGGAGATCGAGGCCGGCCTGCTCACCGAGCTTGCCCTGCCCGGCTTCCCGCTGCGCCACTCCTGGTGCACCGTCCATCCCCGCACCCGCTTCCCCACTCCCGCCACCGAGCTTTTCCTGCGCTTCGTGCGCGAGCACCTGGCGGACTTCCACGACCACTTCAACGCCCCGCCGCGCCCCCTGCCCAACCACGGCGTGGCCTGCCTGCCGCTCGGTTCCTGACCGACATCATGGCGAGACCGGGTGGCGGCGCCGGGCACCGCCCGGCGTCTGTCCCACCCCGGGGAGGCTGTGGTAAATTGGCCGCCTGCAACCCACGTAACAGTCTGCGCGCCATGCGGGGCTCGCCCGGGCATCGGCCCCGGACGCATCGCATCCCCCCATGGCCCTCGCAGCCGCCGAGCGGAGGGGTTCCCACCCTATGAGCGACAACACCTCGAAACCGATTCCCAGCGGAGAGAAGTTCCGTACCGAGCAGGGCTTCGCCGCCATCAAGGACGGCATCAAGCAGCGCCGCCAGGAGGGCGATGGCCCTGACCTGGGGCGCAAGCCGAAGTGGCTGCGCGCCCAGATTCCCGGGGGCGAGCGTTTCGAGGCCGTCAAGCGCAACGTCAGCACCCATCGCCTGAGCACCGTCTGCGCCGAGTCCCACTGCCCCAACATGGGCGAGTGCTGGAGCAACGGCACCGCCACCATCATGCTGATGGGCTCGGTGTGCACCCGTGCCTGCCGTTTCTGCGCCGTGGACACCGGCAACCCGAAGGGGTGGCTCGACACCGAGGAGCCGGCCAATACCGCCAGGTCGGTGGAACTGATGGGCCTGCGCTACGTGGTGCTCACCTCGGTGGACCGCGACGACCTGGAGGACGGCGGCGCCGCCCACTACGCGGCCTGCATCCGCGCCATCAAGGCCAACACCCCCGAGGTGGTGGTCGAGGCGCTGACCCCGGACTTCGACGGCGTGCATGCCGCCATCGAGGACGTGGTGGACTCCGGCCTCGAGGTGTTCGCCCAGAACGTCGAGACCGTGGAACGCCTCACCCGTCGGGTCCGCGATCCCCGCGCCGGCTACCGCAAGACCCTGGACGTGCTGGCCCACGCCAAGCGGCACAAGCCGGAGGTGCTGACCAAGACCAGCCTGATGCTGGGACTGGGCGAGACCGAGGAGGAGATACTGGCCACCTTCGACGACCTGCGCGAGATCGGCGTGGACATCGTCACCCTGGGCCAGTACCTGCGCCCGACCCGCAACCACCTGCCGGTGGAGCGCTACGTCACCCCCGAGGAGTTCGAGCGCTATCGCCGCATCGGCCTGGAGAAGGGTTTCATGGAGGTGGCCTCGGGCCCGCTGGTGCGCTCCAGCTACCGCGCCGACCGGGTCTTCGAGAAGAACAACCTGGGCCTGGCCGCCCCGGCCGAGGTCCCCGGCCAGCAGCCCGATCCCGACCGCATCGACGCGGTCAACGTCGGCTGACCAGCCCCCTTCCCAGCTCGAGCGCCAGGCACTCCGCCAGGCGCTCCCCCACCCTCTCCACACTGGGCGCCTCGACGCCCGGGCGGTCGTCGACGAGATCGGCCAGGCGCGTCATCGCCATGCCGGCATGGCCGCAGGGGTTGATGCGCTGGAACGGCGAGAGGTCGCCGTCGACGTTGAGGGCCACCCCGTGGAAGCTCCCGCCGCGGCGGATACGCAGCCCCAGCGAGGCGATCTTGGCCTCCCCCACGTAGACGCCGGGGGCATCGGGGCGCGCCCGGGCCTCGACCCCATGCTCGGCGAGCAAGGCGATCACCGCATTCTCCAGGGCGCTGACCAGCTCGCGGACGCCGAGGCCCGCGCGGCGCACGTCGATCAGCGGGTAGAGCACCACCTGGCCCGGCCCGTGGTAGGTGACCTGGCCGCCGCGGTCGGTCTGGACCACCGGGATTTCCCCCGGCATCAGCAGATGCTCGGGCTTGCCGGCCTGGCCCTGGGTGAACACCGGGTCGTGCTCGACCAGCCACAACTGGTCCGGCGTCTCGGCATCGCGATGGTCGGTGAGGTCGCGCATCGCCTGCCACACCGGCCGGTAGGGGCGGCGGCCCAGGCGGTGCAGCTCGACGGGAGGCAGCGTGGCAGGAGACGCGGGGCTTGCCGCCATCACACCACCATGTGCACGCGGCCCGTGGCCTTGAGCTCGACGAAAAGCGCCTGCAGCTGGGCCTCGCCGGTGGCACGGATGGTCAGGCGCACCGACTGGAAGCGACCGTTGCGGCTCGCCACCACCTTGAGGTTGCTGGCATCGAAGTCCGGATCGTGACGGCTGACCACCTGGCAGACGGTGGCAGCGAAATCCTCGGCGGCGTCGCCCACCACCTTGAGGGGATAGCGGCACGGGAAGGTGATCTTCGGCGGCTTGCCGCCCGCCGGGCGGCCGGGGCCGCGCAGATCACGCAGTGACTTGGGGTTCATGCATCGTTCCAGCTGGAGAGTACCCGACCATTCTACTCAAGGCGGACCGGGGTAACCAACCCCGGGCGCTCGGCACCGTCAACCGAACCAGCCGCCGATCAGGTTGCTGAAGAAGCGCTGCACCTGGTCGAAGAGGCGCTTGAACAGGCCGCCCTCCTCGATGCCCTCCAGGGCGACCAGCGGCCGCTCACCGACCACCTCGTCCCCCAGGCGAACCTCCAGGGTGCCGACGTTCTCACCCGCCTGGATCGGCGCCTCGAGGTCGGCGCGAATGTCCAGGCGGGCCGTGAGCTGCTCGTTGCGCGCACGTGGCACGGTCATCTGCACGTCCTGGCCGACACCCACCCGCAGCTCGTTCTTCTCGCCACCCCAGATCCGCGGAGTGTTGAGCACGGCCCCCCGGTCATAGAGCTTGAGCGTCTCGAAATAGCGGAAGCCGTAGCTGAGCAGCTTCTGGGTCTCCTGGGCACGCGCCTCCTCGGAGTTGGTCCCCATCACCACCGAGATCAGCCGCATGTCGTCACGTTTGGCCGACGCCACCAGGCCGTAGCCGGCCTCGGTGGTCCAGCCGGTCTTGAGACCATCCACGCTGGGGTCGCGCCACAGCAGGCGGTTGCGGTTGGGTTGGCGGATGTCGTTGTAGGTGAAGTACTTCTCCGCGTAGACGGCGTAGTGCTCGGGATAGTCGTTGATGATGTACTGGGAGAGCAGCGCCATGTCCCGGGCGGAGGAGTACTGCTCCGGGTGCGGCAGGCCGGTGGCGTTGGCGTAGTTGGTGTTGTGCATCCCCAGGCGCGTGGCGTGCTGGTTCATCAGGTCGGCGAAGGGCGCCTCGCCGCCGGCGAGGTGTTCGGCCACGGCGACGCTGGCGTCGTTGCCCGAGGCGATGATGATCCCATACAGCAGGTCGTGGATCGCGACCCGGGTACCGACCTCGATGAACATCTTGGAGCCACCGGTGCGCCAGGCGTTCTCGCTGATCTCCACCATGTCGTCCATGGTGATGTTGCCACGGTCCAGCTCGCGCTCGACCAGGTAGGCGGTCATCAGCTTGGTCAGGCTCGCCGGCGGCAGGCGCTCGTCGGCATTGTGCTCCACCAGCACCCGGCCGCTGTCGGCATCCATCAGGAACCACGACTTGGCCGCCAGCTGTGGTGGGGCCGGGATCATGGTCTGGGGAGCCGGCACCGCCTGGGCCAGGGCCTGGGGAATGGCCAGCACCAGCAGGACCAGCAACACCGGGAAGCAGCGACGACAGGGAAGCGAGGGGAACACTCTCATGGGGGAGAATCTCATCAGGGACATCGAGGGCATCATGATACGGAGGTGACGACTCAATCGACACCGTTGACAACGAAGGTCTGGCCGAAACCGGCGCGACGCAGCTCGTCGCGCACCGGGTCGACCTGGCCATCATGGGCGAGCGGCCCCACCTGAACGCGATGCAGGCCGGTGGCACTCGCCACCCGCACGGGGTGGGACAGCTCGTTCTGCAGCCGGGCCTTGAGGGCCTGGGCGCTCTCCGCGGAACCGAGGGCGGCAATCTGCAGGTAGATGGGGCTGCCGTCAGCCGGGCGGCGTTCCGCGGGGCTGCCGTCAGCCGGGCGGCGTTCCGCGGGGCTGCCGTCAGCCGGGCGGCCTTCCGCGGCGCGTGTCTCGGCCCGTTCCACCGGGGCAGTGGCGGCCACCGCGGCGGTCTCGCCGGCCGACTCGGCGCCGCGTACCGAGGTCGCCTGGCGTCCGGCGCCGTTGTCCGGCACCGAGCCGTTCTCGGCGATCCACCGCTCCACGTCGATGGCCTCGACCTTCACCGGCCCGGTACCACGGTCGAGGATATCGAGGCGCGCCGCGGCGGCATAGGAGAGATCGATCTCCCGATCGCTGTGGAAGGGGCCGCGGTCATTGACGCGTACGATCACCGAGTTGCCGTTCTCGAGGCTGGTCACGCGCACGTAGCTCGGCAGCGGAAGCGAGCGATGGGCGGCACTCATCTTGTACATGTCGTAGATCTCGCCATTGGAGGTGGCGTAACCATGGAACTTCTCTCCGTACCAGGAGGCGGTGCCCTGGCGGGCGTAGCCGCGGGCATCGGGCAGCACCCGGTAGGTCTTGCCCCACACCTCGTAGGTGGGCCGGTTGCCCCCCCGCGAGGGCGGCTCGATACGCGGCGTGGCATCGGGGACCCGGCTGACGTCGGGCGGCTCCTGGGGGTAGGCGTCGCCGGCCATGGTGTAGCGTTCGCCATCGGCGGGGACAACCGCCCTTGCCGTGGCCGTGCGCTCGCCGTCGGAGGGGGTTCCACCGCCCCCGGCGCAGCCCGCCAGAAGGAGCAACAGGGACAAGGCACTCCACCAGGCCCTCATGATGCACCCTCCGAGTCGTCGCCGGGCGGTGTCAGCGGCGTGGCCTCCAGAGCCCGGGCATCGCGAATCGCCTCGGCCAGCTCGGTCACCGCCATGGCGTAGAGGTGACTGTGGTTGTAGCGGGTGATCACGTAGAAATTGCGATGACCGACCCGATAGCGGTAGGCGCCGTCCTCGAAGTCGAGGGCCAGCGGCACCACCTCCCGATCGACGGCGAGCTCGCCACGCGGGACGATGCCGACCCCGGCCAGGGTGGCGATGTCGGCATAGGGCGGACGGGTCTGGTTGAACTCGACCCTGCCGGGCAAGTCGCCGGGGCCCTCGGCGTCATGATAGATCGGCGCACCGGGGCGCCAGCCGTGCTCGGCGAAATAGTTGCCTACGCTGCCGATGGCATCGACCGGATTGGTCCAGAGGTCGCGGATGCCGTCGCCATCGAAGTCGACCGCATAGGCGCGGTAGCTGGTGGGAATGAACTGGGGATAACCCATGGCCCCGGCATAGGAGCCGTCGAGGCTGCCGGGATCGACCCCCTGCTCGCGGGTGATCTCCAGGAAGGCGGCCAGCTCGCCCCTGAAGAAGTCGCCACGCACCGGGTGGTGGAAGGCCAGGGTGGAGAGGGAGTCGAGCACCCGGTGGCGACCGGTGAAGCGGCCGTAGCTGGTTTCGACTCCGATGATGGCCGCAATCATTTCGGGGGGAACGCCATACTCGGCCTCGGCGCGGTCGAAGGCATCCCGGTGCGCCTCGATGAAGGCCACCCCGCGGCTGATGCGCTCGGGCTGCAGGAAGATCTCTCGGTACTCGTCCCAGCGCAGGTGTCGCTCGGCGGCACCGGCCATGGCATCCAGCACGCCCTGCTGGAAGTCGGCATCGCGCATGGCGGCCTCGAGCCAATCGCGCTCGATGCCCTTCTCGGCGAGTTCCTCGACCAGGGCCCCCACCGCCTCGTGGCGGGCCGGGTCGAAATCCAGCGCGGCCTCGGCGGCGAGGGCCAGCAGCGACAACCCGGCGCCGGCGATCACGGCCAGCCCCCTCGGTCCTTGCATACGGGACACCGTCATTCTATTGCCCTCTCCCTGCTAGCGCGGCAGCAGCCTGCGGTGAGCGTGAATGGCCATGAGAATACCGAAACCGGCCAGCAAGGTCACGCTGGAGGTGCCACCATAGCTGACCAGTGGCAGTGGCACCCCGACCACCGGCAGGATGCCGCTGACCATGCCCACGTTGACGAAGACATAGATGAAGAAGGTCAGGACGATACTGCCGGCCAGCAGCCGTCCGAAGGTGTCCTGGGCGCCGGCGGCCAGCCACAGGCCTCGGCTGATGATCAGCAGATAGAGCACCAGCACCGCCAGCATGCCGACCAGCCCGAACTCCTCGCCCAGCACCGCGACGATGAAGTCGGTATGCCGCTCGGGGAGGAACTCCAGCTGGGACTGGGTGCCCTGCAGCCACCCCTTGCCGAACACCCCGCCACTGCCGATGGCGGTGGTCGACTGGATGATGTTCCAGCCCGAGCCCAGCGGATCGCTGTTGGGGTCGAGGAAGGTCAGCACGCGCTGGCGCTGGTAGTTGTGCAGGTTCATCCACAGCAGCGGCAGTGCCGCCGCCGCCAGGCCCGCCAGCGCTGCGATGAAGCGCCAGGAGAGCCCGGCCAGCAGCACCACGAAGATCGCTGCCGTTGCCACCAGCAGCGAGGTGCCGAGGTCGGGCTGCTTGGCGATCAGCGCCACCGGCAGGCCGATGAGCAGGGCGCAGACCGCCAGGTCCCGCAGGCGTGGCGGCAGTTCGCGGCGGCTGAGGTAGGCGGCCACCATCAGCGGCATGGCCAGCTTCATCAGTTCCGAGGGCTGGAAGCGGATGACCCCGGGGATCACCAGCCAGCGCTGGGCGCCCATGCCCATGTCGCCCACCAGCTCCACGGCCACCAGCATCAACAGGCCGACCACATAGACAGGCAGCGCCCAGCGCAGCAGCGTGGTGGGTGACAGCTGGGCCAGCAGCAGCATCACCACCAGCGCCACCCCGAAACGGATGCCCTGGGCGATCACCGCCTCGAGTCGCTGGCCGGTGGCGCTGTAGAGCACCATCAGGCCCGCCAGCATCAGGATGAGCAGCATGCCCAGCAGCCAGGGGTCCAGGTGGGCGCGCTCCCAGATGCTGCGACGACGGGCGATGCCGCTCTCGGGGGGACGCACCGGGTGGCCACGCAGGGCCCGGGGCAGTTCGATCAGTGCCATGGGTCAGTTACCCGCCACATTGCCGCTATCATTTTCCATCGCCTCGCGCAGCTCCTCGACATCGAGCTCCTCATCCTCGAGCAGCCAGGCATCGGTCATGGCACGGGCCAGGTGCGCCGCATGGGTGCTGCCGCCGCCGGCGTTCTCGACGATCACCGACACGGCGATCCGGGGGTCCTCCAGCGGTGCGAAGGCCATGAACAGGGCGTGGTCACGCAGTCGCTCGGCGAGTTCCTCGGCGTCGTAACGCTGATCCTGCCCCAGCGAGAAAACCTGGGCAGTCCCCGACTTCCCGCCCATGCGGTACTCGAGCCCTGCCCCGGTGCGCCGTGCCGTGCCCTCATGGCCGCTGAGCACCTTCTCCATGCCGGAGAACACCTTGTCCCACCAGGCCTCGGTGGCCAGCACGATGTCTTCCGGCGTGTCGGGCAGGGCCACGGGGACCTCCTCGTCGCCGATGCGGCTGGCCATGCGCGGCCGGACCCACTGGCCGCGGTTGGCGAGCACGGCGGTGGCGGTGGCCAGCTGTAGCGGTGTCACCTGCCAGTAGCCCTGCCCGATCCCCACCGACAGGGTCTCGCCGGGGTACCAGGGCTGATTGAAGCGGCCACGCTTCCAGTCCCGGGAGGGCATCAGGGCGGTGCTCTCGCCGAAGATGTCATGGCCCACCCGCTGGCCGAAGCCGAAGGCACTCATGTTCTCATGGAGACGATCGATGCCCATGTCGTGGGCCAGGGAGTAATAGTAGGTGTTGTTGGAGACGGCGATGGAGCGCTCCATGTCGACCCGGCCGTGCCCCCAGCGCAACCAGTTGCGATAGCGCCGCGAGTCGTTGGGCAACTGGTAGTACCCGGGATCGAAGATGGTCTTGTCGGGGGTGATCGCGCCCTCCACCAGGCCGGCCAGGGCGAGGAAGGGCTTGATGGTGGAGCCCGGGGGGTACTGGCCGCGAATGGCGCGATTGAACAGCGGCAGGTCGATGTCCTCCTGCAGTGCCCGGTAGGACGCCACGTCGATGCCGGTGACGAACTGGTTGCTGTCGAAGCCCGGCACCGAGACCATGGCCAGGATCTCGCCGGTGGCCGGCACGATGGCGACGATGGAACCACGCCGACCGTCGAGCAGCTCGTAGGCCAGCTGCTGCAGCTCCTTGTCGAGGGTCAGGGTGAGGTTCTCTCCCGGCACGGGGTCGGTGCGACCGAGCTCACGCAGCACCCGGCCGCGGGCGTTCGTCTCGACCTTGCGCAGCCCCGACTGGCCATGCAGGGCATCCTCGTAGAAGCGCTCGACCCCGGTCTTGCCGATGAAGTGCGTGCCGGCATAGCGCCCGGCATCCAGGGTCTGCAGCTCCTCGGCGTTGATGCGCCCGACGTAGCCCAGGGCATGGGCCATGATCTCGGCGTCCGGGTAGTAGCGCAGCAGCTGGGCCTCGACCTCGACGCCGGGCAGGCGATGGCGGTTGACCGCCAGGCGGGCGATCTGGTCCTCGTCGAGGTCGCTCATCAGCAACGCCGGCTGGAAGGGGCGCTGGCGCTGGCGCGAGCGCACCCGGAAGGCCTCGATCTCCTCGTCGGACAGCTCGAGGAGGTCCACCAGCAGCGTCAGGGTGGCGTCCAGGTCGTCGACCCGCTCCCTCACCAGGGTCAGGTTGTAGGTGGGGCGGTTCTCGGCCAGCAGCACGCCGTTGCGGTCGTAGATCAGGCCCCGGGTCGGCGGCAGGGGCTCGACCCGGACCCGATTCTTCTCCGAGCGGGTGCTGTAGACCTCGTGCTGAACCACCTGCAGGTAGACCAGCCGCCCCATCAACAGGGCGGTCATGGCGAAGACCAGCAGCACCGCCAGCAGCGAGCGCACGCGGAAGGTGCGCAGTTCCTGCTCGGCGTTCTTCAGGGTGTCGCGTCGCTCGCGCATGCTCGGGAATGCCCTCGGCTGATGCCTCGCACGGAGGAGTGATTCACGTCGGCTTCACGGTGGCATGCCGGCTCAACGGTGATAGGGGTGGCCCACCATCAGGGTCCAGGCGCGGTAGAGCTGCTCGGCGAGCAGGATACGCACCAGCGGGTGCGGCAGCGTGAGGGGCGACAGCGACCAGCGCTGGTCGGCGCGCGCGGAGAGCCCCGGCTCGAGGCCATCGGGGCCGCCCACCAGCAGGGCCACGTCGCGCCCCTCGAGGCGCCACGACTCGGCCTCGCGGGCCAGCTGCTCGGTGCTCCAGGCCTTGCCGCCCACCTCCAGGGCCACCACCCGTTCATTGCCCCTCAGCCTGGCACGGATACGTTCGGATTCCGCGACGATCGCCCGGGTCGTGTCGGCGTTCTTGCCGCGCTTGCCGGGAGCGATCTCCTCCACCTCCAGGGCGAAGTCACGGGGCATCCGCTTGCGGTACTCCTCGACGCCCTGGGTCACCCAGCCGGGCATGCGGGTTCCCACCGCCAGCAGGCGGATCCTCATGCGTTGCCCGCCTCTCCTCCACCATGCGACTCCCGAGCCTCCCAGTCGCTGGGGAGGTCGGCCCAGAGGCGCTCGAGGTCATAGAGCTGGCGTGTCTCGGGCAGCATCACATGGACCACCAGGTCGCCCAGGTCCACCAGCACCCAATCGGCGCCATTCTCGCCCTCGACGCCCTGCGGCTGGATGCCGCTGGCCTTGGCCTTCTCGACCACGTTGTTGGCCAGTGCCGCCACGTGCCGGGTGGAGGTCCCGCTGGCGATCACCATCAGGTCGGTCACGCTGGTCAGGCGCGAGACATCCAGCAGGCTGATGTCCCTGGCCTTGAGTTCCTCCAGCGCGTCCACCGCCAGAGTCTTGAGTGCGTCGATATGCATAGCCCTTCGTGTCTGCCCCTCGTTGAAGCGAAATCTCGATTTCCCATTGTACCGGGTTGCGCCTGCTGT
Organism: Halomonas terrestris; assembly: GCF_049166755.1. Taxonomy (NCBI): domain Bacteria; kingdom Pseudomonadati; phylum Pseudomonadota; class Gammaproteobacteria; order Oceanospirillales; family Halomonadaceae; genus Halomonas; species Halomonas terrestris. Next base: position 22,098 of record NZ_JBMHFZ010000006.1, on the reverse strand, counting down.
CAGGAACCGGAATAGAAGCCATGGGCGAGGATGCGCGCCTCCACCGCCTCGGGCAGCAGATAGCGCACGCTGCGGCCCTCCGCCAGGCGGTGGCGCACCTCGGTCGCCGAGATGGCCATGCGCGAGGGCAGCGCCAGGCGCAGCAGGCCGCCGGCCGGCCGCTCCATCAGGGTCTCGGCGGCGTCGACCTCACGGCCATCGATCAGCGCCACCAGTGCCGATGGCAGCGGCGCCTCGAAGTCGGGACGGTCGATCACCACCAGATGGGCCAGTTCGAAGAGCCGCTCGGGCTGGTGCCAGTCGGCCAGCCGCCGGAAGGCGTCATGCCCCAGCGCCATCACCAGGCGGGCCTGGCCGCCGAACTCCTCGCGCAGCGTGGCCAGGGTGTCGGCGCTGAAGGAGGGGCCGTCGCGTCGCAGCTCGCGGGGGTCGGCAACCAGGCCCGGGGTGTCGCCGATCCCCAGGCGCAGCAGCGCGAGGCGCTCGGCAGGCGAGACATGCGGCTCTCCCCGCAGCGGCGGCATGCTGGCGGGAATCATGTGCACGGCGTCCAGCGCGAGCGCCTCATGCAGCTCCACGGCGCTGCGCAGGTGCCCCAGATGCACCGGGTCGAAGGTCCCGCCGAGCATGGCGATGCGCGGCGGCGGATCGTCATTGGCCCCGGCGGGCAGGGGAACGGGAAACCGCTCGCTCACTGGCGCACCTGGCCGTCACCGAGGACGACGTACTTCCGCGTGGTGAGCCCCTCGAGCCCCACCGGGCCGCGGGCGTGCAGCTTGTCGGTGGAGATGCCGATCTCGGCCCCCAGCCCGTATTCGAAACCATCGGCGAAGCGGGTCGAGGCATTGACCATCACCGAACTGGAATCCACCTCGGCCATGAAGCGGCGGGCCAGGCCATAGTGCTCGGTGACGATGGCATCGGTGTGGTGTGAACCGTAGCGCTCGATATGCACGATGGCCTCGTCGATGCCGTCCACCACGCGGATCGCCAGTATCGGGGCCAGGTATTCGGCATGCCAGTCCGCCTCGGCGGCGGGAACCGCCTCGGGGAGAACGGCGCGAGTGCGCTCGCAGCCGCGCAACTCGACGCCGTGCTCGGCATAGGACGCGGCCAGCTTCGGCAGCAGCGCCTCGGCCACGGGGGCGTCCACCAGCAGGGTCTCCATGGTGTTGCAGGTGCCATAGCGATGGGTCTTGGCGTTCACCGCGATGGCCAGGGCCTTCTCCGGGTCGGCGGTGGCATCGATGTAGACGTGGCAGATCCCGTCGAGGTGCTTGATCACCGGCACCCGTGCCTCCCGGGCGATGCGCTCGATCAGCGACTTGCCGCCCCGCGGGATGATCACGTCGACATGCTCGGGCATGGCGATCAGCCGGCCCACGGCGGCACGGTCGGTGGTGGCCACCACCTGCACCGCCGTCTCGGGCAGCCCGGCATCGGCGAGCCCCGCGCGGATGCAGGCGGCAATGGCGGCGTTGGAGTCGTGCGCTTCGGAGCCGCCGCGCAGGATACAGGCGTTGCCGGACTTGAGGCACAGGCTGGCCGCCTCCAGGGTGACGTTGGGTCGCGACTCGTAGATGATGCCGATCACGCCGAGCGGGACACGCATCTGGCCCACCTGAATGCCGCTGGGGCGTGAACGCAGCCCATCGATCTCGCCTACCGGGTCCGCCAGTGCCGCGACCTGGGTCAGCCCTTCGATCATGGCGTCGATGCGCCTGTCGTCCAGGGCCAGGCGGTCGAGCAGGGCCGCGTCCAGGCCGCTCTCCCGCCCCCGGGCCAGGTCGCGGGCATTGGCGGCGAGCACCTCCGCCCGTGCCCCGCCGAGCCGCTCGGCCATGGCCATCAGGGCCGCATTCTTGGGCCCGGTCGGAGTGCGGCGCATCGCGGTGGCCGCGGCACGAGCGGCCTGGCCGAGGCGCTCCATGTAGGTGTCGACATCGCCGACGGTCTCGGCGCCGGTGGGCGAAGCGGATTGGGAGGCGTGAGCAGTCATGCCGTAGAGTGTCTCCTGAGGCCGGCACCGGCGCGAGACAGCGACGGGGCCGGCGTTATACTGTGCTGAAAACCGGGAAGGGATTCATAGTAAGCCACCATGCAGAGCAAGTACAAAGTCGGCCTGCTGCGAGCCAACCTGCTGGCGGCGGCCCTGTTGCTGGCGCTGCTCGCTCCCGCTGCGCCTTCCCTCCCAGAAGCCCTGCTGCTGTGGTTGGCAACGGCCTGGCTGGGCGTGACCGCAACGCTGCTGGAGTTCAGCCACCGGCGACCCTCCACGGTGCCGTGGCAGTTGCTGCCCAGCCTGCTGCTGGCCGCCCTGCTGTGGGTGGCACCCGAGCGCCACCTGGTCTGGCTGTGGGCCTGGGCGGTGCTGATCATGCTGCCCCAGCCCGCCTGGATGGCCGGTCTCAACGCCCTGCTCGCCGGCCTGACCTGGTGGTCCCTGATAGACAGGATGGGCCCCGAGCAGGCGGTCCTCTCGGGACTGGTGCTGGCCGGCCTGCTGTTCCTCGGCCTGCTACGCGGCCGTGACCTCCAGCCGCTGCGGGGCTCGGCCCGTCGCCGCATGCGCCTGATACCGGGGCTGAGTCTCTGGCCCCGCGACCAGCTCTCCCACGACCTGGTGCGCGAACGGGCACGGGCCCAGCGAGAGGGCGTCCATGCCGAACTGCTGATCCTCCAGACCTCTCGCAACCGCCTCTGGCAGCTGGCCCGTCGGCTCTGCCGACTCACCCGCAGCTTCGAGAACTGCTACTACCTGGACCGGCGCACCCTGGCCACCCTGCTGCTGAGCCGCGACCCCGACCAGGCCGAGCGGCGCCGTGACCAACTGCTGGAGGCGCTCGGCACGCCCGACCGGCTGCGCGCTTCCACCCTGTCACGGGTCGAGTCGCTGGGTGACGAGTGCCGGGCCCTGGAGCGCCAGCACACCCCAGTGACCGTGATCCGGGAGCCGGAGCATGACTGACCCCCGGCCCGCACGGCTGCATGCCCTGGTCTATGGCACCGGTGCCCTGCTGCTGCTGGGGCACGCCCTGTGGCTCTACCTGATGGGCGACTATCCGAGTATCCTGCTGCCGGTGCTGCTGACCCCGCTGATGCTGCTGGCCGCCCTGCTGCGGCTTGGACAGGAGGACCACGCGCGGCTGTCGGCCTATCTGGTGCTGATCTGCGGCTACCTGCTGATCGCCGTCGAGCTGCCGCAACAGCAAGGGCCGGCACCGCTGTGGCTCGGCCTGCCGCCGGTGCTCACCCTGCTGCTGCTGCCGCTGGGGCCGGCCATGCTCCTCAACGTGATGCTGGTGCCGATCTGGCTGATGCTGCTCGGCGATGCGCAACTGAGCCGCGACCTGATGCTCGGCTATCTGACCCTGGTCGTGGTGGCCGGCCTGGCACCCTGGGAGCACCTGCGGCAGCAGGCGCTGTTGCGCGCCACCGACCCGCGCGACCCGGAATGCCCGGCCATCAACCGGTTGACCCTGAAGGATCGTCTGTACAGCGAATGCGAACGTGCCAACCTTCTCGACCAGCGCCTGGCGGTGCTGCTGATCCACCTGCCCCAGCTCGACATGGCAAGCGAGCAGTTCGGCGCCAGGGCCCGCCAGGCATTGCTCGATGCGCTCTGTGCCGAGGTCGAGAGGCGCTGCCGCGACCACGACCTGCTGGGCCGGGAGGGCCAGGCAGACTTCTGGCTGGTGCTGCCCGACACCAGCGAGAACGGCGCCATGCTGGTACGCCAGCGGCTGGAGGAGTCGCTGCAACGCACGGTACTGCTGGAGACCGGCCCGATCGAGACCCGCATGGCACTCTGCCTGCTGCTGCCCCATGAAGCCCCCGAACACTTCGAGCAGCGCCTGCAGACCCGCAGCCTGCGACTGACCGAGAGCTGACGCCCTGCCCGACCACGGAGCCACCACTTGAGTCTTGCCGACACCCTCTACCAGCTGACCCCCTCGCCTGCCCTGCTGCTGCTGATCATCGCCGCCATCGCCCTGATGGAGTCACTGGCGCTGATCGGCCTGCTGGTGCCCGGCGTGATCCTGATCACCGCCGCGGCCTCCCTGGCCGGCCACCAGGAGATCGCCCTGTCGGCGGTCATTGCGGTCGCCTTCCTCGGCGCCGTGGCGGGGGACGGGATGAGTTTCCTGCTGGGCTACACCCAGCGCGAAAGGGTCACCCGCCTGTGGCCCCTTGCGCGCCACCCGGAGTGGCTGGCCAGGGGCGCCCGCTTCTTCCGACGCTACGGCAGCCTGTCGGTGTTCTTCGGCCGCTTCGTGGGCCCGGTTCGCCCGATGGTGCCGATGATCGCCGGCATGCTGCACATGTCGCCCCGGGCCTTCACCTGGGCCAACCTCGCCTCGGCGGCCCTCTGGGCGCCCGCCTATGTGCTGCCCGGCTACCTCCTGGGCCGCACCTGGCAACAGCTGCTGGGCCTGCCGGAGGGCATCGAGACCTGGCTGGTCGCCCTGATCGTGCTGCTGGTGGTGCTGGCCGTGGTGTTCTCCTGGCTGCGCCAGCAGGTCACCCGTACCGGCCGCCTCTACCGGCTCGCCGCCGTCGGCGCGCGCCGCCACCCGGTGATGCGGCGCTTCTGGCTGGTCCAGAGCTGGCGGGGCCAAGGCGAGGTGCCACTGGCCAGCTGGCTGCTGCTGATCCTCGCCCTGGGCTCGCTCTCGGGATGGACGCTGCTGGTGATCCAGCAGCAGGGACCCCTGGCAATCGACCTGCGCGTCAACCAGCTCTTCACGGCACTGGCCACGCCCGGCCTGGAGCGCCTCGGCCAGGTGCTGGCAAGGGTCGGCGACCGCTACGGAGTGATCGCCCTGGTGCTTCCCTGGGGGGCATGGCTGCTGTGGAAGCGCCACCTGGCGGCCTTCGTGCACATCTCGGCAGGGCTCGGTGGCATTGCGCTGCTCAATACCCTGGGCAAGGCGTTGATCGGCCGGGACCGCCCGGGAACGCCGGACTACCTGGCCGGCTCCCTGGCCTACCCCAGCGCCCATGCCTCCACCGCCGTGGTGGTGCTCGGCCTCGCCGCCGCCTTCATCGCCCGGGAGCTTCCCCACCACCAGCGCCATTGGGTCTACTGGGCCGCCATCCTGCTCGCCGTTCCCATGGCACTCTCGCGGCTGGTGATCGGCGTTCACTGGCTCAGCGACCTGGTCGGTGGCGCCCTGCTCGGCCTGGTGGTCTGTGCCCTGGTGCACCTGGCCTGGCAGCAGAAGGCGCGACCGTCACTCGCCCTCTGCCCCTGGTGGTGGCTGGGCAGCGCCTCGCTGATACTGGTGAGCGCCCGGGTGGCCTGGCTACCGCCCGTCTGAGCCGTAAGCCGTAAGCCGTATGCCGTAAGCCGTAAGCCGTAAGCCGTAAGCCGTAAGCCGTAAGCCGTAAGCCGTAAGCCGTAAGCCGTAAGCCATGATGCGACTACCCAGCCTAGCCGCAGCAACGCTTTTCACTTGTAGCTCCCGGCGAAGCCGGGTCATCCCAGGGCCAGCCACACCCCGACGCCGACCATCAGCGAGCCGGCGATGCGGTTGAGCAGGCGCACGTTGCCGCTCTCGCCGAGCAGCCGGCGCAGGCTGCGTCCGCCGGCGGCGTAGAGCAGCAGGCAGAGGAACTCGATGGCCAGGATCACCGCGATCAGCACGGCCAGCTGTCCCCCCAGGGCTCGGCTGGCATCGAGGAAGGGCGGCAGCAGCGCCACGAAGAAGGCCCAGCCCTTGGGGTTGGCCACCGCGGTGACGAAACCCTGCAGCGCCAGCTGGCCGCGGCCCGCCGGCGGCAGTTCGACGCTCTCGAGCGGAATCGCCATGCGCCCCCGGGAGCGCCACATCATCACCCCCAGATACCCCAGGTAGGCGCCACCCACCCACTTGAACAGCGCGAACAGCTCAGGCTGGCGCAGCATCAGGGTAGCGACGCCGGCACCGGCGGCGGCGGCCACCAGGCCCACCCCGACCAGCTCGCCGGCCATCATCCACAGGGTGCGCCTCACGCCCTGGGTCATCCCCAGCACCATGGATAGCGTCATGCACATCCCGGGGGTCAGCGACACGAGCAGGAAGGTCGGCACGAAGACCGACAGCAGCGACAGCTTGATCATCATCGAAGGCCTCGTCCTTGTGTGCCCCAGCCTGGCAGGAGCGGGTGACACCGCCGCGACGACTCCCAGACCGGGAGCCTCCCGTCATTCGCCCCAGCGCGGTACCAGGTGGTGCTCGATCCCCAGTTGGTTGAGAATCCGCGCCACGATGAAGTCGACCAGGTCATCTATCGACGCCGGCTGGTGGTAGAAACCCGGGGCGGCCGGCAGGATCACCGCCCCCATGCGGGTCAGGCTCAGCATGTGCTCCAGGTGGATCGCCGAGAAGGGGGTCTCGCGGGGGACCAGGATCAGCTGGCGGCGCTCCTTGAGGGCGACGTCGGCGGCACGCTCGATCAGGTTGTTGCTGGCCCCCGTGGCCACCGCCGAGAGGGTGCCGGTGGAGCAGGGGCAGATCACCATGGAGGATGGCGCCCCGGAGCCCGAGGCCACCGGGGCCATCCAGTCCTCCCGCCCGAAGCAGCGGATCTGGCCGGGGGCCGCGCCGCTGCGCTCGCTCAGCACCTCGGCCAGGCGCTCCGGGCGGGCCGGCAGCGCGGTGTCGGTCTCGGTGGCGATCACCAGGTGGGCGGCCCTGGAGATCATCACCCAGACCGCGTGGTCGGCCGCCACCAGCGTCTCGATGAGGCGCAGGCCGTACTGGGCCCCGGAGGCACCGGTGATCGCCACGGTGACCGGGGCTCGCAGTCCCTCAGCCATGGGCCACCTCCAAGGCGGCCAGAAGCTTCTCGTGGATGCCGCCGAAGCCGCCGTTGGACATCACCACGATGCGGTCGAGGGGGCGCGCCTCGGCCACCAGGGCCTCGACCAGGGCATCGAGGTCCTCATGCAACCGGGCCGGCACCGGGCTCCCGGCGAGCAGCGGCGCCAGCGACCAGTCGAGCCCCGGGGGCTGGTACCAGAAGGCGGCATCGGCGGCGGCGACGCTGCCGGCGAGGCGATCGCGCAGGGTGCCCAGGCGCATGGTGTTGGAGCGCGGCTCGATCACCGCCAGCAGCCGGCCGCGGGCGGTGGCGGCGCGCAGCCCCTCCAGGGTGGCGGCGATGGCCGTGGGATGGTGGGCGAAATCGTCGATCACCTGGATCCCGGCCACCTCGCCACGCAGCTCCTGGCGCCGGCGAGGGGACTCGAAGCGCGACAGCGCCGCACAGCCCCGTGCCAGGTCGACCCCGCAGGCGTGCGCCGCCGCCAGGGCGGCCAGGGCGTTACGGGCGTTGTAGGCCCCGGTCAGCGGCCAGTCCACCACCGCATCCTCGTCGACGCCTTCCTCACCCTGGCCCTCCTGGTGGATCACCTGGAAGCGGGAGGCGTCCTCGCGCTCGAGTTCCAGCCGCCAGGGGCTGGCGGCGTCGCTGCCGAAACGGACGACCGGCGTCCAGCACCCCTGCTCGAGCACCCTGTCCAGTGCCGGCTCGCCATCGGCCACCAGCAGCCGGCCGCGGCCGGGTACCGTGCGCACCAGGTGGTGGAACTGTCGCTCGATGGCGGCCAGGTCGGGAAAGATGTCCGCGTGATCGAACTCCAGGTTGCCGAGGATGGCGATCTCGGGGCGGTAATGGACGAACTTGGAGCGCTTGTCGAAGAAGGCGGTGTCGTACTCGTCGGCCTCGACCACGAAGGGAGCGTCATGGGCCCCGAGGCGCGCCGAGACACCGAAGTTGCGCGGCACCCCGCCGATCAGGAAACCCGGGGCGAGGCCGGCGGACTCCAGCAGCCAGGCCAGCAGGCTCGCCGTGGTGGTCTTGCCGTGGGTGCCGGCCACGGCGATCACCCGCCGCCCCGGCAGGACATGCTCGGCCAGCCACTGGGGACCCGAGACATAGGGCAGCCCCAGGTCGAGCATCGCTTCCACCTCGGGGTTGCCCCGGGAGAGCGCGTTGCCGACCACCACCAGGTCGGGATGCGGTTCCAGGTTGGCGGCCGCATGGCCCTCGGTCAGCTGGATGCCGGCCTCCTCGAGCTGGGTGCTCATGGGCGGATAGACATTGGCATCCGAACCGCTGACCGTGGCGCCCAGTTCGCGGGCCAGCAGTGCCAGGCTGCCCATGAAGGTGCCGCAGATACCGAGAATGTGAAGGTGCATGCTGTCTCCGACTGCATCATGCCGCCGCAGGCCGCGGCGCGGTCACGGGAGACTAGCATGGCGCCCGCGGCGTGCTCCAGCGGGCACCGTCGCCGCGGGGACCCAAGGGGACTTGGGTGTGGCGGGCGCTCGGATGCAGCCCCAGCCACTTTCGGCTAGACTCTCGGGCTTTCGGACCCCTCGACGTGACCAGGAACAGGAAAGCCCCATGGCCCACAATGCCTTCTACGCCCAGTCCGGCGGCGTCACCGCCGTGATCAATGCCAGCGCCTGCGGCGTGATCGAGGCCTGTCGCCGCCACCCGGATCGGATCGGCAGGGTCTATGCCGGCCACAATGGCATCATCGGCGCCCTGACCGAGGACCTGATCGACGTCAGCCAGGAATCCGACGAAGCCATCGCGGCGCTGCGCCACACCCCGGGTGGCGCCTTCGGCTCCTGCCGCTACAAGCTCAAGGACATCGAGAGCCACCGCGCCCAGTACGAGCGTCTGATCGAGGTGTTCAAGGCCCACGACATCCGCTACTTCTTCTACAACGGCGGCGGTGACAGCGCCGACACCTGCCTCAAGGTCTCCCAGCTCTCCGAGAAGATGGGCTACCCGCTGACCGCCATCCACGTGCCCAAGACCGTGGACAACGACCTGCCGATCACCGACAACTCGCCCGGCTTCGGCAGCGTGGCCAAGTACATCGCCACCTCCACCCTCGAGGCCTCCCTGGACATCGCCTCGATGTGCGCCACCTCGACCAAGGTGTTCGTGCTCGAGGTGATGGGCCGCCACGCCGGCTGGATCGCCGCCGCCGGGGCCCTGGCCGGCAACGGCGAGGGCGAACCGCCCCACCTGGTGATCTTCCCCGAGGTCCCCTTCGACCGCGCCAGGGTCATGGCCAGGGTCGAGGAGGCGGTGCAGAAGTATGGCTACTGCGTGATCGTGGTCTCCGAGGGGGCCCGCTACGAGGACGGCACCTTCCTGGCCGATTCGGGCAACACCGATGCCTTCGGCCACCGTCAGCTGGGCGGCGTGGCACCGACACTGGCCGGCATGGTCAAGCAGGACCTGGGCTACAAGTACCACTGGGCGGTCGCCGACTACCTTCAGCGTGCCGCGCGGCACCTGGCCTCGAAGACCGACGTCGACCAGGCCTATGCCGTGGGCGAGAAGGCGGTGGAGCTGGCCCTGGAGGGCAAGAACTCGATGATGCCGGCGATCAAGCGGGTCTCGGACACCCCCTACGAGTGGCGCATCGAGGCCGCCCCGCTGGCCGAGGTGGCCAATCGGGAGAAGTTCATGCCCGCCGAGTACATCCGCGGGGACGGCTTCGGCATCACCGAGGCGTGCCGCCAGTACCTATCGCCGCTGATCCAGGGCGAGGACTTCCCGCCCTTCGAGAACGGCCTGCCGAAGGTCGCCCACCTCAAGCTGGCCAAGGTCGACCGCAAGCTGGCCGATTTCAAGCTCTAGGCTTAGGGCTTCGGGCACTAGTCTGCTCGCAGCTCGTGGCCCGTGCCCCCCATGGGGTCAGCCTCGGCGCTTACCGCAACAGCCACGACAGCACCAGCAGCAGCAGCAGGATCCCCGCCACCCCCTGCCAGAAGCCGGCCGGTTCGCGCAGCATTCGGGGGGTGGCACGCCCTCCCTCACGCTCGGCGCTCAGCGGCTGACGCAGGGCGTGCAGGAACTCCGACATGCGCCGGTAACGCAGCGCACGCTGCGGGTCCAGTGCCCGGCGCAGGGCGTCATCCAGGGCGGGCGTCACCTCGGGATTGAGGGTCCTGGCGCTGCGGTAGACGAGCTGTTCCAGGTCGGTATGGCGGCGCAGGCGGTTGGGCGCCAGGGCATAGGGCAGCTCGCCGGTCAGCAACCAGTAGACGGTGGACGCCAGCGAGTACTGGTCGCTGCGCCGCCCTACCGAATCGTCCAGGGCATATTCCGGGGCACTGTGTTCGGTCAACCCGACCTGGCGCACCAGCTCCCGGGAGCGCTTGTGACCGTCCACGTCGCGCAGATGGCAGGCGCTGAAATCGGTCAGCACCACCTGGCCATGGGGGTCGATCAACACGTTGCCGGGATGGATCTGCTGGTGCAGCAGGTCGCGGTGATGCAGCGCCTGCACGGCCTTGCCCAGCTGGTTGGCGATGTCCAGGCGCTGCACCAGGCTCGCCTGGGGGTGTCGGCGTGCCCAGTCGATCAGGGTCTCGCCCTCCACATAGGCCATCAGGTAGTAGAGATAGCGCCGTGGCCGCGAGGGCTCCATGATGCGCACCACGAAGGGCGACTTGACCCGCTCCACCACCCACTGCTGGAGCAGGAAGTGCTCCAGGTAGGCGTTGCGGTTGGAAAGCTCGGGACTCGGCGCCTTCATCACCATCTCCCGCTCGGTGTGCACGTCTCGCACGCGGTAGACCCGCGACTGGGCGGTACGCGACAGCACGGCCTGGACCTCCAGGCCGTCCAGGCGCTCGCCGGGGGCGAGTTCCGGGGGAATCGGCAGGTCGCCGTAGATCCGCCCCGGCACGTCCTGCTCCTCGTCGGGCAGCTGGTCGATCCGCACCAGCTGGAAGCAGAACTGCTCGGCTCCATAGCCACGCGCCTGGGCACGGGCGACCGCTGCCTCGGCCAGGCGCTCGCAGGCGGCATCCAGGTCGCTGGCATCCTGGCGGATCAGCTGCACGTACTCCGAGGGCATCAGGGTCCCCAGCGCCACCTGGGTGGTGAACAGGAAGAGGTCACCCTGCTTGATCGGCATGTGCATGTAGTCGATGTCGATGCTGCCGTCCATGCCCAATGCCCGCGAGGGGTAGCGATAGCCGCCCAGGTCGGTGACATGGTCGCGGGAGAGCTGCTCGAACTCCGCGCCGCGCAGCCGGAACACCAGGGTATCGCCCATGTGAAAGAGGTGCGCCTCGCGTCCCCGGTAGACCACGGCCGAGAGCGAGGCGACATAGCTGCCTTCCGCGAGATGCTGGCTCTGGCTGTAGCACCAGCCGTTGAGGGCGCGCAGCACCCGGGTCGCCGAGGTCTTGACGTCCCAGTGGTCCGGGGTGGAGAAGTAGTCCGCCAGGAAGCCACGCACGCTGAGGTCCCCCGCCTGCTTGGCGATGGCGTTGCGCGAGGTGGAATCGCTGATCACCGCACAGGCCCCCTTGGCACGCAGGAGGGCCTGCTCGGGCACCCGTACCGACATCGAGCTGCGATGCCGGCGCCGGTCCGGGGCCACGAAGGCCTGTCCATAACTCAGTGACAGCTGGTCGGGTGCCAAGGCGTTCTCCTCGGAGTCGAAACGGCTGGCCGGCGTCGCACGAGGCTGCCGGCTCCATCGGAACACCATGATACACTCGTGGCGGTGCAGCCGGGGTGTCAACCAACGGCGAAGACGCCCCCATCCACCCCGAGGCGCCACCTTGCGCCGAGCCTCGGCCCCGTCTCGCGGCACCTTTGTCGCATTGGTAATCCCCGCATCGGCTCCGTATAATTCGCCGGATTTTTCGCCTATCCGGATTTTCGCCAACCGAAGGAAGCGACGATGAACTTCGACAACATCCCCGCCGGCAAGGATCTCCCCAACGACGTCTACGTCGCCATCGAGATCCCGGCCAACCACACGCCGATCAAGTACGAGATCGACAAGGACATGGGTGCGCTGCTGGTCGACCGCTTCATGGCCACCCCGATGTTCTACCCGGCCAACTACGGCTTCATCCCGCACACCCTGGCCGACGACGGCGACCCCCTGGATGCGCTGGTGGTGACGCCCTATCCGGTACAGGCCGGCGCCGTGATCCGTGCGCGTCCGGTCGGCATCCTCAACATGACCGACGAGGCCGGCGAGGACGCCAAGCTGGTCTGCGTGCCGCACCCCACGCTCTCCACCCTCTACGACGACGTCCAGGAGGTCACCGACCTGCCCGAGCTGCTGCGCCAGCAGATCGCCCACTTCTTCGAGAACTACAAGGATCTCGAGAAGGGCAAGTGGGTGAAGGTGGAGTCCTGGGAAGGCGTCGAGGCTGCCCGCAAGGCCATCGAGAAGTCCGTGGCGGCCTACGAGAAGGCCTGATCGCACGGATCGTCCTACCGAACGGGCCGCCCTCCGGGCGGCCCGTTCGCCTGTCGAGGAGTCACTCCCCGCCGGAAGCTCCGCGCTCTTCCTCCGAGGCCGGCGCCTGATACTCATCGGTCTCGGGAGGCATCGGCTCCTCGTCGTCAGCGGCCCTCGGGGCCGGCTCCCCGGCCCGGTCGTCCTCGCGGAGCTCCTCCAGCGACTCAAGCGCCGGCGGCGGGCTCTCGCCCCCGGCCCCCTCGCGACGCTCGACCTCCTCCACCGGGGGTTCGATGGGCGCCTCTTCCTGGTACGCCTCGGGAGCCGCCAGCCCTGCCGGCGGCACCTCGAGGGCCGCCGCCAGCTCCCGGGCCAGGTCCCGGGCACGGATGACATGGTTGGCCATCACCAGCGAATGGTTGGCGAAGAGGCCGAACCCCGAGCCGTTGAGCACCACCGGGCTCCACAGCCGGCGCTGGGTGCGCTCCAGCTCGGCGACGAGCATCTCCCACTCACCCAGCACCGCGGCGCGCTCCAGCACGTCCGCCTGGTCACGGCGCACCGCCTCGAGCAGGTGGGGAAGCGCCCAGCCGGTGCCCCGGGCCTCGAAGAAGATGTCGTCGACCCGGTGCCAGGGAGTGCGCGGCGGCAGCTCATCGGGCTCGATGTCCAGGTCGCGAAGCTGCTCGCGACTGCCGACGCTGGCCGAGAGACGCCTCCCCAGGTCGTCGAGACGCCAGGCGACCTGCTCCAGCCAGGCCGACAGGCCGGCCCCCGCGGTGAAGCCGGCATCCCCCTGTTCCCCGAGCGCCGTCAGGTAGCCCCCCAGTGACGCGAGGGCCTCCTCGAGACGCTGCTCGGTGGAGGGGTAGAGCCAGTCGCGGCTGTCCCCCCGCAGCCGCTCGGCGGCCTCCTCCAGCGCCGGGTGGTCGCCCGGCTCCATGACCGACAACGCCCGGGAGAGGTCACGGGCCTGGGTCAGCACCCCGAGCTCCCAGTTGGGCATGTTGTCCAACCACAGCCCCGGCGGGGCTATATCGTTGCGCAGGTAACCGCCGGGCTTGTCCAGCAGCGTATGCACCGCGGTCATCAGGGTGGCGGTGGTCACCGCGCCGCGAGCCGCCGGGGTGGAAGCTTGCTCACCACGCCGCTCGGCGGTGGCCTGTTCCACGTCGAAGGCGGCCGGCACCCGGCTCCACCAGATCCCCAGCGCCACGGTCACCAGCAGGTAGGCCCCCACCAGCGCCAGCAGCGGCTTCCATATCCAGCCGTACTCCGGACGCTCCAGCGCCTCGGCCCTCCTTCGGCGCCTGGCGGCGCCCGTTCCCGTCAATGCCATGGTCCCGATTCCCTGATGTTGGCAGATGCGGCAGCGCGACAATGGGGCGCAGCCGAGGCCGGCATCATGTGATCTACAGCGCCGGCCTCCTGCGTTATCCTAGCAGCTGATGCCCCCTCGCGGCGTCCGTCACGGAACCCGAGGCAGTCGCGGGGAGTCATATTCGCGCCCATCTGGAAAAGGAAGACCGTGTTGAACATCAGACACCTGGCCTGCCTGCTGGCCCTCGCGCTACTTCCTCTCAGCAGTCATGCCCAGTGGTTCTCCTCGAGCTCCTCCAGCGGAGACTTCCTGCCGGTGCTGGAAGCCTTCCAGCCGAGCGCCTGGCATGATGGCGAGACCCTCTTCGTGGGGGTCGAGGTCACGCCCGAACACTACCTCTATCGCCACCAGTTCGCGGTGGACGCCGACACCGCGACCCTCGGCGAGCCCGAGGTTCCCCAGGGCGAATTCACCAGTGACGAGTTCCTCGGCGACGTCTACGTGTTCCGCGATGACGTGGTCTTCGAGGTGCCGATCGAGGATGGCGCCAGCGGCGTGCTGCCGGTGACGCTGACCTTCCAGGGCTGCGCCGATGCCGGCCTCTGCTATCCCCCCGAGCGGGTCGACCTCCAGGCCGCCGAGCGCGCCGCGCCGGCCGCCTTCGCCGGCTGGGGCGCCGGTGGTGCGGGCCCCGGCGACACCGGCACGCGCGACGCCGCCGCCCCGGCCGCCCCCCAGAGCGCCGATGGTCGCTTCAGTGCCCTGATGGCCGACGCCAGCCTGCCACTGGCGCTGGGCCTGTTCTTCCTCGCCGGCCTGGGTCTGACCTTCACGCCCTGCGTGCTGCCCATGGTGCCGATCCTGTCGTCGATCATCGTCGGCCAGAACCCCTCCCGGCCACGGGCCTTCGCGCTCTCGGCCAGCTACGTGGGGGGGATGGCGCTGACCTATGCCGCCGTCGGGGTCCTGATGGGCCTGTTCGGCGCCGGCCTCAACCTGCAGGCCCGCCTGCAGTCGGCCCCGGTGCTGATCACCTTCGCGGTGCTCTTCACCCTCTTCGCCCTGGCGATGTTCGGTGCCTTCGAGCTGCGCATGTCGCCCCGAATCGCCGGGCGCATCGACGCCTGGCAGGCCCGCGCCCAGCGCAGCGGCCCGGGCGGCCTGGCACTGGCCGGGGCACTGTCGGTGCTGGTGGTCTCGCCCTGCGTCTCGGCGCCCCTGGCCGGCGCCCTGGTGTTCATCTCCTCCACCGGGGATGCCCTGATGGGCGGCGCCGCCCTGCTCGCCCTCGGGCTCGGCATGGGGGTGCCCCTGCTGCTGGTCGGCACCTTCGGCACCACCCTGCTGCCGCGCACCGGCGCCTGGATGAACGGTGTGAAGATCGCCTTCGGCATCCTGATGCTGGGGGTCGCGATCTGGCTGATCGAGCGGCTGCTGCCCGCCAGCGTGGCCCTGCTGCTGTGGGCCGCCCTGGCCATCGGCAGTGCCCTGGCCCTGGGCGCGATGACCGTCAACCAGGCCCAGGGCTGGCCGCGGGTACGCCAGGCGACCGGCCTGGTGCTGCTCGCCTGGGGCATCGCCCTGGTGCTGGGTGCCGCCGGCGGTGCCACGGACCCGCTGCGCCCGCTGGCGGGACTGACCAGCGCCGGGAGCCAGGCCCGCAGCGTGGAAGCGGAAATCACCACGGTCAGCGGACTCGACGGCCTGCGCCAGGCCCTGGCCGGGGCCGCCGACCGGGAACGGCCGGCCTTCGTGCACTTCACCGCCGACTGGTGCATCTCCTGCAAGCAGATGGAGCGCCAGGTCTACCCTGACCCCCGGGTCGCCGAACCCCTCTCGGCCTTTGCCCGCATCAATGTCGATGTCACCGACACCGGTGACACCACTCGCGAGCTGCTCGATCACTTCGGTCTCTTCGGCCCGCCCAGCCTGCTGTTCTTCGATGGCGAGGAGGAGATCCGCGAGGCACGCATCCAGGGGGAGATGCGCGCTGCCGGCCTGGCCAGTCACCTGGACGGCGTGCTTGACTGGCTGGGCGGCCGCCGGGGCTGAGTCGGTGGCGAATGACCGCGAACGTCGTCAAACAGGCGTTTGAACGTGATGATCGAACGCTGTTCTCACGCCTGCTGGACATCCACGCCGATTTTCGGCACACTCCGGCGTCAATGCCTTATCAAGGCCGATAGAGGCGGCAAGAGTCGCCATCTTGCCGCGATCTATTGCGAGTTGGCCCGGGTTGACAGCGCCCCGGGACTGCCGCCACCCACCGATACCAATCGATCGAGACAGAGCCATGGATATCCGCAAGGTCAAGAAGCTGATCGAACTGCTCGAAGAGTCCAACATCAGCGAAATCGAGATCCAGGAAGGCGAGGAATCGGTACGCATCAGCCGACACCCCAATGGCCCGAGCCTGCAGCAGCCCATGCCCCAGGGCTATGCCCCGGCGGCGCCGGCACCCGCTCCCGAGGCCGTGGCGGCGCCCGCCGAGCCCGCCGGCGAGTCGGCCCCCGCCTATCAGGGGCATGCCGTCTGCTCGCCCATGGTCGGCACCTTCTACCGCTCCCCGGCACCGGGTGCCAAGCCCTTCATCGAGGTGGGCTCCAGCGTCAAGAAGGGTGATACCGTGTGTATCATCGAGGCCATGAAGATGATGAACCAGATCGAGGCCGATCGCGATGGCGTGATCGAGGCGATCCTGGTCGAGGACGGCGAGCCGGTCGAGTTCGACCAGCCGATGGTCGTCATCTCCTGATCTTCCCACAGACACTGGCGGACCCCATCATGCTGGACAAGGTTCTCATCGCCAATCGCGGCGAGATCGCCCTGCGCATCCTGCGCGCCTGCAAGGAACTGGGCATCAAGACCGTCGCGGTCCACTCCAAGGCCGACCGCGAGCTGATGCACGTACGCCTGGCCGACGAGGCCGTGTGCATCGGGCCGGCCCCCTCGGCCCAGTCCTACCTGAATATCCCGGCGCTGATCAGCGCCGCCGAAGTCACCGATTCCAGCGCCATCCACCCCGGCTACGGCTTCCTGTCCGAGAACGCCAACTTCGCCGAGCAGGTCGAGCGCTCCGGCTTCATCTTCATCGGCCCCCGCGCCGAGACCATTCGCCTGATGGGCGACAAGGTCAGCGCCATCGAGTCGATGAAGAAGGCCGGCGTCCCCACCGTGCCCGGCTCCGACGGCCCGTTGCCGGAGGATGACGAGGGCGAGATCGTCGCCATCGCCAGGCGCATCGGCTACCCGGTGATCATCAAGGCCGCCGCGGGTGGTGGCGGGCGCGGCATGCGCGTGGTGCATACCGAGGCCCACCTGCTCTCCGCGGTCACCGTCACCCGCACCGAGGCCCACTCGGCCTTCGGCGACGGCACCGTCTACATGGAGAAGTTCCTCGAGAACCCGCGCCACGTGGAGGTGCAGGTGCTGGCCGATGGCCAGGGCAACGCCATCCACCTCTATGATCGCGACTGTTCCCTGCAACGCCGCCACCAGAAGGTGATCGAGGAGGCCCCGGCCCCGGGCATCGACGAGGCCGCCCGCGCCGAGGTGCTCGAGGCGTGCCGCCAGGCCTGCATCACCATCGGCTATCGCGGCGCCGGCACCTTCGAGTTCCTCTACGAGGACGGCCAGTTCTTCTTCATCGAGATGAACACCCGGGTCCAGGTCGAGCATCCGGTCACCGAGATGGTCACCGGGGTGGATATCGTCCGCGAGCAGCTGCGCATCGCCTCGGGGCTGCCGCTGTCGGTCAGCCAGGAAGAGGTACAGCTCAACGGCCACGCCTTCGAGTGCCGCATCAACGCCGAGGATTCCCGCACCTTCATGCCTTCCCCCGGCAAGGTGACCCTCTACCACCCGCCCGGCGGACTCGGGGTGCGCATGGACTCCCACGTCTATACCGGCTATACCGTGCCGCCCCACTACGACTCGCTGATCGGCAAGCTGATCACCTGGGGCGCCGACCGCGAGACCGCGCTGATCCGCATGCGCAACGCGCTGGACGAGTTGCTGGTGGAGGGCATCAAGACCAACACCGACCTGCACAAGGACCTGGTCCGCGATGGCTATTTCCAGCAGGGTGGCGTGAATATCCACTACCTGGAAAAGAAGCTCGCGCAGTAAGCGCGCAGCGCTTCGCGGGGTGGCCGACGCCACCCCGTTTTCGTTTCCCGATGTCCGTCACCCCGGCGACCCGATCGCCGCCTCGAGGAGCCCGCCGCCATGCCCTGGCTACAACTGAAGGCTCATATCGCCCCCGAACAGTCCGAGACCCTGGAAGAGCTGCTGCTCGCCGAGGGCGCCACCGCCATCACCCTGCAGGACGCCCACGACGACCCGGTCTTCGAACCCGAGCGCGGCACCACCCCGCTGTGGGACGAGACGGTACTCACCGGCCTCTACGACGACCTGGAGGGCGTCGATGCCATGCTCGACCGGGTGCGCCAGGCCTGGGCCGCCGAGTTTCCCGGGGAGCCCTGCCCCGAGATCGAGGTCGAGTTGCTGGCCGACCGCGACTGGGAGCGCGAGTGGATGGAGGACTTCCGGCCGCTGCGCATGGGCCAGCGGCTGTGGATCGTGCCGAGCTGGCACGAGCCGCCGGAGCCCGGCGCGGTGAACCTGCACCTGGACCCGGGGCTCGCCTTCGGTACCGGCACCCACCCGACCACGGCGCTCTGCCTGGAGTGGCTCGACGGGCTGGCCGTGGCCGACGAGATCGAGGGTCGAGAGGTCCTCGACGTGGGCTGCGGCTCGGGGATACTCGCCATCGCCGCCCTCCGGCTGGGGGCGGCCGGCGCCGTGGGTACCGACATCGACCCCCAGGCGCTGCAGGCAAGCCGCGACAATGCTCAACGCAATGACGTGGCCGAGCGCGACTTGCGCCTCTGCTACCCGGAGCAGCTCGACGCTGGCGAGACCTTCC
This sequence comes from Halomonas terrestris, assembly GCF_049166755.1. Lineage (NCBI taxonomy): Bacteria > Pseudomonadati > Pseudomonadota > Gammaproteobacteria > Oceanospirillales > Halomonadaceae > Halomonas > Halomonas terrestris. Next base: position 3,624 of record NZ_JBMHFZ010000006.1, on the reverse strand, counting down.
CCATCGTGGTGGCCAATATCCTCGCCGGACCGCTGGTCGAGCTGGCCCCGATGATCGCCGGCCATGTCGCGCCGGGTGGTCGCCTGACCCTGTCCGGCATTCTCGAGCACCAGGCCGAGGAGGTGCTCGAGGCCTACCGCGCCGAGGGCCTGCTGATGGAGGCGCCGGTGGGACGCGAGGGCTGGGTGAGGCTGAGCGGGCATCGGCCCGGCTGAACGGCGGGAAGCGAAGGCCGTTGCGACGGCCTCCCAACCAAAGATCGCCTTCACCATCGACTGGCGGGGGCGTATGATATGCCCCCTTCGAACCGACAGACGCCATCATGCCCGAGACCCGCTCCCCCCTGCCCCGGATCGGCCGCTTCGAGTTGCCCAACAGGGTGATCCTGGCGCCCATGGCCGGTGTCACCGACCGCCCCTTCCGCCAGCTCTGCCGGCAACTGGGGGCGGGCCTGGTGGTGGGCGAGATGGTCACCTCGGACCCGGGGCTGTGGCACACCCGCAAGTCGCGCCTGCGCATGGACCATCGCGGCGAACCGGGGCCCCGAGCGGTACAGATCGCCGGCGGAGACGCCGACATGCTCGCCGAGGCGGCGCGGCTCAATGCCGCACAGGGTGCCGAGATCATCGACATCAACATGGGCTGCCCGGCCAAGAAGGTGTGCAACAAGGCCGCCGGCTCCGCACTCCTGCGTGACGAGGCCCTGGTGGCCGAGATCCTCCACGCCGTGGTGGCCGCCGTGGACGTGCCGGTGACGCTGAAGATCCGCACCGGCTGGTGCGCCGAGAGCAACAACGGCGTGCGTGTGGCACGGCTGGCCGAGGACGCCGGCATCCAGGCCCTGGCGGTCCATGGCCGCCATCGCCAGCAGCGCTACTCGGGCGAGGCCGAGTACGACACCATCGCCGCCATCAAGGCCGCGGTGGGCATCCCGGTCTTCGCCAACGGCGATATCGATTCCGCCGAGAAGGCCGCCCGTGTCCTCGACTATACTGGGGCGGATGCAGTGATGATCGGTCGCGGCGCACAGGGCAATCCCTGGGTCTTCCGCGAGATCGATCACTATCTGCGCCGGGGAGAGCATCTCCCTCCCCCGGCCGACGGGGAGCGCGCCAGCGTCCTGCGCGCCCACCTCGCGGCCCTGCATGACTTCTATGGTGAGCACATGGGGGTGCGCATCGCACGCAAGCATGTCGGCTGGTACCTGGCCGGCGATGCCCGTCTCGACGAGGCGGGCAGGCGTGCCCTGCGAGCCACCTTCAACGGCCTGGAGTGCCCGACAGCCCAGTGCCGCTTCATTGACGAACTGTTTCGTCACGACCCCGCCGCGGCTGCGAGCCGCCTGGCCCGGGGCGTGACGACGGATGGAATCTGTGCCGCATGACCAGCCAAGCCTTTCCCCAGAATCCCGAGCTGTCGGGGCTAGATGCCCGGACCTCCCGTGATCTCGCCGACGTGGCCGACCCTGCCCAGGGCGACCGCCAGGCCGGGCCGGCATCGCAGCAGCCGTTGCGCGAAGCCGTGGACGCCGCCATGCGACGCTACTTCGACCACCTGGACGGCGGCGACGTCACCGGCCTCTATGCCATGGTGATGGCCGAGGTCGAGTCGCCACTGCTGGCCGCCGTGCTCGAGCACACCCAGGGCAACCAGACCCGTGCCGCGGAGATGCTGGGGCTCAATCGCGGCACCCTGCGCAAGAAGCTCAAGCAGTACGGCCTGATCTGATCACGACGAGGGAGCCCCGTGGCACCCTTCGCCATGCCGCCATGCGCTTCGTGCCCCGGCTTCCATGACCCGACGTTCCACCCACCCACTGCCAGCCAGAGAGTGTCCCCATGGCCCAACCCTCCTCCGCCGCGGTTCGCCGCGCGCTGATCAGCGTTTCCGACAAGACCGGCATCGTCGACTTCGCCCGCGGTCTCACCGAGCACGGCGTCGAACTGCTCTCCACCGGCGGCACCTTCCGCCTGCTCCAGGAGAATGGCATCGCCGTTACCGAAGTCTCCGAGCATACCGGCTTCCCGGAGATCATGGACGGCCGGGTCAAGACCCTGCACCCGAAGATCCACGGCGGCATCCTGGGGCGTCGCGGCCAGGACGATGCCGTGATGGCCGAACACGGGATCGACCCCATCGACATGGTGGTGGTCAACCTCTACCCCTTCGCCCGGACCGTGGCCCAGCCGGACTGCACCCTCGGGGATGCCATCGAGAACATCGACATCGGTGGCCCGACCATGGTGCGCGCCTGTGCCAAGAACCACGCCCACACCACCATCGTGGTCAATGCCGAGGACTATGCCCGGGTGCTCGACGAACTCGCCGCCCGGGACGGCGCGGTGAGTGAGGCCACCCGCTTCGACCTGGCGGTCAAGGCCTTCGAGCACACCGCGGGCTACGACGCCGCCATCGCCGACTACCTCGGCCAGCGCGTGCCGGGGGGCGAGGACGGCTTTCCGCGCACCTACAACCTGCAGTTCGAGAAGAAGCAGGCCATGCGCTACGGCGAGAACCCCCACCAGGGCGCGGCCTTCTACGTGGAAGCCGGTGCCCGCGAGGCCAGCGTCGCCACCGCCACCCAGTTGCAGGGCAAGGCGCTCTCCTTCAACAACGTGGCCGATACCGATGCCGCCTTCGAATGCGTCAAGGCCTTCACCGACACCGCCTGCGTGATCGTCAAGCACGCCAACCCCTGTGGCGTGGCAGTGGGGGCAAGCCCCCTCGAGGCCTACGACAAGGCCTTCGCCACCGACCCCACCAGCGCCTTCGGCGGCATCATCGCCTTCAACGTGCCGCTGGATGCCGAGACCGCTCGCGCTATCATCGACCGCCAGTTCGTCGAGGTGATCATCGCTCCGGGGGTGGCCGACGACGCCCTCGCCATCGTCGCCGAGAAGCAGAACGTGCGCCTGCTCGACGTGGGCGAACACTGGCCCGGGGAGCGCGAGCATGCCCACGACTTCAAGCGGGTCACCGGTGGCCTGCTGGTACAGGATCGCGACCTGGGCATGGTGGGACGCGACGAACTCACCGTGGTCTCCGAGCGGGTGCCCACCGAGCAGGAGATGCGTGACCTGGCCTTCGCCTGGAAGGTGGCCAAGTACGTCAAGTCCAACGCCATCGTCTACGCCAAGGACGGCCAGACCATCGGCGTGGGCGCCGGCCAGATGAGCCGCGTCTATTCGGCCAGGATCGCCGGCATCAAGGCCGCCGACGAGGGCCTCTCGGTACCCGGTTCGGTGATGGCCAGCGACGCCTTCTTCCCCTTCCGCGACGGCATCGACGCCGCGGCGGCGGCCGGCATCGCCGCGGTGATCCAGCCCGGCGGCTCGATGCGCGACCAGGAGGTGATCGACGCCGCCAACGAGGCCGGTATCGCCATGGTCTTCACGGGGATGCGCCATTTTAGGCATTAAAGACACTGGATCTCGGTCATGCGTCGTTGAAAGTCGGCTCAAGATGCTCATTTGCAACAGCAAACTCCGCTCTTTCGCCAACTTTCGCCTAGCCTGACCATCGCCCAGCCGTCTTCTCAAGCAAGTCAGATATAGAAAACCCCATCGGCAGAACCGATGGGGTTTTCTGTCTTATGGCTTAAAGCTTATGGCTTAAAGCTCTCAG
>NZ_JBMHFZ010000059.1:0-686 GCF_049166755.1 Halomonas terrestris | reverse complement strand
CCCAAGCCCAAGGGCGGAACGCGTCAGCTTGGCATCCCCACGGTCACCGACCGGCTGATCCAGCAAGCGCTGTTGCAGGTGCTGACGCCGATCTTCGATCCGGGGTTCTCCGCATCGAGTTACGGCTATCGGCCGGGGCGCAGTGCCCAGCAGGCCGTCTCGGCGATGAAGGACCATGTCACCGCCGGCCACCGCTGGGTGGTCGACCTTGACCTGAAAGCCTTCTTCGACCGGGTGAACCACGACCTGCTGATGGCGCGAGTCGCGCGCCGCGTCGGCGACAAGCGAGTGTTGCGCCTGATCCGCCGCTATCTGGAAGCCGGGATGTTCCAGGACGGCCTGGCCGCGCCACGCCGGCAGGGCACGCCCCAGGGCGGGCCACTCAGCCCGCTGCTGGCCAATATCCTGCTGGATGACGTGGATAAGGAACTGGAACGCCGCGGTCACCGCTTCTGCCGCTACGCCGATGACATGCAGGTGTATGTCAGGAGTCGGCGAGCGGGCGAGCGCGTCATGGCCAGTCTGAGTGATTTTCTCGAGAGCTCGCTCAGGCTGACGGTCAATGGCGACAAGAGTGCGGTGGACCGACCCTGGAACCGGGGGTACCTGGGCTACACGCTGACCCGGCACAAGCTGCCGAAGCTGACGCTGGCCAAGGCCAGCCTGCAGCGCCTGATGCAGCGTGT
>NZ_JBMHFZ010000058.1:0-692 GCF_049166755.1 Halomonas terrestris | reverse complement strand
CGGCGGATCAGGTTATACGCCAACAGATACATCCAGACTTCCTTCTCCACCATGGCGGGCGTCTTGCAGCGCAGCACCTCCATGCCCAGTGTCGTCTTGATATCCCGGAAGCTCAGCTCGATCTGCCAGCGCTCCTGGTAGAGCGCCTGGATCTGTTGGCGTGGCGCTTGCCTGGAGGAGCACAGTGTCGTGACGATGACCATGTTCCCGGCGGCCAGCTCCCGGACCGGCATGGTGTCGGGCAAGGCATCAAAGGCTTCTTGGCTCATCCACTCGTGCCGGTTCTTCGGTTTCTGCCAGGTGGCGATGTGGTCCTTGTCACCCAGCCTCTTCCCTGTCTGAAAGTCGGTCTGGCGGCCAAAGTGTTGGCGCATGACCACATCGACACCGCGGGCTTTCAGCGCCGCGATGAGCGCATAGGAGGGGTAGTAACGGTCGGCGATGACGATGTCGCCTGACTCAAAGGTGTCGAGAATCTCCCGCAGCAAGGCATGCTCTCCCGTGCCCTTGCCTTTCACGGGCCCCATCGCCGCATTAAGGATCGCCCCGCTGCTCAAGTCCAGGATGGCCACCAGCCGGGCGGTCGGGAACCCGAGACCGGGCTTCTGGCCGGTTTGCTGAGGAAAGCGCTGCTGGTTCTCGGGCGTGTCCGGCATCGACACCGTGGTACCGTCGATCAGCTTGATCGGCCG
>NZ_JBMHFZ010000057.1:0-734 GCF_049166755.1 Halomonas terrestris | reverse complement strand
CGGCTCGGACTGGGCTGGGGTGGTACTCACCGGCCAGCAGCCGCTCACGCAGCGTCGGCCAGTATTGCTTCAGGTGGTCGGCCAACTGGTCCACCGTCATGCCATCGGCACCCGGCGCCCCTTTGTTGGCGACCACCCTACGGTAAGCCCGCGCCATGTTGACCTTCTCTACCACGGCCTCCATGAGCGGGGCGGACTCCGCTTTCGTCCACGATGACGACGCCGGGACCGTCTCGACGCCCACCGGCTGGGACTCAGGGGTCTGCCCCTGCCCCTCTGGGTGGGTGACGGTATCAGCGCCAGTTGCTGTCTTCATGAGCGATCCTCGAGACGTCATCGCCTACTCGCGGTTCTTCATGTTCGGCCCTTGGTGCCGGGGTGAATCGGCACTTACTATGGCCTCTGCTGACGTCTGATGGCCCATCCCGTCGCCTCTCGACGCCGGTAGCACCGTGGCAGACCACCAGACCTCCCAGGGTAAGACGCGCGACCTTCCCGCTTATGCCTGTCGGATCTACGCCATGGCGTTCCGTGCAAGTACCGGGCTTTGATGATTCTGGCCATCTCACCCCGCCATGACGCCTCGTATCCGCTTCCTGTTCGTCAGGCCAGCGTTTTGCCTCGGGCTTCCTTCAGATCCCCCCTCGCGGGAGACACCCTTGCCGTCGGCTAGCACTTCCCCTTGCCGGGCGTGCGGGGGACTTTCACCCCCAAGTCATCCCGAGGCACCACCC
>NZ_JBMHFZ010000056.1:0-1275 GCF_049166755.1 Halomonas terrestris | reverse complement strand
TGCTCTTTAACAATGTGAATCATGCTGACAAGTTTCTTCCGAGAGGAAGAGACGCGAGATACGTCTCAAGCGTATCCGGCAATTGTCGTCGCGATCGCGGACCAGACCTCTTGGGGTTATATGGTCAAGCGATTAAGCGCATACGGTGGATGCCTAGGCAGCCAGAGGCGATGAAAGACGTGGAAGCCTGCGATAAGGCTCGGCGAGGTGGCAAACGACCTGTGACCCGGGCATTTCTGAATGGGGAAACCCACCCCGCACAAGCGGGGTATCCTGCACTGAATCCATAGGTGTCAGGAGGCGAACCGGGGGAACTGAAACATCTAAGTACCCCGAGGAAAAGAAATCAACCGAGATTCCCCCAGTAGCGGCGAGCGAACGGGGACCAGCCCTTAAGCCGGTGACTGATTAGACGAAGGTGTTGGGAAACACCGCCATAGTGGGTGATAGCCCCGTAGTCGAAAATCTGATCCGGTGAAATCGAGTAGGTCGGGGCACGTGAAACCTTGACTGAACATGGGGGGACCATCCTCCAAGGCTAAATACTCCTGGCTGACCGATAGTGAACCAGTACCGTGAGGGAAAGGCGAAAAGAACCCCGGAGAGGGGAGTGAAATAGATCCTGAAACCGTATGCGTACAAGCAGTGGGAGCCGACTTGTTCGGTGACCGCGTACCTTTTGTATAATGGGTCAGCGACTTATTTTCAGTGGCGAGCTTAACCGTATAGGGGAGGCGTAGGGAAACCGAGTCTTAACTGGGCGACCAGTCGCTGGAAATAGACCCGAAACCGGGCGATCTATCCATGAGCAGGTTGAAGGTTGAGTAACATCAACTGGAGGACCGAACCAGGATCTGTTGAAAAAGATTTGGATGACTTGTGGATCGGAGTGAAAGGCTAATCAAGCCCGGAGATAGCTGGTTCTCCTCGAAAGCTATTTAGGTAGCGCCTCACGTATCACCGCCGGGGGTAGAGCACTGTTTCGGCTAGGGGGTCATCCCGACTTACCAACCCGAGGCAAACTCCGAATACCGGTGAGTGCAAGCGTGGGAGACACACGGCGGGTGCTAACGTCCGTCGTGAAAAGGGAAACAACCCAGACCGTCAGCTAAGGTCCCCAAATCCTGGTTAAGTGGGAAACGATGTGGGAAGGCTCAGACAGCTAGGAGGTTGGCTTAGAAGCAGCCATCCTTTAAAGAAAGCGTAATAGCTCACTAGTCGAGTCGGCCTGCGCGGAAGATGTAACGGGGCTCAAACCAGGTACCGAAGCTACGG
>NZ_JBMHFZ010000055.1:0-1337 GCF_049166755.1 Halomonas terrestris | reverse complement strand
GACCCTGACGGATCCCCAGGTTTTTACATGCCCTTGTCGCCTCCATGCTGTGTGATGACTTCGCGCCGGAGGAACTCCGTCAGTCTATCCGGCCGACATCGTGACAGCAGGTTGGGGGAGTGCCTCAGGGCTTCCCGCCCCAATCGCCACACTGACAAGACCGAGCGAGAACGTAGGCTATTGCTCTGAAACCGCTGGGTGTCACCGTCATGGTGGATCTTCAGGCCACAGATCAGCATCACTAGGCTGGCCAGCATGGCGATGAGCAGCAGAATCTCGATGCGCCGTGCGCTGCGCGTCTGATGCATCCCGAAGCCCAGCCCGAACAGCGGGCTCTTCACGTCACGAAACCCCTCTTCGATCTGCATGCGCTGGCGATAGATCGCCACCACTTTCTTGGCACTCGTGAACGATGCCGGCAGGTTACTGACCAGCACCCAGGGCTCGCGATGCCCTTTCGCGGCCTTGAGGCTGCGCTTGGCGCGTGATGGCTTGCCCTGCTTGGTGAGATGACGACGCCCCTTGGCGACATGTCGGACGCGGTAGGCTCGGGTGGACAGCGGGGATTTTTTGACGAGTTCGGCCTTGCCCAAGGCTTCTGGAGTTCGCCGAGCACCGGCGAACAGGTCCGCGACGGGCTCCCACTCCTCGCCTGACAAACGGAGGTGGGTCGGTCGGCGCAAGCGGCCGACGTAATACCAGCCCCGCGCTTCCACTTCCCGAAACCAGGGCCCCTTGAAGCCGGCATCGGTGACCAGAATAGGCTGAGTCCCTTCCGGCAGCAGCTCGGCGAGCGCATCCAGCAGATGGCGCTGACAGACCGGGCAGGCATCCTTGTGATGGACCTTCTCATAGATGGGGAAGGAGCGGCCCGCGAAAGGAATCGCCGCGCGCAGTACAAAGTGTTGCCCCCGATCATCGATCGGTGACCAGTCTACTAGGATGCGCGGATGCGGGGTATTGCCGACGAGAAGCGGCGTCACCAGCCAATAGAACAGCGGACGCTCCTGCTGCAGGTGAGGGTTCCCGAGCAGCCGATCCATGCGCTTGATGGCATGCTTGGGCGCCGTGTCACCGGGCAGATGGCGCCCCAGGGCCGTCAGGCCCAGGCGCTGCCCGTCGATCAGCGCCTGCACCGCGGCCAGCAAGGACTTCAGGCGTAGAGCATTCACCACGGGGGCTGAATCGGCCAGGATCTTGTGCAAGAATCGGAGCGTCTGCATGGGCACCTCGGCATATTGTTTCTTTGGCGATTAACAACATGCCTGCCCATGCAGACTTTTTTCAATCCTAATGTACTGATTTAGCTATTCATTTCCTGGGGATCCCTCAGGGTC
>NZ_JBMHFZ010000054.1:0-1403 GCF_049166755.1 Halomonas terrestris | reverse complement strand
CGCACCAAGATCGTCGCCACCCTGGGCCCGGCCAGCGACCGGGACGGCGTGCTGGAGGCGATGATCGCCGCCGGTGTCGACGTGGTGCGCCTCAACTTCTCCCACGGCAGTGCCGACGACCACCGCCGCCGCCTCGAGCGGGTGCGCGAGATCGCCGCCCGCCTGGGCCGCAGCGTCGCCGCCCTGGCCGACCTCCAGGGGCCCAAGATCCGCATCGCCCGCTTCCGCGACGGCCCCGTGGACCTCGAGGAGGGCCAGTCCTTCATCCTCGACATGGCGCTGGACGGCGACGCCGGCGACGCCACCCGGGTCGGCTGCGACTACAAGACCCTGGCCGACGACGTCGCCCCCGGCGACCGCCTGCTGCTCGACGACGGCCGCCTGGTGCTCGACGTCAACCGGGTCGCCGACCACCTGATCCACACCAGCGTGGTGGTGGGCGGCCGGCTCTCCGACAACAAGGGCATCAACAAGCAGGGCGGCGGCCTCTCGGCCCCGGCGCTCACCGACAAGGACCGGGCGGACCTGGCCACCGCGGTGGCGATCGGCGTCGACTACCTGGCGGTGTCCTTCCCGCGCAGCGCCGCCGACATGGCCGAGGCCCGGGAGCTGCTCGGCGAGGCGGGCGCCGAGATCGGCCTGGTGGCCAAGCTGGAGCGCGCCGAGGCGGTGGCCGATGAGGCGACGCTGGACGGCATCATCCGGGCCAGCGAGGCGGTGATGGTGGCCCGCGGCGACCTCGGCGTGGAGATCGGCGACGCCAAGCTGATCGGCATGCAGAAGCGTATCATCAAGCGTGCCCGGCAGCTCAACCGCGCGGTGATCACCGCCACCCAGATGATGGAGTCGATGATCGCCTCGCCCCTGCCCACCCGGGCCGAGGTGTTCGACGTGGCCAATGCCGTGCTCGACGGCACCGACGCGGTGATGCTCTCGGCCGAGACCGCCGCCGGCGACTTCCCGGTGGAGACCATCGAGGCCATGGACCGGGTCTGCCTGGGGGCCGAGCGCGAGCGCATCGCCCAGGAGTCGGGGCACCGCATCCACGAGGGCTTCTCGCAGATCGACGAGACCATCGCGCTGTCGGCGATGTACGCCGCCAACCACCTCGCCGGGGTGGCCGCCATCGCCTGCATGACCGCCTCCGGCTACACGCCGCTGATCGCCTCGCGGATCCGCTCCGGGCTGCCCATCGTCGGGCTGGGCCACAGCCCCATCGCCCAGCGGCGCATGGCGCTCTACCGGGGGGTGGTCTCGCTGCCCTTCGACACCAGCGAGATGGCGCCCACCGAGGTCAATGACCGCGCCCTGGCATTGCTGGTGGAAAAGGGCATTGCCGAACCCGGCGATCATGTCATCCTGACCCGGGGCGATCACATGAACGCCCATGGCGGCACCAACAC
>NZ_JBMHFZ010000053.1:0-1437 GCF_049166755.1 Halomonas terrestris | reverse complement strand
CAGGCGGTGCATGGCCCGGGTGCAGGCCACGTAGAGCAGGTTGCGCTCCATGTCGGTGGCGTAGTGCTTCGCCGTGACCTCGGGGACGATGACCCGGTCGAACTCCAGGCCCTTGGCCATGTGGGCGGTGCAGACGACGATGCCCCGGCCGAAGGCGGTGCTCTTCTCGCCGAGCAGCTGCAGCCGCTCGAACTCACCGTGCTCGCCGCTCTCCAGGGCCTCGAAGACCTTCGTCGCCTGCTTCTGGGTCTTGCAGATGATGCCGAGCGTGTGGTGCTCGGAATCCGTGAAGTCACGAGCCAGCTCGCCGATGGTCGCAATCTCCTCCTTGCGGGTGCGGGCCTTGATCACCTGCGGCTCCTCGCCGTGGCGCTCGATCGCCTCCAGCTCGGGGTTGGGCGCGATACGCTGGGCGAAGCGGGTGATCTGAAGGCTCGAACGGTAGCTCTTGTTGAGGGTCACGCAGGAGGACCGGCGCAGCACCCGGCGGATCTCCTCGGCCCTGGAGGCGCTGTAGGGGTTCACCGACTGGAAGGCGTCGCCGAGGATGGTCTTCTTGCACGAGAAGAGCCGGCCGATCACCGCGTACTGCACCGGGGTGTAGTCCTGCATCTCGTCGATCAGCAGGTGCTTGACGTCGCGCCAGCGCGAGCGCACCCCCTCCAGGCGCATCTTCAGGTAGATCAGCGGGAAGACATCGGCGTACTCGAGTCGCCCCCGCGAGGCGGTCCTGAACAGCTCGGGCCGTCCCAGCCAGTGGTAGAAACCCTTGTAGGTCTCGCGCAGGGTGGTCTGCCGGAGCATCGTCTTGAGAGCCGCCTTGAGCTGCTTGCGCTCGTCCGGCTCCAGGTCGTAGTTGTACTGGTTGCCGATCTTGCGCTCGATCTCCCAGCTCACCTGCCTGAGCCGTTCGTTGGTGGGCAGGTGGCGATGCTTGCGGAACACCTCCTCGAGCAGCCAGGCGGGCACCAGCCGCCGGGCGATCCACAGGTCCTCGGCGGCGAAGCGGTTGGCCTCCACGTGGCCCGCGTAGCGGTCGAGTTCGGTCAGGAACTCCGGCGAGGCCTTGTAGCGCAGCCGCGCCTTCATCGCCTCGTCGTCCTTTTCCAGCAGCGCCGTGGTCTGCTCGAAGAAGCTCTCGAAGCGATACTGGCCCTCGAGCAGCTCGTCGGCCAGCTCCTCCATGCCGACCTGGTTGACCGTCTCCTCGCCGAGCTCCGGCAGCACGTTGGCGATGTAGGCGGAGAACACCCGGTTGGGCGAGATGATCAGGATGTCCTCGGAGCGCAAGCTCTCCTTGAAGCGGTAGAGCAGGTAGGCGATGCGGTGCAGGGCGATGGAGGTCTTGCCGGAGCCGGCCACCCCCTGGATGATCAGCGCCTGGGCCTCGTCGTTGCGGATGATGGCGTTCTGGTCGCGCTGGATGGTGGCGACGAT
>NZ_JBMHFZ010000052.1:0-1558 GCF_049166755.1 Halomonas terrestris | reverse complement strand
GGGAAGTCTCATCTTGAAGGGGGCTTCCCGCTTAGATGCCTTCAGCGGTTATCCCGTCCGCACATAGCTACCCGGCAATGCCACTGGCGTGACAACCGGAACACCAGAGGTGCGTCCACTCCGGTCCTCTCGTACTAGGAGCAGCTCTTCTCAAACTTCCAACGCCCACGGCAGATAGGGACCGAACTGTCTCACGACGTTCTAAACCCAGCTCGCGTACCACTTTAAATGGCGAACAGCCATACCCTTGGGACCGACTTCAGCCCCAGGATGTGATGAGCCGACATCGAGGTGCCAAACACCGCCGTCGATGTGAACTCTTGGGCGGTATCAGCCTGTTATCCCCGGAGTACCTTTTATCCGTTGAGCGATGGCCCTTCCATACAGAACCACCGGATCACTAGAACCTACTTTCGTACCTGCTCGACGTGTCTGTCTCGCAGTCAAGCACCCTTATGCTCTTGCACTCAGTGCACGATTTCCAACCGTGCTGAGGGTACCTTCGTGCTCCTCCGTTACGCTTTGGGAGGAGACCGCCCCAGTCAAACTACCCACCACACACTGTCCTCGATCCGGATCACGGACCTGAGTTAGAACGCCAATGATGCCAGGCTGGTATTTCAAGGTCGGCTCCACCCGAACTGGCGTCCGGGTTTCCAAGCCTCCCAGCTATCCTACACAAGCAACATCAGCATCCAGTGTGAAGCTGTAGTAAAGGTTCACGGGGTCTTTCCGTCTAGCCGCGGGTACACAGCATCTTCACTGCGATTTCAATTTCACTGAGTCTCGGGTGGAGACAGCGTGGCCATCATTACGCCATTCGTGCAGGTCGGAACTTACCCGACAAGGAATTTCGCTACCTTAGGACCGTTATAGTTACGGCCGCCGTTTACCGGGGCTTCGATCAGGAGCTTCGCTTGCGCTAACACCATCAATTAACCTTCCGGCACCGGGCAGGCGTCACACCCTATACGTCCGCTTGCGCGTTTGCAGAGTGCTGTGTTTTTAATAAACAGTTGCAGCCACCTGGTATCTTCGACCGCCTTCCGCTCCGGCCGCGAGGGCCTTCACGTAACGGCGGCGTGCCTTCTCCCGAAGTTACGGCACCATTTTGCCTAGTTCCTTCACCCGAGTTCTCTCAAGCGCCTGGGTATTCTCTACCTGACCACCTGTGTCGGTTTGGGGTACGGTCCCACAGAATCTGAAGCTTAGAGGCTTTTCCTGGAAGCGTGGCATCGATGACTTCCAGACCGTGGTCTGTTCGTCTCGTCTCTCGGCCTTGAGGGACCGGATTTGCCTGACCCCTCAGCCTACTGACTTTCACCAGGACTACCAACGCCTGGCTCACCTAGCCTTCTTCGTCCCCCCATCGCAATCCTGTGAGGTACGGGAATATTGACCCGTTTCCCATCGACTACGCCTTTCGGCCTCGCCTTAGGGGCCGACTCACTCTGCTCCGATTAGCGTCGAACAGAAACCCTTGGTCTTCCGGCGGGGGAGTTTTTCACTCCCCTTGTCGTTACTCATGTCAGCATTCGCACTCGTGATACCTCCAGCA
>NZ_JBMHFZ010000051.1:0-1614 GCF_049166755.1 Halomonas terrestris | reverse complement strand
CGCGCGTCGGCCGGGGTCTGCAGCTGATGCTGGAGGGGGTGGCGGGTGCCACCCTCTTCGGCATGATGCTGCTGACCACGGCCGACGTGACCGGCCGCTACTTCTTCAACGCCCCGATCCTCGGCGCCGTGGAGCTGACCCAGCTGATGCTGGCGGCGCTGGTGTTCCTGTCGCTGCCGGTGGTGTGCTGGCGCCAGGAGCACATCAGCGTGGACCTGCTCGACGCGATCTTTCCCGCCCGGCTGATCTGGGTGCGGGAGGTGCTGGTCAACCTGCTGGTGACGGCGGCGCTGTGGGTGATGGCGCAGCGTGTCTGGGCGCTGGCCGAGCGCGCCTTCGACTGGGGCGACGTGACCGAGTTCCTGCGCATTCCGTACGGCTACCTGATCGGGCTGATCGCGATCATGCTGGCGCTCTCCGCGCTGCTGACCCTGGCGCGGGCGGTGCTCTACCTGCTGGAGGGGCTCAAGGTGGTCAAGCAGGGCGGCCCGCTGAGTCCCTCTGCAGAACGGGGAGGGACCCATGACTGAGGCACTCTACGGCTTCGCCGCGCTGCTGGTCCTGGTGTTCCTGCGGGTGCCGCTGGCGTTTGCCATGGGCATCGTGGGTTTCGTGGGCTTCTACTACCTGACCGGCAACTGGAACGCCGCCGAGGCGATGGCCGCGCGGCGGGTGGTGGACACCGCCATGGACTACGGGCTGTCGGTGATCCCGCTGTTCATCCTGATGGGCAACTTCGTCTCCCATGCCGGGCTGTCGGATGCGCTGTTCCGGGCCTCCAACGGCTTCCTGGGGCACCGCAAGGGCGGCCAGGCGATGGCCACCATCGTCGCCTGCGGCGGCTTCAGCGCCATCTGCGGCTCGAGCCTCGCCACCTGCGCCACCATGGGCCGGGTGGCCATGCCGCAGATGCGCAAGTACGGCTACAAGGACTCGCTGGCCTCGGCGTCGATCGCCGCCGGCGGCACCCTGGGCATCCTGATCCCGCCCAGCGTGATGCTGGTGATCTACGGCATCCTCACCGAGACCAGCATCCGCGAGCTGTTCGCGGCGGGCTTCATTCCCGGCATCCTGGGGATCTTCCTCTACCTGGGGGCGGTGAAGTGGGTGCTGTGGCGCGACCCCGCGGCGGGCCCGGCGGCGGAGCGGGTGCCCTGGGCCGAGCGCCTGGCCGCGCTGAAGAGCGTGGGCAGCACCCTGGCGCTGTTCGTGCTGGTGATCGGCGGCATCTACCTGGGGGTGTTCACGCCCACCGAGGCGGCCGGCATCGGCGCCATGGGCGCCTTCCTGATCGCCCTGATGCGCCGCGCGCTGAATCCGCGGGTGCTGATGGCGGTGCTGATGGACACGGTGCGGACCACGGCGATGCTGTTCGCGGTGGTGCTGACGGCGCTGATCTTCGCCAACTTCGTCAACCGGGCCGGGCTGCCGGGCGACCTGCTGGCGCTGGTCAACGGGCTGAACGTGGCGCCCTTCGTGGTGATCCTGGTGATCATCGCCATCTACGTGGTGCTGGGCTGCGTGTTCGAGAGCATGTCGATGCTGCTGCTCACGGTGCCGGTGTTCTTCCCGGTGGTGGCGGGGCTGGGCTACGACCTGGTGTGGTTCGGCATC
>NZ_JBMHFZ010000050.1:0-1717 GCF_049166755.1 Halomonas terrestris | reverse complement strand
CCCGGCTTATTCATGAGGCCGACCTGAAAACGAAGATGGCGAGTGGTTTTCTCCTGTAGAATCAGGATGTTCCTGCCAGAACACGATTCAAGAGGACCACTCGCCATGGGTGAAAGCCTATCCACCTGGACGCCCTCCTGCAACGGCTCTGTCCGTGTCGAGCTGAGCGGCCAGCGCACCACCAGCGACAGCGGCGCGCTGCTGCTGCGTGAAGCCCTCGACAACAGCGGCGTGATCGAGGCGCTCGAGGACAATCTGGTCGACCAACGCCACCCGCTGCGCATCCGCCACTCGTTGGCCAGCCAGCTGCGCACTCTGGTGCTGCAACGGGCGATGGGGTGGTTCGATCTCAGCGATACCGACACGCTGCGCCGTGATCCGCTCTGGCAGCTGGCCTGCAGCGATGCGCGCGGGACAACGCCCCTGGCCCAGGACCGGCCCTCTCAAGCCACGCTGTCGCGGCTGCTGACCTGCCTCGGGCGCTGCGACAACATCGATGCCGTGCACGAAGGCCTGCTGCGACTGGTGATCTGGCGCCTGACCGCGCTGAAGAACGGCGAGCGCCCCAAGCAGCTGACGCTGGACATCGACGGCCTGCCGATCGAGGTCCACGGCCACCAGGGCGGCTCGGCCTATCATGGCCTGTACGGCGCGCGGATCTATTCACCGCTGGTCGCCTCGCTGGCCGAAACCGGCGACATGGTGGGCGGCCTGCTGCGCGAGGGCAACGCCGGCCCGGCCGAAAATGCCGATACCTGGATTCCCCATCTGGTGCGCCGCCTCAACGAGAGCACCGGGGCTCACGTGCGGGTGCGCATCGATGCCGGTTTCACCGACACCAACACGCTGGAGGCCCTGGAAGCGCGCGGCATCGAGTACCTGGGGCGGCTGCGCAGCCACAAGGGCCTGCAGAAACTGGCGGCGCCATACCTGAAGCGGCCCCGAGGCCGCCCGCCCGAGCAGCCTCGGGAATGGTGCCACGACCTTGAGTACCAAGCCGGCACCTGGCCGACGCCACGGCGCGTAGTGCTGGTGGTCCAGGAACGCCCCGATGATCTGCTGCTGCATGCCTTCTTCCTGGTCACCAACCTCGGCAAGTTCGACTGGCCGCCCGAGAAGGTCCTGGCGCTCTACCGCAAGCGCGGCAGCGCCGAGGCGCACATGGGCGAGGTGAAGTCGGCGCTCGACGTGCACCTCTCGTCGACCGATCGCGGCGCTTCCTCCGTTCAGGACGTGATGGCCCGTAACGAGGTGAGCCTGCTGCTGAGCCTCTATGCCTATCAGGTCCTGCATGGCCTGCGCTGCCTGCTGGAGCGGCAGACCCGGCAAGGCTGGAGCCTGTGCCGGCTGCGCGAGCAGGTGCTCAAGGTCGCGGCCACGCTCTCGCACCACGCCCGACGCATCACCGTTCACCTCGGCGCCGCCGCCGACAAGTGGTGGCCGACGTTGCTGAAGGGGCTGCCGAAGCTGACCGCGCTGAGCTGACGCTCCAGCGCGACCACCGCAGCACCAGAGTCGAGCGACCGCAGCGGCGGTCGGCGATCACGGCTGCCTTGAAGGTCGGTATTGATAACTGAAAGCTATAGAAAATCGGCAACAAAGCAGCATTCAGGCATTACCCAGCAGGCTCTTCCGCCAGCGATGTGGATCCTGATGAGCGATGCTGCCGGTTGGAAGCTTCAGGCTGGCCCATCAGCGCACTCGTGAATGAGGCGGG
>NZ_JBMHFZ010000005.1:0-215905 GCF_049166755.1 Halomonas terrestris | reverse complement strand
TAACGCTGATCTACTGCGAGATCCGGTCTTTCGGCCAATTTCATTCGATCTGATTCGTTAAATAGCGGGCTATTCGCCTCATCAGATCGATAAACTTGTCTCGAAATCCGAATCTCTCGTGACGATCGGTCAAATCAGACAGGCTCCTAGAGGGTCGTGAAGGTGTCGGGGTCATGGGTCTCGATCACCTCGAGTTCCACATGGGTCACCCGGGCATTGGGCGGCCCCTTCCACAGCCACTCGCTGAGCGCCTTGATCGCCTCGCGGTCACCGCACATCAGCACTTCCACGCGGCCATCGGGAAGGTTCCGCGCATGACCGGTGACGCCATGTCGCAGGGCCTGCTCCTGGGCCGCCCGGCGATACCAGACGCCCTGCACCTTGCCCACCACCAGGGCCTTCACGCAGCACTTGTCCATGTCCATCTCCTGTTCCGGGGGGAGTCGCGCTCGCCTCTCTTTCTACCAGCACGACGGCCCCCCGGACCAGCCTTCCCCGGGCTTCCCGCTGTCACCGCGATGCATTAGTCTGATGAGTGACCCTGGACGATTCACGGCCACAAGCCGCATGTCGCAGGGCATCGCCCTACCCGGGCAACCACAACCACAACGATCATCCTCACGAGGGAGTGTCCATCATGACGGTCTTCGAACACCCCGAGTTCGACCATCACCGGCAGGTCGTCTTCGGCAGCGACGAGGCGAGCGGCCTGCGCGCCATCATTGCCATCCACGATACCCACCGCGGCCCCGCCCTGGGCGGCCTGCGCATCTTCCCCTATGCCAGCGACGCCGAGGCCCTCACCGACGTGCTGCGCCTCTCCCGCGGCATGTCCTACAAGTCGGCCCTGGCCGACCTGCCCCTGGGCGGCGGCAAGGCGGTGATCATCGCCGACCCGCGCAGCGACAAGACCCCGGCGCTGCTGCGCGCCATGGGGCGCCTGGTGGACTCCCTGGGCGGTGCCTACATCACCGCCGAGGACTCCGGCTCCAGCGAGGCGGACATGCAGGTCATCGCCGAGGTCACCGATCACGTGGGCGGGCTCCGCCATCACGGCGGGGAATCCGGGGATCCCTCCCCCTTCACCGCCTGGGGGGTGTTCTGCGCACTGAAGAGCGCCGTGCGCCACGGCCTGGGCCGGGATGACCTCGCCGGATTGCGGGTGGCCGTCCAGGGCGTGGGTCATGTGGGCGCGCACCTGGCCCGCCATCTCAAGGATGCCGGCGCCGAACTGGTGCTCACCGACGTCGACCGCCAGGCCCTCGCCCACCTGGCAGAGACGCTGGGCGCCGAAGCCGTGGCTCCCGAGGCGATCTTCGACGCCGAGGTGGATCTCTTCGCCCCCTGCGCCATGGGAGCCGCCCTCACGGCCGATGTGGTCGAACGGCTGCGGGCGAGGGTGGTCTGCGGTGCCGCCAACAACCAGCTGGCGAGTCCCGGCATCGCCGATCGGCTGATGGAGCGCGGCATCCTCTATACCCCGGACTACGTGGCCAATGCCGGCGGCGTGATCGAGATCGCCTGGCAGCGCCGGGGTGACGCCTACCGGCGGGAGGACGTCATGGCCCATATCGAGCGAATCGGCGACACCCTGGACGAGATCTTCGCCCGGGCCAACCGCGAGCAACGCAGCCCCGCCCGGGTGGCCGACGACCTGGCCCGGGAGCGCTTCGGCCGCGGCTGATCGGCGTGCACGGGGCCGGCACTCGCCGGCCTCGTGCCGGGCACCCTGCTCAGGTATCCACCAGCTCCCGCTTGACGAGAACCGCGGTATTGCGGGGCACGATCGCCCTGCCCCTGGCTTCCAGGTGGCAGCGCGTGAAGGCCGCGCCAAAGAGCAGGATCAGCGAGCTGTAGTAGACCCACAGCAGGATCATCACCACCGAGCCGGCGGCACCGTAGGTGGAGGCCGTGGCGGTGTGGGCCAGGTAGATGGCGATGGCCGAGCGGCCGACGGCGAACAGCAGGGCAGTGACCACGGCACCGACCAGCACCTCCTGCCAGCGCAGTACCACGTCGGGCAGCACCTTGAAGATGGTGGCGAAGAGGGTCGCGATCACCGCCAGGGAGACCAGGAACTCGGCACCGGTGGTCAGCAGGCCGACGAACGGCAGCAGGTCGTCGGCGGCCTGGAGCATGGCGCGGATCAGGACGCCGAACACCAGCGAGACCAGCAAGATGAAGCCGATCGACAGCACCACGGTCAGCGACAGCACCCGATTCTTGAGGAAGACCAGCAGGCTGTTGCTGCTCGGCCGGGCAGTGACACCCCAGATGGTGTTGAGGGAGAACTGCATCTGGGCGAACACCGTGGTGGCCCCGACCAGCAGGGCCCCGGCACCCAGCAGGGTCGGCAGCAGGCCCGACTCCTCGATACGCGACTGGGCGACCGCCTGCTCGATGGCCCGGGCGGCCTCCTCGCCCATGGTGGCCTGCAACCGGGCGACGATCTGCCCCTGGGCGGCCTCCTCGCCGAGCACCACGCCGATCACCGTCACCGCGATGATCACCGTGGGGGCCAGCGAGAAGAGCGTATAGAAGGCCAGCGACCCGGCGTAACTGAAGGCGTTGCGTTCCAGCCACAGCCGGATGGCCCGGTGGGTCACGTTCCACCAGAACACCACCCGCACCCTGATCACGGTAGACTCGAGCACAACGCCCCCACGCTTTCCTGTCGTGCCCTTCAGCATACGCGAATGTAACCGGGTGTGCTGCCACCCGGGCGCATTGCACCCGCCCCCGGCGCTGACCATAATGGGTCGCGCACTCCCAGCTGCAAGGACCTCCCATGACCGCACGACCGGACACCGAATTGCCCGCCTGCGACTTCGACTGTCTGGTCTTCATCGGACGCTTTCAGCCGCCTCACCTCGGCCACCTGGCGGTGATCCACGAGGCACTCAAGCGAGCGCGCCAGGTCATCGTGCTGGCGGGCTCGGCCTGGCAGGCCCGCTCGCTGCGCAACCCATGGCGCTTCGAGGAGCGCCAGCGCATGCTGCGCAGCGCCTTCGACGAGGAGGAGAACGCCCGGCTGGAGATCGTGCCGCTGCTGGATGCGCTCTACAACAACGACGTCTGGGTGCGGGACGTGCAGCGCAAGGTCCGCGACATCGCCAGCCACGACCATGCCCGCCTGCCGCGCATCGGCCTGATCGGGGCCAGCCGCGGCCAGTCGAGCTACTACCTCTCGCTGTTCCCCCAGTGGGAGTCGGTGAGCGTGCCGCTGGTCGAGGGCATCTCGGCCAGCCAGATCCGCGAGCGCCTGTTCCGTTCGGCCTCCTCCGCGGAGGACTACCTGAGCACCGGCGCCGCCCACGACCTCCCCCCCGGCGTGCTCGAGGAGGTTCGCCACTTCTGCTCGCAGGCCAGCTACCGGCAGTTGATCGAGGAGCAGCAGCTGCTCGAGCAGTACCGCAGCGCCTGGGCCCAGGCCCCCTACCCGCCGATCTTCGTCACCGTCAACGCCGTGGTGGTGCAGTCGGGCCACGTGCTGCTGGTGCGCCGGACCGCCGCCCCCGGCAAGGGGCTCTTCGCCCTGCCCGGCGGCTTCATCAACCCCCACGAGCGGTTGCTCGACGCCTGCCTGCGCGAGTTGCGCGAGCGCGTGCGCCTGAAGGTGCCCGAAGCGGTGCTGAAGGGCTCGCTGCGCGGCCAGCGGCTGTTCGACGAGCCCCACCGCAGCTGGCGCGGCCGCACCCTGGCCGAGGCCTTCTACTTCGCCCTGCGCCCCGAGCAGCAGCTGCCACAACTCAAGCCGGTCAAGGGCGGCGACCATGCCCGCTGGGTCGCCCTGGCCGACCTCGAACCGGAAAGCCTGTTCGAGGACCACTTCTTCATCATCCAGAACTTCCTGGGCCTTCCCGCCGACCTCGGAGCCTAGTTCGGGGAAAAGGACGAGATTTCCGCCACGAGCGCAGCAGGCAATCGCACCTCTTTCACGCCTGGAGGAAGTCGCGCGGCAATTTCTGCATCTGCCGCCACAGCTTCTCGACGCCGGGCTTGTGCACCAGCGAACAGCGATAGAGACGGATCTCCAGCGGCACGTCCCACTGCTCCCCGCCGGCGCGCACCAGCCGGCCGCTGGTCAGTTCCTCGCGAATGCAGAAGTCGGGGATCCAGGCCATGCCCAACCCCTGCATCACCATGCCCTTGAGCCCCTCCGCCATGGCCGTCTCGTAGACGGTGCGCAGACGCATGCGCAGCGGGTCGTTCTTCAGCAGCATGCGCACGCTGCGACCGAGGAAGGCTCCCTGGGTGTAGGAGAGATAGGGAATGGGGTCGTGCCCCTCCAGCGGGAAGCGCGGCTTGCCGGCCTCGTCGGGCAGGCATACCGGCACCATCTTCACCTGGCCGATGGAGAAGGAGGGGAACACCTCCGCATCGAGCTGCATGCTGGCATAGGGGTCGTAGTAGGCCAGCATCAGGTCGCAGTTGCCCTCGCGCAGCACATGGATCGCCTCGCCGACGTTCATCGCCACCAGCCGGGTGGGGAGCTCGCCCAGTCCCTGCTGCAGGCGCGAGATCCACTGCGGGTAGAAGCTCAGCGCCAGGGAGTGGGCGGCCACGATATCCAGCGCCTCGTTGGCCATGGAGAGCCCCCGCAGGTGGCCCAGGCTCTCGTTGAGCTGCTCGACCAGGTTACGGGCGGTGACCAGGAACAGCTGCCCCTCGGAGGTGAGGTCCACCGGCGTGGTGGAACGATCCACCAGGGTCACCCCGACGGCCTGCTCCAGGGCGCGGATGCGGCGGCTGAAGGCCGGCTGGGTGACATGGCGCTGCCGCGCCGAGGCGGAAAAGCTGCGGGTGTTGGCCAGGGCAACGAAGTCTTCCAGCCATTTAGTCTCGAGGTTCACCGGGGCTCCCGATCACTGGTGTAATACCGGCCGCATCCTGCGGGCCATCGCAGGCGGTAATGTATCACTGGATCGGCGACAGGAGGTAGGCGGCCCGCGAGACGATCCTGCGCCACAGCGGCCGTGCGACCAGCTCGTCGCGGGTGATTCGCCGGCAATCGGCGAAATCCCGCTCCAGCATCAGCCGCACCTCGGCGGCGAAGCGCCGGTCCGGCACGAAGGCCGTGATCTCGAAGTTGAGCCGGAAGGAGCGATTGTCGAGGTTGACGGTTCCCACGCTGGCGGCGCTATCGTCGATCAGCATCACCTTCTGGTGCAGGAAGCCCGGCTGGTAGCGATATACCCTGACCCCGGCCCGCAGCATGTCCGGCAGGAAGGAGAACGCCGAGAGGAACACCAGCAGGTGATCCGGCCGCTCGGGCATCATGATGCGCACGTCGACCCCGCGCATCGCGGCCAGACGCAGGGCGTCCTGGACCCCCTGGTCGGGCACGAAGTAGGGACTGGTCACCCAGAAGCGCTCATGGGCGCTGTGGATGGCGTGCTGCACCAGCAGGCTGGCGGTCTCCTGGCGATCCGCGGGCCCCGAGGGCACGATCACCACGTCCTGGCACGCCTCGCAGGTTTCCCGTGGGGTCCAGGCCAGGTTGATCACCTCGCCGGTGGCCCAGTGCCAGTCTTCCCAGAATGCCTCCTGCAGGCCCAGCACGGCGGGACCGACGAGCTTGAGGTGGGTATCCCGCCAGGGGCCATGCCGCCCCAGCCCCAGGTATTCCACGCCGACGTTGAAGCCACCCAGCCAGCCCTCCCTGCCATCGGTCACCAGCACCTTGCGATGGTTGCGGAAGTTGAGCTGGAAGCGATGGCGAAACCCGCGGGAGGAGCGGAAGGCGCTCACTTCGACGCCATAGGCGGCGAGGTCGCGCAGGTAGCCCTCGTTGAGCTTGTGGCTGCCGATCTCGTCATACAGGAAATAGACCCGCACGCCGCGTTCGGCGGCCCGCTGGAGGTGGTGCTTGAGCTCGACGCCCAGGGCATCGTTGCGCACGATGAAGAACTGGATGAGGATGTACTCCTCGGCCCGCTCGATGCCGTCGAAGAGGCTGTCGAAGGTGGCCTCGCCGTCGATCAGCAGCTCCGCGCGGTTACCGCTGGTCAGTGGCATCATGGCCAGCTGTTCCACCGCCCGGATATCGGGATCCCTCGCCTCGGCGACGAAGGGTTCCACCCTTTCCCGATAGCGTGCCAGCACCCGGCGCAGCACGCTGTCGCGCTCGCCGCGTGCCGAGACATAGCCGTAGAAGCGCGGCCGGCCGAAGATCCAGTAGGCGGGCACGGCCAGGTAGGGCAGCGTGATCAGGGAGAGGATCCAGGCGATGGCACCCTGGGAGGTGCGGCTCGACATCAGGGCCAGTACCGCCGAGAGGATGCCCAGCAGGTGCAACAGGAAAATCGCCCAACCGATCAGCCACGAGGCCATGCGCACTCCATCTGTCACCGGCCGCCGGCTCCATCGACGGCCATCGGTATCGGGAAAAACTCGCCCCACGAAAACAGTGGGCTACAGCATACCCCCGAAACGCGCGACCCCGCCAGGTGGCGGGGTCGCGCGTTTCGGCGAGGAACGCGATCAGGCGCGCTCGGCGATGATCTCCTTCCACTTGGCGGGACCGGTCTGGTGCACCGAGGTGCCCTGGCTGTCCACCGCCACGGTGACCGGCATGTCCTCCACCTCGAACTCGTAGATGGCCTCCATGCCCAGGTCCTCGAAGCCCACCACCCGGGACTTCTTGATCGCCTGGGCGACCAGGTAGGCAGAGCCGCCCACGGCCATCAGGTAGACCGCCTGGTTGTCGCGGATCGCCTCGATGGCGGCCGGGCCGCGCTCGGCCTTGCCGACCATGCCCAGCAGGCCGGTCTCCTCCAGCATGGTGCGGGTGAACTTGTCCATGCGGGTGGCGGTGGTGGGGCCGGCCGGGCCGACCACCTCGTCGCCCACCGGGTCTACCGGGCCCACGTAGTAGATGAAGCGCCCCTTCATGTCCACGGGCAGCGGCTCGCCCCTGGCGATCATGTCGACCATGCGCTTGTGGGCGGCATCACGGCCGGTCAGCAGCTTGCCGTTGAGCAGCAGGGTGTCGCCGGGCTGCCAGGTCCGCACCTCCTCCGGCGTCACGCTGTCGAGGTCGACGCGCCTGACGTTGTCGCCCGCCTCGCGGGTGATCTCCGGCCAGTCCTCGAGCTTCGGCGCCGGCAGGGCCGCTGGACCGCTGCCGTCCAGGGTGAAGTGGGCATGGCGGGTGGCGGCGCAGTTGGGGATGATCGCCACCGGCTTGTTGGCCGCATGGGTCGGGTAGTCCTTGACCTTGATGTCGAGCACCGTGGTCAGGCCGCCCAGCCCCTGGGCGCCGATGCCGCTGCGGTTGACCTTGTCGAACAGCTCCAGGCGCAGTTCCTCGGCGCGATTGGCGGGACCACGCGCCTGCAGCTCCTGGATGTCGATGGGATCGAGCAGCGCCTCCTTGGCGATCTCCATGGCCTTCTCGGCGGTGCCGCCGATGCCGATACCCAGCATGCCGGGCGGGCACCAGCCGGCCCCCATCCTGGGCAGCTGCTCCATCACCCAGTCGACCACGCTGTCGGAGGGATTGAGCATGGCGAACTTGGACTTCGCCTCGCTGCCGCCGCCCTTGGCCGCCACGTGCACCTCGACGTTGTCGCCGGGGACGATCTTGTGGTGGATGATCGCCGGGGTGTTGTCGCCGGTGTTCTTGCGGGCGCCGTCCGGGTCGGCCAGCACCGAGGCGCGCAGCACGTTGTCGGGCAGCCGGTAGGCGCGACGCACGCCCTCGTTGATCATGTCGTCGAGGCTCATCTCGGCGTCCCAGCGCACGTTCATGCCCACATGCACGAAGACGGTGACGATGCCGGTGTCCTGGCAGATCGGGCGGTGACCCAGGGCGCACATGCGCGAGTTGATCAGGATCTGGGCGATGGCGTCCTTGGCGGCGGGATTCTCCTCACGCTCGTAGGCCGCCGCCATGGCGTCGATGAAGTCCTTCGGGTGGTAGTAGGAGATGTACTGCAGGGCATCGGCGACGCTCTGGATCAGATCGTCCTGGCGAATCACGGTCATCAGCAAGGGACTCCTTGGCGTTGTCGGCTTGCCCGCTCGCGGGCCGGCGGCATGGCCGGCGTGACGGGCTCGAACGGGGGCGGATTATACCTCACCCCCTGCCCTGCCGGCAGCGTTCTACCACCAAAGGGTGGCGGTTTCGCCGAGGGCGCCAGGAAGATAACGGTATAAATAGCCTTGCCCCGACCCGTGAGACGGCGGCGAGGAATCAGGCCGTGCCCAGCAGCAGCTGGCGCTCCTTCAGCTCGTGCAGCCGGTCGCGAAGGCGTGCCGCCTCCTCGAACTCCAGGTTCTGCGCCGCCTCGTGCATCCCGTCCTCGACCCGCGATATCTCCTTGAGCAGCTCGCCGGGGGACAGTTCGGCGGGGTCGTAGAGGGCCTCGCGCTCGGCCACCCTGCGCTCCGCCTTGCGCCCCTTGCCCTTCTTCCCGGGGGCCTGGGCGGCCTCCAGGATATCCGCCACCGAACGGGTCACGGTGGTCGGGGTGATGCCGTGGGCCTCGTTGTGGGCGATCTGCTTGGTGCGACGCCGCTCGGTCTCGTCCATGGCGCGGCGCATGGAGTCGGTGACCCGGTCGCCATAGAGAATGGCCTTGCCGTGGGCGTTGCGCGCCGCGCGGCCGATGGTCTGGATCAGCGAGCGCTCGTTGCGCAGGAACCCCTCCTTGTCGGCATCGAGGATCGCCACCAGCGACACCTCGGGGATGTCGAGGCCCTCGCGCAGCAGGTTGATGCCCACCAGCACGTCGAACTTGCCCAGGCGCAGGTCGCGGATGATCTCCACCCGCTCCACGGTGTCGATGTCCGAATGCAGATAGCGCACGCGGACGTCGTGCTCGTCCAGGTACTCGGTGAGGTCCTCGGCCATGCGCTTGGTCAGGGTCGTCACCAGCACCCGCTCGCCCACCGCGCTGCGCAGGCGGATCTCCGAGAGCAGGTCGTCCACCTGAGTGCTGGCCGGCCGCACCTCCAGCTCGGGGTCGAGCAGGCCGGTGGGGCGCACCACCTGCTCCACCACCTGACCGGCATGCTCCGCTTCGTAGGGCCCCGGGGTGGCGGAGACGAAGATCGTCTGCGGGCAGATCGCCTCCCACTCCTCGAAGGTCATCGGGCGGTTGTCCAGCGCCGAGGGCAGCCGGAAGCCGTACTCCACCAGGGTCTCCTTGCGCGAGCGATCGCCCTTGTACATGCCTCCCACCTGGGGAACGCTGACGTGGGACTCGTCGATGAACAGCAGCGCATCCGCCGGCAGGTAGTCGAAGAAGGTGGGCGGCGGCTCCCCCGGGTTGCGCCCCGACAGGTAGCGCGAGTAGTTCTCGATGCCGTTGCAGTAGCCCAGCTCGTTCATCATCTCCAGATCGTAGAGGGTGCGCTGTTCGAGGCGCTGCGCCTCCACCAGCCGGTCGTTCTTGCGCAGCCATTCCAGGCGCTCGACCAGCTCGGCCTTGATCGCCTCGGCGGCGGAGATGATCGTTTCCCGCGGCGTCACGTAGTGACTCTTGGGGTAGATGGTCATGCGCGGCACCTCGCCCCGCGTTTCGCCGGTGAGCGGATCGAACAGACGGATCGAATCGATCTCGTCGTCGAACAGCTCGACCCGCACCGCCTCCTCGTCGGAGTCGGCCGGGTAGATATCGATCACGTCGCCGCGCACCCGGTAGGTGCCACGCTTGAAGTCCATGTCGTTGCGCGTGTACTGCAGCTCCGCCAGGCGCCGCAGGAAACGGCGCTGGTCGATCAGCTCGCCGCGGGTGAAGTGCAGGCGCATCTTCAGGTACTGGTCCGGGTCGCCCAGGCCGTAGATCGCCGAGACCGAGACCACGATCAGCGCATCGCGGCGCTCCAGCAGCGCCTTGGTGGCCGAAAGGCGCATCTGCTCGATGTGGTCGTTGATCGAGGCGTCCTTCTCGATGAAGGTGTCCGACGAGGGGACGTACGCCTCCGGCTGGTAGTAGTCGTAGTAGGAGACGAAGTACTCGATGGCGTTGTCGGGGAAGAATGCCTTGAACTCGCCGTAGAGCTGGGCCGCCAGCGTCTTGTTGGGGGCCATGACGATGGTCGGCCGCTGCAGGGTCTGCACCACGTTGGCCATGGTGAAGGTCTTGCCCGACCCGGTCACACCGAGCAGCGTCTGGTGGGCCAGCCCCGCCTCCAGCCCCTTGACCAGGCTGTCGATGGCCGTGGGCTGGTCACCGGCGGGCTGGAACTTCGAAGCGAGGCGAAAGGGCTTGCTCATGGGGTCTCCGGGGTCGATCGGGCCGGGATCAGGCCTCGGCGGCGGTGGTGGTCCGCGTCGCCACCTCCACGGTGGAGGCGGTCATCAGGCGGTGGATCGGGCACTTGTGGCTGATCTCCTCGAGCCGGGCCAGCTGCTCAGGGTCCTCGATGCCGTGGAAGGTCATGACCACTTCGAGTCGATAGATGCCCTGGCGTTCCTCGCTGTCGTCACGGTTCACCTTGACGCTCACGCCCTCCAGGGGCCACTTCTTGCGCCGGGCGTACATCTGGGAAGTGATCGCCTTGCAGGCGCCCAGGGAGAGGTCGAAGTAGTCGTGGGGGTCGGGCGCAGTGCCCTCGCCGCCGTAGGCCTCCGGAACATCGACATGGAGGTAGTCGAAGCCATCGAGCTCCACCCGCTGGCGATAGATGCTGTTGCGTTCGCTGATGACCTCGATGGTCTTCTTCATTGCCTTGCCTCGTGTTGATCACTTGACTTCGATGGGCAGCCCGAGGGCCTGCAACGCCTTGAGCAGTGCCTCGCGCCTGACCTGTCCCTCGACCTCGGCGCCGTGACGCCCGACCTCGACACTGTCGACGCCGTCGAGCATCATCAACGCCGTGGTGATGCGGTTGATCTGGTCGGCGTTCTCGACGCCCTTGAAGCTGAGCGACTGGTGCGCCATGTAAGACTCCTGGCCCGGAAGGCGTGAGGTGAGCTGTCCGCATGTAAGCAGGACCGAGTCTAACATGGCCCCGACAAGGCAGCAGCGGTTGCAATGTCGCACCGCTGCCCGCATTACGCTGGTAGATGATGAACGCGCGAGACCGATGACAGGAGCGCCCGAATGAACGAATGGATCGCCACCCTGGGGGGTCGGCAGGAGGCCGAGGACCGGGTCGAGTTCGAGAGTGGATCGCTGGCCTCGCCCGAGCCGGCAAGGCGGGCCATGGAAGCCACCGTGATGGCTCCCCTGGTGCATCTCGCCGTGCTCGACGTGACGGGCCCCGATGCCGAGCGATTCCTCCAGGGCCAGACCAGCGCCCAGGTGACCCTGGCCGATGGCGACTTCGCGCCCCTCACCGCCTTCTGCACCCCCAAGGGACGCATGCTGGCCAATGCCCAGCTGTGGCGGGTGGCGTCGGAACACTACCGGCTGATGATGCACCGCAGCCTGGTGGCGAGCCTGGCCGACCATCTGAAGAAGTTCGCTGCCTTCTACAAGGTGGAGCTGGAGGCACGCGACGACCTGGCGCTGATCGGCCTGATCGGCCGAGAGGCAGCGGCGCTGGCCGAGGTACGCTTCGATGTCGTCGCCCCCAAGCCGTGGCACCAGGCCGACAGCGAAGAACTCCAGGTCCTGGCCCACCCCGGGCCGCGTCCTCGCGTGCTGGCCTGCCTTCCCGCCGACAGGGCCATCGCGACCTGGCGACGCCTCGCCGAGCATGCCTTGCCGGTGGGCAATGCGGTCTGGCGGCTGCACGACATCCAGGCCGGCCTGGCCTGGCTGGACGCCAGCCAGGGCGATACCTACCTGCCCCAGATGATCAACTGGGAGGCGCTGGGGGGCATCAGCTTCAAGAAGGGCTGCTACACGGGCCAGGAGGTGGTCGCCCGGGCCCACTTCCGTGGCCAGGTGAAGAAGCGGCTGGTGCGTGCCCAGCTGGAGGGGAGCGAGCTGCCCACCCTCGGCAGCCCGGTGGAGACCGCCGACGGCAAGGCCGTGGGCGAGGTGCTGGCCGCCGAGCTCGACGCCTATGACCAGGCGGAGATCCTGGCGGTGCTGAGCACCAAGGAGGACCTGGGTCCCCTGAGCGTGGCCGGCCAGGCGTTCAAGCAGCTGAAACTGCCCTATCCCATCGAACGCCTGGACCCGGAGAGCCTGGCGGCCAGGAGCTGATCAGAGGCCAAGGAGCCGCCTGGCGGTGGCGGTGCTCGCCGCCGCTACCGCCTCGAGGGATTGGGCGCGCAGTTCGGCGACGACCCGGCACACCTCCGCCACCCGCGCCGGCTCGTTGCGCTCGCCCCGGTGGCCGGCCAGCGGCATGTCGGGGCTGTCGCTCTCCAGCACATAGCCGTCATCCGGCAGCGCCGCCACCGCGCGCTGCAGGCGCCTGGCCCGCTCGAAGGTCACCGCCCCACCGATGCCGACGACGAAGCCCAGATCGAGAAACCTGTGCGCCTGCTCGGGGGAGCCGGCGAAGGCGTGGATCAGCCCGCCGGCGGGAAGCGCCAGCTGGCGCAGCCGCCTGGCGACCTTGTCGTTGGCCCGCACGCAGTGGATCACCACCGGCAGCGCCCTCGCCTTGGCCACCCTGAGCTGGGCGTCGAACAGCCGCCACTGGGCGTCGAGGGTCTGCTCGAAGCGGGCATCGATCCCGCACTCGCCTATCGCCACGACGTCCGTGCGCTCATCCAGAGCACTCTCCAGCGCCGAGATATCGTCGTCACGGTGGTCATCCATGAAGTAGGGATGCAGCCCCAGGCAGACGCTGACGTCGTCGCGCCTCCCCAGCGCCAGCACATCGGGCCAGCGCTTGCGCGTCGTGCCCGGCACCACGAAATGCGCAACGCCCACCGCCCTGGCCCGCTCGAACACCGCCTCGCGGTCGGCGTCGAAATCGGGGAAGTCCAGGTGGCAGTGGGCGTCGATCAGCGGATGCATCGCTATAGGCCTTCGGTCGCGACGAGAGGGGCTTCACAGGGGAGTCTGAATCGCGGCTTTCCCGGCGACAGCCCTTCGCGGAGGCGCTGTAAACCCATCCCTGGGCGCTACCGATGCCATCCCTGGCATAGGACCTCCGCTTCGGGCTATCCCCGGCGCCGCTCGGCTTGGCACTATCCTGCTCGGCGCTTGTAGCTCAATGCTCCCGGGTGGGCTGGAAGCGGATCTCCGGCCAGCGCTCCTGGGTCATCTGCAGGTTGACCCGGGTGGGCGCGATATAGGTCAGGTAGCCGCCGCCGTCCATGGCCAGGTTGGTGCTGGCCTTGCGCTTGAACTCCTCGAGCTTCCTGGCGTCGTCGCAGTAGACCCAGCGGGCGGTGTTGACGTTCACTCCCTCGTAGACGGCCTCCACCTTGTACTCCTCCTTGAGGCGGTGGGCGACCACATCGAACTGCAGGGTACCCACGGCGCCGAGGATCAGGTCGTTGTTGTCCAGCGGCATGAACACCTGGGTGGCGCCCTCCTCGGAGAGCTGCTGGAGGCCCTTCTGCAGCGCCTTCATCTTCAGCGGGTCCTTGAGGCGCACCCGCTTGAACAGCTCCGGGGCGAAGTGCGGGATGCCGGTGAAGCGCATGTCCTCGCCCTGGGTGAAGGTATCGCCGATCTGGATGGTGCCGTGGTTGTGCAGGCCGATGATGTCGCCGGGCCAGGCCTCCTCCACCTGGGCGCGGTCCGAGGCCATGAAGGTCAGGGCATCGGCAATCTTGACGTCCTTGCCGATGCGCACGTGGCGCATCTTCATGTTCTTCTCGTACTTGCCCGAGCAGACCCGCAGGAAGGCGATGCGGTCGCGATGGTTGGGGTCCATGTTGGCCTGGATCTTGAAGACGAAGCCGGTGAAGCGACCGTCCTCGGCCTCCACGGTGCGGGTATCGGTTTCCCGCGGCTGGGGCGGCGGCGCGTACTCGACGAAGCCGTCCATCATCTCGCGCACGCCGAAGTTGCCCATGGCGGTACCGAAGTAGACCGGCGTGAGCTCGCCGCGCAGGTAGGCCGCATGGTCGAACTCGTGGGAGGCGCCACGCACCAGTTCCACCTCCATGCGCAGCTCCTCGGCCTGGTCCTCGCCGAGCACCGCGTCCACCTCGGGGTTGTCGAGTCCCTCGATGCGGCGGTCGTCGGGAATGCGGCTGCCCTGCCCCTGGGTGTAGAGATGGATGACGTCGTTGTAGAGGTGGTAGACACCCTTGAAGTGGCGGCCCATGCCGATCGGCCAGGTCATGGGGGCGCACTGGATGTTCAGTACCGTCTCGACCTCGTCCATCACCTCGATGGGGTCGCGGATGTCGCGGTCCATCTTGTTGATGAAGGTGAGGATCGGCGTGGTACGCAGGCGACACACCTCCATCAGCTTGATGGTGCGGGCCTCGACGCCCTTGGCGCCGTCGATCACCATCAGCGCCGAATCCACCGCCGTCAGGGTGCGGTAGGTGTCCTCGGAGAAGTCCTCGTGGCCCGGCGTGTCGAGCAGGTTGACGATGCGCCCGCCATAGGGGAACTGCATCACCGAGGTGGTCACCGAGATCCCCCGCTCCTGCTCCATCTTCATCCAGTCGGAGGTGGCGTGGCGATCGGCGCGCTTGCTCTTCACGGAACCGGCCATCTGGATGGCGTTGCCGAACAGCAGCATCTTCTCGGTGATGGTGGTCTTGCCCGCGTCGGGGTGCGAGATGATCGCGAAGGTGCGTCGAAGCCCGACTTCACGGGCCAGGGTGGGGTTTGACATCAATGCTGTCGCCTGGTCAGGACTCGAATGTGATCTTGAGGAATCGAAGAGGATGGCCCCGCTGCCGGGGCGCCGAAACGCCCATGATAACGCGGCAGGCCCCGTGCCTGCACCCTGCCACACGGCGCGACCGCGGCGGCGGACCTGTCCGGAGGATGCCGGGCGCCGGCCAGGTCAGGCGTCCTGGCCGTGTCGCTTGCCCTGCGGGTCGTCGCCAGGCCTGCCGAAACGCTCGCGCAGGGGCTCCACGTAGCTGAGCAGCACCGGGATCACCGCCAGCACCAGCAGGGTGGAGAAGGCCAGGCCGAAGGCGATGGAGGTCGCCATGGGGATCAGGAACTGGGCCTGCAGTGACGTCTCGAACAGCAGCGGCAACAGCCCGCCGATGGTGGTCAGGGAAGTCAGCAGCACCGCCCGCACCCGCTGTACCACCGCCTCGTTGAGGGCCGTGTCGATGTCACGGCCCTGTCGCCGCTCGCGACGGTAGAAGGAGACCAGGATAATGGCGTTGTTGACCACGATGCCCGACAGGCCGAACAGGCCGAAGAGCGACAGCATGGTCAGGTTCAACCCCATCATCCAGTGCCCCAGCAAGGCCCCCACCAGGGCGAAGGGGATGATCGCCATGACGATCAGCGGCAGGCTCCAGGAACCGAAGACCCAGGCCAGCACCACGTACATCAGGCCCAGCCCGATCAGCAGGCCGGTGCGCATGTCGGCGAAGGTCTCGCGCTGGTCGGCGGCGCGCCCCTCGAAGCTGTAGGTGAGGTGATGCGCCTGCATCAGTGCCGGCAGTACCGAACGCTCCAGAGCCTCGCGGACCCGGTCGGCGGAGTTGATCTCGCTGTCCACCGCGGCACTGACCTCCACCGCCAGGCGGCCGTCGGCATGACGCAGCGCCTCGAAGCCCTGGCGATGGTCGAGCGCCATGACCTGGTCGAGGGGCACGAAGTGACCGTCCGCCACGCGGATGGTCAGCTGGGACAGAGCGCCCAGCCGCTCGCGCTGCTCCCGGGGCAGCATCACCCGCACCTCCACCTCGTCCTTGCCGTCCTGGTAGACCTGGGCCAGGTGGCCGTCGAAGGCCGCGCGCAGCTGGTTGCCGAGATCCGCCGTGGTCAGGCCCAGCGCCTCGCCGTGGGCGTTGACCCGATAGACCAGCTGCTCGCGCCCCCAGGGCATGTCGTCCTCGGTGTCGTACACGCCGGGCAGTTCGGCGAGCGACTGGGCCAGCGAGTCGGCGGCCTCCTTGAGCGCGACGGCATCGTCGCCGACCAGCCGCACGTTGACGTCGCGGCCCGGCGGACCGGCCGCCCGCTCGCTGATACTGAGGGTGTCGACACCGGCCGGCAGCGTGATGCGCGAACGCCACTCGCGGATGAACTCGGTGTTGCGCACGTCCCGCTCATCGGACGAGATCAGCTCGATCATCATCGAACCCAGGTTGTCGCCGGCGCGCCCCTGCGCCCCGGCCGCCAGGGTGGCACCTTGCCTCACCACGGCATGCTTGACCAGGTCGCCGCCCAGGGCCGCCTCGGTCTCCTCCAGGGCGCGCCGCATCTCGTCCAGGGCCTGGCCGACCCGGTCGCGGTCGGTACCGGCCACGAAGCTCGCGTTGGCATAGAGCACGTTGGGCTCGGGGGTGGGGAAGAAGTTGAAGTCCAGCCGACCACCGGCCAGCAGCCCCAGGGTAAACAGGGTCACCGCCAGCGCCGTGGCCAGGGTGGCGGCGCGGTGACGCAGGGTCAGCGCGGAGAAGCGCCGGAAGGGCCCCTGCCGGAAGCGATCGAAGGCCGCCTCGAAGCGTTGCCGGGGCCGAGACAGCGGGTGCCGACGCTCGCGCCTGGCCGGCATGAAGGCGTTGCGCAGGTGGGCCGGCAGGACCACGAAGCACTCCAGCAGCGAGGCGATCAGCACGCAGATCATGATGACCGGAATGTCACCGAGGATGTTGCCGATCACTCCCCCCACCAGCAGCAGCGGCATGAAGGCCGCCACGGTGGTCAACGAGGAGGCGAGCACGGGCCACAGCATGCGCTTGGCGGCCCCCTCGGACGCGTGGCGCGGGTGCTCGCCCATGCGAAAGTGGGCATCGGCATCCTCCCCCACCACGATGGCATCGTCGACGATCACGCCCAGGGCCATGATCAACGCGAACAGCGACATCATGTTGATGGTGCCACCGATCCCCCAGAACACCGCCATGGCGGCCAGGAAGGCGGTGGGAATCCCGATGGCCACCCAGAGGGCCACCCGCGAGGGCAGGAAGAAGTACAGCAGCAGCAGCACCAGCAGCAAGCCGCCCAGGCCATTGCTGACCAGCAGGCGGATGCGCTCGTCGATCAGCTGCCAGGTCTCGTCGTGCACCTCCAGTTCGACCGTGGGCGGCAGGGTCGGGCGTACCTCCTCGAGCCAGGCCTCCAGCACCCGGGCGGCCTCCAGGGAGTGCCCCTGCTCGGCGCGCTGCAGCATCAGCTCCACCGCCGGGTTGCCGTCCCGCTGCAGGGTGACCTGCTGCTCGCGGGGCTCGCTGCGCACCGTGGCGATGTCGCCCAGGCGCAGGTGGACGCGGTCACCGCTGAGGATGGGCACATCGGCGAAGGCCAGGGGGTCGCGGCGCTGCTCCACCGCGCGCAGCTCGCGCGTGCTGTCCTGCTGCCCCAGCAGGCCCGCCGGCAGGTCCCGGGACATGCCCTGCAGCCGCGTGGCGATCTGCTCGAGGCTCAGTTCCAGGCCATGCAGTCGCTCGGCGGGAACCTCGATGCTGATCTGGCGCTCGGGCAAGCCATCGATGGAGACGCGGTCGATGCCACGTTGCAGGAGCTCGTCCTCGAAGCGGTGGGCCAGGTGGCGCAGCTCCTCCTCGCCCACCGGACCATGCAGCAGCAGGCGCGCCACCGGTTCGAAGCGCTCGGCCCGCGACACCCGGGGCAACTCGGCCTCCGTCGGCAGGTTGGTGAAACCGTCGACCTGCTGGCGCACGTCGTCCAGCGCCAGCACCGGGTCGCTGCCCTCGTGGAATTCCAGGGTGATGCTCGAGACCCCCTGGGCCGAGGTGGAGGTCATCCGCTTGAGACCGTCGATACCGCGCAGCCGCTGCTCCAGCGGGTTGGTGATCCCCTGTTCCACGTCCTCCGCGGAGGCACCGCTCCAGGCGGTACGCACGCTGACCACATCGAGGGCGAAGGTCGGAAAGAACTGGATGTTCATCCGCGACAGGCCCAGCAGCCCCCCGAGCAGCATGACCAGCATCACCAGGTTGGCCGCCACCCGGTGATGGACGAAGAAGCCGATCACGCCTCGTCGTGCACTCATCGCTCCTCCCCGTGGCCGGCGTCCTCGAGGCGCAGTCCCTCGATGGCATTGGGCAGGTGGGTGACCACCACCCGGCGCCCTGGCGCCAGGGCCTCGCCCGAGACCAGCAGCCAGGGTTCCCCGCCCGGACCGGTCACCTCGCCGTGGCGGGTCACCCTGATGCGCTGCATGCGCTGCTCGTCATCGATCAGGTAGAGGGTGTCGTCGCCGTAGAGGGCGCTGTAGGGCACGGCCAGCGACTCGCCGACGGCTGGCCGCTCGAGGACGATGGGCACCAGGCTGCCGGGGCGCAGGTCACCGGCCTCACCCGCCAGGCGCAGGATCGCCTCGGTGCCGGAGGGGTCGCCCTCACCGGCTAGCCCGACCAGTGTGAAGCGGTTGCCGTTGTCGTCCCTGGCCTCGAGCCGCTGGCCTGCATCGAGTGCCGCCAGCAGCTCTCGCTGGTAACGTCGGGGCAGCCGCGCGCGCAGTTCCAGGTCATCCAGGGGATACACCGACAGCAGCGCCGCCCGCGCCGCCACCTGGTCGCCCGGGGCGACCTGCAGCCGCGTCACCACGCCATCGAAGGGGGCGGTGACGCGGCTGCGCTCGGCATCGCGCCGGGCGATCGCCAGGGCCGCCATCGCCCTGGCCAGGCCGGCTTCCAGGCGCGCCAGGCGGGCGGGATGCTCGGCCAGGCTGCCCTCACGGGCCGTGACCGTGAGCTGCGCACCGGTCAGGGCGTCACGGGCGGCATCGACGTCCGCACGGGAAGCCAGGTTGCGAGTCACCAGCGATTCGTTGCGCTCGAGCTGGCGGCGGGCGTTTTCCAGCAGCTCCCGCTCACGGACCAGCGCCCGACGGTCATTGTCGTGGCGGATCCGCTCGGCCTCGAGCTGGGCCTCGAAATCCGCCACGTCGGCCTCGGCCTGGGCCACCAGCGGCAAGACGTCGGCGTCGTCGAGCGCCACCAGCAACGCCCCCCGCGTCACCCGCTGGCCGTCGCGTACCGGCCGCTCGGCGACCCGAGCGGCCACCGGGGCCACCACCACGGTCAAGGACGGCGAGACCACCTCGCCGAACAGCGGCAGGGTCGGCTGCCGTTCCGCGAGGGAGATCGCCAGGGTCTCGACGCGCCAGCTGCGCTCGCTGGGGGCGACGCTATCGGGTTCGGGACGGGTGGCGCGCAGCAGCACGAAGACCGCCACGCCCAGTGCCAGGATGGCCAGGGGGAGCATGCGCTTGAACATGGATGTGCAACACCGGTGCAGAGAAACCTGTGACAATATAACCTTATTACGAACAACTTTGACGTCGCGAACACCGGACGCGACAAATCGGCGCATCACCACCATCGGCCGTGTCGGCGGTCCGGTCGAGATCGGTTATCATCGACCGGCCATGAACCATGGAGACACCATGCCCGCCGCCCTGCCCCTGCCGCTGTCCACCCCCAACCGCAACCTGGTACGCCTGACCATCGTTCGCGGCATCACCTGGACCGGCTTCCTGGCCGCCATCATCATCGGCATCGAGCTCCTCGGCTTCGAGCTGGAGGTGCCGGCGGTGATCGCGGTGATCATCGCCATGGCCATGATCAACGTCGTCACCTGGTGGCGCCTGGGACGCCCGCGGGCGGTCACCCACAGCGAATACCTCGCCCACCTGCTGGCCGACGTGGCCGGATTGACGCTGCTGTTCTACTTCACCGGCGGTTCGACCAACCCCTTCATCAACTACTACCTGGTGCCGGTGACCATCGCCGCCGCCACCCTGCCCTGGCGCCACGCCTGGGCGATTGCCGCCACGGCCATGGCGGCCTACACCTTCCTGATGGGCTTCTACCATCCGGTGCCCCAGCTGGGTCACGGCCATGCCAGCGGCCCGCTCAACCTGCACGTGCTGGGCATGTGGCTCAATTTCGCCCTCTCCGCCAGCCTGGTGACCTTCTTCATCTACAAGATGGCCCATGCCCTGCGCAGCCGTGACCAGGCCCTCTCCCGCACCCGCGAGGCGGTGCTGCGCAATGAGCAGGTGCTGGCCGTGGCCACCCAGGCGGCCGGCACCGCCCACGAGCTGGGGACCCCCCTCTCCACCATGGCGGTGCTGCTCGCCGAGATGCGCGACGAGGCGCGCGGCAACGCCGTGCTGGAGAAGGACATCGACCTGCTGCGCCGCCAGGTCGATACGTGCAAGTCGCGGCTGCGTCACCTGGTGGCGAGCGCCGACCGGCGACGCATGGCCGAGCCGCAGATTCTCGACGCCGAGATGTGGCTCGCCGAGGTGGTGCAGCGCTGGCTGGTCCTGCGCCCCGACGTCAGCCACCGCCTCGAGGTCGCCGAGCGTCGCGGTCGTCCCTGGCTGGCCGTCGATCCGACCCTCGACCAGGCGCTGACCAACCTGCTCAACAACGCCGCCGATGCCAACCCCGACGACATCACCATCCGCCTCGACTGGAATGCCGAGGACGTGGTCATCGACATCCGCGACCACGGCCCCGGCGTGGCCATGTCGATCGCCGACCAGCTCGGCGAGACCTTCGTCTCGACCAAGAGCAAGGGCATGGGCATCGGCCTGTTCCTGACCCACGCCACCATCAACCGCTTCGGCGGCGGCGTCAGCCTGTACAATCATCCCGAGGGCGGGACCCTCACCGAGGTGACCCTGCCACGCAGAGAACCCGCGGACTGACCCGCTGCACCGACTCGACGACGCCCCTGCGAGGACTCCATGCAAGAGACCACACAACGCCTGCTGATCATCGATGACGACGAGATGTTCTGCCATGTGCTGGACCGCGCCCTGACCCGTCGCGGCTACGAGGTCCTGGTGGCCCATGATGCCGAGCAGGCCATGGTGCTGGCCCGCAGGCACTCGCCGCAACTGGCCACCCTGGACCTGAAGCTGGAGCACGAATCGGGCCTCAAGCTGCTTCCCGACCTCCTCGAGGTGGTACCGGAGTGCCGGGTGGTGGTGCTGACCGGCTACTCGAGCATCGCCACCGCGGTGGAAGCGATCAAGCTCGGCGCGGTGAACTACCTGTGCAAGCCGGCGGATGCCGACGAGGTACTGGCCGCCTTCCAGAAGCAGGAAGGGGACCCCGACACCGAGGTGGCGGACAACCCGCCATCGATCAACCGCATCACCTGGGAGCACATCCAGAAGGTGCTGCACGAGCACGACGGCAACATCTCCGCCACCGCCCGCGCCCTGGGGATGCACCGCCGCACCCTGCAGCGCAAGCTGCAGAAGCGCCCGGTGCGGCGCTAACCTTTGCCCCCTGAGATCGGCTGGTGGCCGACATCGCGGCTTGTCCGGGTCATTGCGCCGTCCACCCCAGGTCGATGTTCCAGCTCGCGCCGGTGACGGCACCGGCGGCATCCGAGGCGAGATAGGCCACCAGCCCGGCCACCTCGCCCGGCTCGATCAGGCGCTTGACGGCGGCATTCTTGAGCATCACCTGCTCGATCACCTCCTGCTCCTCCATGCCGTGCAGCCTGGCCTGGTCGGCGATCTGGTTGTCGACCAGCGGCGTCTTCACGTAGGCGGGGCAGATGGCGTTGGCGGTGATCCCCTGGGACCCACCCTCCAGTGCCGCGGTCCGGGTCAGGCCGATCAGCCCATGCTTGGCACTGATGTAGGCCGACTTGCCGGGCGAGGCCACCTGGGCATGCACCGAGGCGATGTTGATGATGCGGCCCCAGCCGTTCTGGCGCATGGAGGGCCAGGCCGCCTGGCTGAGCAGGAAGGGCGCGGTCAGCATCAGGTCGATGATCTGGCGCCACTTGGCCTCGGGGAACTCCTCGATCGGCGAGACGTGCTGGATACCGGCGTTGTTGACCAGGATGTCGACGCGACCGAAGCGCTTGATCGCCTCGGCCACCGCCGCCTTGCAGGCCTCGCCATCGGTCAGGTCGGCCTGGAAGAAGGCCGCCCCGGCCGCCTCGGCGACCTCCTGGCCGGCCGGATTGAAATCCACCGCCAGCACCTGGTGCCCCAGCTCGCAGAAGTGGTTCACCACGGCCTCGCCGATGCCGCTGCTGGTACCCGTGACCAGGGCGACGCGGGGGGTGAAAGACGCGGTCGATGTCATGCGTGACTCCTTGGCGTGTCGTGTCGGATGAACGAATCGGCCTCCAGCATAAGGCCCGGGACCCGCCGGCGCCAGCTCACTCCCGCGGGGCCATGACTCGCTCCATCAGCTGTTGGGCGAGGCGGCTGGCCGACTCCCTCGAGGCGACATCGGAAAGGTCGTCGAGGAGCTCGCAGGCCCACAGCCAGTGGCCGTCGCCAAGCCGCCGGGCATGAAAGCGATAATCGCCGGACGGCAGCGAGAGGCCCCGGGTAGCCTCGCCCTCCGGGGGCGGCGACGCCTCCGCGTCCGGCAGCACGACCAGCGACAGCGACAGGGGGGTGACCAGGGCGCCCAGCAGCTGGTCGCCATGGCGCTGGAAACAGAGGGCATCGGCCACCAGCACGGGATTGAAGCGCGGATCGCGCTTGGCGGCCTTGAGGTGGCTGCGCGTCCAGGCGGCGGCCAGCTCGCGCAGCCGGGCATACTCTTCGGGGCTCGGGGGCTGCATCGTTTCCTCCTGTGGGGCGCCCAGTATACCGACCGCCCCGGGGTTCGGCAGCACGGCTGCCAGCTGCTAGCATGAACGGGCCCCATCAGCCGAGACGACTCCCATGAGTGAAGCCGCCATGACGCATCTCCAGCGCCTCGGGATCGCCGTCGACATCGCCCGCGAGGCCGGGCGGATGATCGTCGAGGCCCGCAGCAGCCAGGCCTTCGGCCATCGCTACAAGCACGGACACGAACTCGTCACCGACGTCGACGTGGCAGTGGACACCCGGATCTCCGAACGGCTCGAGCAGCACTTCGGCCACGAGGCACGCCTCAGCGAGGAGCTGGCACCGGACCCCAGCCGACTGGCCCGTCCCGAACCGCTCTGGGTGGTCGACCCCATCGACGGCACCGTCAACTTCGCCCATGGCCTGCGCCATGTCGCCGTCTCCATCGCCTGGGTGCACGAGGGCCGCACCCGGCTCGGCGTGGTCCATGCCCCCTTCCTCGGCGAGACCTTTACCGCCCTGGACGGCCAGGGTGCCTGGTGCAACGAGGCCCCGATCCGGGCCAGCCGCACCGACGACCTGCGACGCAGCCTGGTGGGCACCGGGTTCCCGTACCACCGCGACGCCCGCCCCCCGCTGTTGCGTCGGCTCGCTGCCGTCCTCGACCACTGCCAGGACGTGCGACGCAACGGCTCGGCGGCACTCGACCTCTGTGACGTGGCCTGCGGCCGGCTCGATGCCTACTACGAGAGCGTATCGCCCTGGGATTGCGCCGCCGGCTGGCTCATCGCCCGCGAGGCCGGCGCCCGCACCGGCCACCTCTACCCCTGCCCCGAGGGCATCCCCGAGGACCTCCACGGCGAGAACCTGCTGGTGGCGAGTCCCGGCATCCACCACGAGCTCGGGGAACTGCTGCGTCGTGCCGACGATAGCCCCCCGCAATGACACGCCAAGTCCTCCCCTATTGGCCAGAATGGGCGGCATCGGTCACAATGGCGCCCTGATTTTTCCTTTTCCTGCTCACTATTCGTCCGTGCTCGTGACGAGCACCAGGAGATCGCTCATGTTCGTCGTCATCTTCGGTCGCCCCGGCTGCCCCTTCTGCGTGCGTGCGGTGCAGCTCGCCGAACGACTCGAGTCCGCCAAGGCCATCGACGGCTTCCGCTACGTCGACATCCAGAAGGAGGGCATCACCAAGGCCGACATGGAGAAGACGATCGGCAAGCCGGTGCGCACCGTGCCGCAGATCTTTGTCGACCAGGCGCATGTCGGCGGCTTCACCGAATTCGACCGCTACGCGCGCGACAACAGCCTGCTGGAGACGGCCGGCGCCTGACCGGCCCCGCGGGGCGGCGGCACCCCGATGTCGGCCAGGCGGTGACATGGGGACGACACCGGGCCATGCGCGAGTGCTACCCTTGGGACGTCCCTCGTCACCACCGGAGCACGCCATGGATCGCCCCCTTCACCGGCAGGATCCGCAAGCCCACTGGCACCAGACCGGCGAACAGCATCGCCGCCTGATCGACAGCACCCGCTCACTGGCACCGCTGCGTACCGCGGTCGTCCATCCCTGCGACGGCCCCTCCCTGGCCGGGGCCCTGGCCGCCTGGCGCGAGGGCATCATCATCCCCCTGCTGGTCGGGCCCCGGGAGCGCATCGAGGCCACCGCCGAGGCACTGGGCGAGTCCATCGGGGAGCTCGAGCTCATCGACACCCCCCACAGTCACGCCTCCGCCGAGCGGGCCGTGATGCTCGCCGCCGGGGGCGACGCCGAAGCGTTGATGAAGGGGGCCCTGCACACCGACGAGCTGATGGCCGCGGCGGTCAACCGCCGGTCGGGCCTGCGCACCGAGCGCATGATGAGCCATGTGTATGCGCTGGACGTGCCGAGCTATCCACGGCCGCTGCTGATCAGCGATGCCGCCCTGCACATCACCCCGGACCTGGCCGCCAAGCGCGACATCATCCAGAACGCCATCGACCTGACCCGGGCACTGGGCATCGAGTGCCCGAGGGTGGCCCTGCTCTCGGCGGTGGAAACCGTGCGCGCCACCCTGCCCTCCACCATCGAGGCCGCGGCGTTGTGCAAGATGAGCGAGCGTGGCCAGATCGAGGGGGGCGTGCTCGACGGGCCGCTCGCCATCGACAACGCCGTCTCCGTGACCGCCGCACGCCAGAAGGGGCTGGACTCGCAGGTGGCGGGCTGCGCCGACATCCTGGTCGCCCCGGACCTGGAGGCGGCCAACATGATCGCCAAGCTGCTCATCCACCTCGCCGGGGCCCAGGCCGCCGGGCTGGTGGCCGGCGCCCGGGTGCCGATCATGCTCACCAGTCGGTCCGACGACGTGGAGACCCGGCTCGCCTCCGCCGCCCTGGCCATGCACCTGGCCCGGGCGGGTCGCGCCGACGGGGCCGGCCCATGAGCCGGATCCTGGTGCTCAATGCCGGCTCCGCCACCCTCAAGTTCGGCCTCTACGGGGAGGGCGGCGGCGAGCTGCGGGGGCTGGTCGAGCGGGTCGGCCAGCTCCCCACCCTGCGCCTGCTCGACGGCGAGCTCGACCCCTCCGGCTTCGCGCCGCCCTCCAGCGATCACGGCGGCGTGGCCGAGGCGCTGCTCGCCTGGCTCGAGGAGCGGGGATGTCTCGCCGGGCTGGCCGGGGTCGGCCACCGCGTGGTTCATGGCGGCACCGAACTGGCCGATCCCGTGCGCCTCGACGACGCCCGGCTGGCCTACCTGGCGAGCCTGGAGCCCCTGGCCCCGCTTCACCAGCCGCAGTCGCTGGCGATCATCCGCACCCTGCGCGAGCGGCATCCCCGCCTCGCCCAGGTGGCCTGCTTCGACACCGCCTTCCACCGCAGCCAGCCCCGGATCCACCAGCTCTTCGCCCTGCCGCGCCAGCTGGCCGACGAGGGCATCCTCCGCTATGGCTTCCACGGGCTCTCCTACGCCCATGTGGCTCGCAGGCTGCCGGACGTGGTGGGCGAGACGCGTGCCCGGGGTCGGGTGGTGATCGCCCACCTGGGCCAGGGCTGCAGCCTCTGCGCCCTGCAGGGCGGGCACAGCCTGACCACCTCCATGGGCTTCACCGCCCTGGACGGCATGATGATGGGCAGCCGCTGCGGCAGCCTCGACCCCGGCGTGGTGCTCCACCTCCAGCAGCAGCGCGGCCTGAGCGCGGCCGAGGTCGAACGTCTGCTCTATCGCGACAGCGGCCTGCTCGGCGTCTCGGGGATTTCCGCGGACATGCGCGACCTGCTGGAGAGCGACCACCCCAACGCCCGGGAAGCCGTGGCGCTGTTCATCGAACGCCTGCTGCGCGAGATCGGCGCCCTGGTGGCACTGCTCGGCGGGCTCGACGCCCTGGTCTTCACTGCCGGGATCGGCGAGCACGCCGACGAGATCCGCCTGCGCACCGCGAAACGCCTGGACTGGCTCGGCGTCACCCTCGACACGGCGGCCAACCGCCGCCACGACCTGCGCATCGACCGCGGAAGAGGGCCGGCCCTGGCGGTGATCCCCACCGACGAGGAGGGCGAGATCGCCCGCGCCACCCGTATCTGCCTGGGAGCGTCTTCCCCTCGTTGAAAGCTCCCGGAAGCCCTCTGCCTATACTTTCGGCTGAACGCCCACCCTGGGGCCGGAGGCATCACGACAGAGGGAAGTGCAAGATGCAGCGGGAAGAGTTCGTCCAGCAACTGTGGCTGGACTATGTCCACCAGCACCCGGACATCGGCGGGTTGCGACTCTGGCCGGTGGAGGCGCCGGCAGAGTACCTCGCGATCCTCACCCTCAATCACGGCCCCTACGGCAT
The DNA here is from genome assembly GCF_049166755.1 of Halomonas terrestris. Lineage (NCBI taxonomy): Bacteria > Pseudomonadati > Pseudomonadota > Gammaproteobacteria > Oceanospirillales > Halomonadaceae > Halomonas > Halomonas terrestris. The sequence continues at coordinate 189,566 of NZ_JBMHFZ010000005.1, read as the reverse complement.
GGACGCCCTGCTGCCGACCCTGGCCCACTTCGGCTACCGCCGCCAGCACCGTCATGCCATGGCCGACCGGGGCCTGCTGGTGTCGCTGCTCTCCCCGCCCGATGACGCTGCCTGGCTGGTGCTCGCCGAATTGCAGCTCGGCACCCTGTCGCGCCATCCCCGCGAGAGCCTCGAGGCGCTGGTGGCCCAGGCCCCGCGCGAGGAGCGTCGCGGCCAGAACCTGCTGTGTCGGGGCCGGCCCTGGCCGATGCCCGACTGGTCGACCTACCAGACCCTCTGCCAGGCCCATCCGCTGGCCGGATGGCTCGCGGTGATGGGCCCGCGCATGCACCACGCCGGCTTCGATTGCCAGCGACTGGGCCATGACCTCATCGACCTCGACCTGCAGATGCGCCAGGTGGGGCTGGTCGGCAACTCCGATCGCCACCACGGGATCTTCCCTGTCTCGCCACTGCTCGACTATCGCTTCTACCCCACCTGCTCCCGGCGGCTGGCCTTCGCCGACGGCGATGAGCACCGCATCGAGCTGGGTGGCCTGGCGCTGGTGCAGAAGCAGGTCAGCGCCAACCAGGAGCGTGCCGCGGAGCTGCTGCTGCCCCATCATACCCGCTGCGAGATGTCCTGAGCCGACCCCGCCGCATTCATCCACAGAATCTGTGGATAACGCTGTGCAAGAGCCTCGGGAAAGCCTCTCCCGACGGCCTGACCATGCAACGGTCACTTTTTCGACAGCCGAGCCCCCGTCATCTTCCGCCCCCGGAACGAACGCGGCCCGGACGACAGGCGTCCGGGCCGCAGCGGCATGCCGGGTCAGGAGATCAGGCCTCGAAGGTCATCTCCGGGACGTGATCCGGGACGACCAGCTTGCCGGCGGTCTTCTCGACGATCTCCTCGACGGAGACGCCCGGGGCGCGCTCCTTGAGCACGAAGGCGCCGTTCTCGATCTCGAGGTAGGCCAGGTCGGTGAGCACCCGGTTGATGCAGCCGGCCCCGGTCAGCGGCAGGGTGCACTTCTCGAGCAGCTTGGACTCCCCGTGCTTGGAGGCATGGGTCATGGTGCAGATGATGTTCTCGGCTCCGGCCACCAGGTCCATGGCGCCGCCCATGCCCTTGATCAGCTTGCCGGGAATCATCCAGGAGGCGATGTTGCCCTCCTGGTCGACCTCGAAGGCACCCAGCACCGTCAGGTCGACATGGCCGCCACGGATCATGGCGAAGGATTCCGCCGAGTCGAAGATCGCCGCGCCCGGCCGGGCGGTGACGGTCTGCTTGCCGGCGTTGATCATGTCGGGGTCCACCTCCTCCTCGGTGGGGAAGCGCCCCATGCCGAGCAGGCCATTCTCCGACTGCAGCATCACGTCGATGCCTTCGGGGACATAGTTGGCCACCAGCGTCGGGATCCCGATACCCAGGTTGACGTAGAAGCCGTCTTCGAGTTCGCGCGCCACACGCTGCGCCATCTGTTCGCGAGTCAGTGCCATCTTGTTGCCTCTTGTGTTCGGTGGAGAAGCGGTCGTCGAGAGCGTCGGTGATCAGGCTTCGCGCACGGTGCGCTTCTCGATGCGCTTCTCGAAGGTGCCCTGGATGATGCGGTCGACATAGATGCCCGGGGTATGGATCTGGTCCGGCGCCAGTTCGCCCGGCTCGACGATCTCCTCGACCTCGACCACGGTGATCTTCCCGGCGGTCGCGGCCAGGGGATTGAAGTTCTGGGCGGTGTCGCGGTAGACGACGTTGCCGTAGCGGTCGGCCTTCCAGCCCTTGACGATGGCAAAGTCGCCGACCACCGACTCCTCGAGGATGTAGTGGCGCCCGTGGAATTCGCGGACCTCCTTGCCCTCGCCGATGGGGGTGCCATAGCCGGTGGCGGTGTAGAAGGCGGGGATGCCCGCTCCGCCGGCACGCATCTTCTCGGCCAGGGTGCCCTGGGGGGTGAGCACCACCTCGATCTCGTCGTTGAGCATCTGCTGCTCGAACAGGGCGTTCTCGCCCACGTAGGAGGCGAAGATCCGGCTGATCTGGCGATCCTCGAGCAGCAGGCCGAGGCCGAAGCCGTCGACACCGCAGTTGTTGGAGTAGACCGTCAGGTCCTTGACACCGCGGCGCTTGATCTCGCCGATCAGGTTCTCGGGAATGCCGCAGAGCCCGAAGCCGCCGGCGATCACGGTCATGCCGCTGTCGATGCCGTCCATTGCCTCTTCGTAGGAGTACACGCGCTTGTCGAATCCGGCCATAGTGGCGCCTCGTGTTGTTGTCGAGTGGATTTGCCTGGATGTTGTGACGATGTCCTGCCAGTGTTGTTCGCCTGGATATATTTGTTAAGTTTGTTTTTCTTATCGATTGATTGTATAAGCCAATAAATTTGACCTTGGTAGCATGCCATGACCGTCAAGCAGCTTCGCGCCTTTCTCGCCGTGGCCCAGACACTGAGTTTCACCCAGGCCTGCGAGCACCTGCACCTCTCCCAGCCGGCGTTGAGCCTGGCGATCAAGGGGCTGGAGGAGAGCCTCGGGGGGCGCCTGCTGATCCGCAGCACCCGCAGCGTGCGACTGACCCCGGAGGGTGAGTCGCTGGTGCCCCTGGGCAAGCGCCTGCTCGCCGAGTGGGACAACACCGAGGAACTGCTGCGCCAGCGCTTCACCCTCCAGCTGGGCCGGCTGGCGGTGGCGACCATGCCCTCCTTTGCCAGCAACCTGCTGCCACCGGCGCTGATGGCCTTCCGCCACCGCTATCCGCGGGTCAACATCACCGTCCACGACGTGATCAACGAGCAGGTGATCGACATGGTGCGCAACCGCCAGGTGGAGCTCGGCATCGCCTTCGAACCCGAGGCCACCGGCAGCCTCACCTTCACCCCCCTGTTCGTCGACCGCTTCGTCGCCGTGGTCCCGCAGGACTCGCGGCTGGCCGACCGCGACCGGCTCGACTGGGCGACCCTGCTGACCCATGATTTCATCACCCTGCAGCGCCCCTCCATGGTGCGCCGGCTGCTCGAGCAGCAGCTCGAGGGACGCGGCATCGTCCTGCCCACCGCCTTCGAGAGCCACCAGCTGGCCACGGTGGGACGCATGGTCGCCAGCGGCCTGGGGGTCAGCGCCATCCCCTCCCTGTGCATCCGGCAGATGCAGGAGCTCGGCGCCCGCTGCGTGCCCCTGGCGGACCCGGTGATCGAGCGTGCCGTGGGAGTGCTCACCTACGGCACCCACGAGCTCTCGGTGGCCGCCCTGGCCCTGCAGGAAGTGCTGTCGGAGACGATCCGCACGCCGGAACTTGTCCCCCGGCGTTGAGTCGAGCGGCTGGTGAGCCCGCGACCGATCCATTAGCATTGCCGCTTTGGCCATCCTGTCGAGGAGTCATGGCATGTCCTCCCTCAAGGGGCTCGTCAGCATCCTGCTACTGACCATCACTACCCTGGTCTGGGGGGTCCCCCTCATCCTGCTCACCCTGGTCAAGTTGATCACCCCGGGACGCCCCCTGCGCCGCCTGGTGCTGAAAGGCCTCAACGAGGTGGCACTGAACTGGGTGGGCTCCAACCTCTGGTGGATGCGCCACTGGCTGAAGCCACGGCTCGACATCCACCTCCCCGAGGGGCTCGACCGCGAGCAGTGGTGGCTGGTGCTCTCCAACCATCGCAGCTGGACCGATATCTTCCTGCTCTTCTTCGCCCTGCATCGCCGCATCCCCATGCCCCACTTCTTCGTCAAGCGCCAGCTGATCTGGATTCCCGTCGTCGGCCTGGCCTTCTGGGCCATGGAGTTCCCCATGCTACGGCGCCTGAGCCGCGAGCAGCGCGAGCGCAACCCCCACCTGGCACGCCGTGACCGCGAGGCCACCGAGCGCATGTGTCGCCATGCCCGGGAGCGCCCCATCGCCATCTACAATTTCGTCGAGGGCACCCGCTTCACCCCCGCCAAGCATGCCGCCCAGGCCTCGCCCTACCGCCACCTGCTGCGCCCCAAGGCCGGCGGCATCGCCCAGGTACTGGGCCTGCTCGGCGACCGCCTGGGTGGTATCCTCGACGTGACCCTGCACTACGCCAACCCGCGGCCCACCTTCTGGGGCTACCTCTGCGGCCGGGAGGGCCCGGTGACCCTGGACGCCAGGCGCCTGGAGGTCCCCGCCTGGATGGTGGAGGGCGACTATCACGACGATCCGGACTACAAGGAACGCTTCCACTCATGGCTGAACGCCCTGTGGCAGGAAAAGGACGCCTCGCTCTCGCACTCATCCTGAGCATGCTGCTCGCCGCCTGCGCCGGTCGCGGTGGCGAGGTGGAGCGTCACCATGATACCGGCATGGCCGGGAACTGGGTCACGGTGCAGCGCGGCGACACCCTCGGTGCGCTCGCCCGGCGCGGCGGCGTACCGCTGGAGCGGCTGCAGCGCTTCAACCCCGGCGTGGACCCCCGCCGGCTGGCGGTGGGCCAGCGGCTGCTGATGCCGACCCACCAGGAGCGCGCCCCCTCGGGGGGGCCCTATCGCTACCAGGTGCGCCCCGGCGACACCTACGCCGGCATCGCCCGGCGCTTCAATACCCGGGCCTCGCGCATCCAGGCCGCCAACCCGGGGGTGGAGCCCACCGCCCTGCGGATCGGGCAGATCCTCCAGGTTCCGCTCACCGGCGGCTCCTCGGTTGCCCGGAACAGCGCCGGCACGGGTGGCGCCAGCAGCCGCGATGCCGCCGCGAACCCGGCGCGAGCCAGCCTCCCGGATCCCGGCGACCTGCCCGCCTCGGCCCGCAACTGGCCCTGGCCCCTGGAGGATTACCGGGTCGTGCGCCGCTTCGGTGCCGACAGCCGCGGCACCCTGCAACCCATGCTGCTGGCGACCGGGCGAGGCGCCCGGGCCAGGTCGGTCGCCGACGGCGAAGTCCGTTTCGCCGACAGCATGCGCCAGCTCGGCCAGGTGGTGATCGTGCATCACCCCGACAACGTGCAGAGCGTGTACGCCCTGTGCGAGCGCCCCCTGGTGAGCAACGGCAACCGGGTCAGCCGGGGCGACGAGGTCTGCGAGGTGGGGTACAGCAACGCCACCGAGCGCTTCGACCTGCTCTTCGACCTGCGCCACGGCGGCAAGCCCATCGACCCGCGCCGGGTACTGCGCTGACGCGACCGGCCCGGCAGCACCTGGCGGCCGTTCCCGGCCCGTGGCATGCTGGCACCATGCTCGACTGCCGACCGCTCGGCGGCGCAACGCTGCTCGACGCCCCCCTGCTCATCCGCTTCGATGCCCTGCTCGGCGAGCCAGATGCCGGCCGGGCGCTGGCGTGTCTCGACCGTACGCTCGCCTGGCAGCGGCCCCGCCTGCGACTCTACGGGCGCGAGCACCCGATCCCCCGTCGCCAGGTGTGGATGGGCGACGGTGACGCCCGGTATCGCTACTCGGGACGGGACTTCCCGCCCGAGCCCTGGCACCCCGAGGTCCTGCGCATCCGTGACGCCGTCACCGCCCGGCTCGCCCGGGCCGGTATCGTGGCCGACTTCAACAGCGTGCTGCTCAATCGCTATGCCGACGGCGAGGAGCGCATGGGCTGGCACAGTGACGACGAGCGGGAACTCGGCCCCGACCCGCTGATCGCCGCACTGAGCCTGGGCAGCGCACGCCCGCTGCGCTTCCGCTGGAAGCGGCGGGAGGCCGAGGCTTTCAATGCCTGGCTCCCCCACGACAGCCTGCTGGTCATGGGACCCGGCGTGCAGCGGCGACTGCAGCATGCGCTGCTGCCGCGTCGGCTGCCCGGGCTGCGCATCAGCCTGACCTTTCGACGCATCGTCACCTGAGCGTCACTCCCCGGGCGGCAACGGCGTCTGCCGGTAGAGCCCCCAGAGGGCCACCAGCAGCAGGCCGTAGACCAGCCCCCCCGCGGGGTAGGCCAGGAAACTGTAGGTGAGCCCGAAGCCGACGAAGGTCACCGGCAGCATGACGCCGGCCATCGCCAGGGCCCGGCGCTCCCGCGACTCGCTGCGCAGCCCCCCGGCAAACAGCCCCAGGGGGAGGAGGTAGAGTGCCAGCAGGGTGGCCAGCCCCGGCAGGCCACGCTTCGCCCAGGCATCGAGCAGGTCGTTGTGGGCGTGCCAGTAGCGTCCCAGCGTCGGTGCCTGGTGTCCGGCCGCACTGCGTTCGCGCATCGCCTGTCGATACCCCCGCGCCCCCCAGCCGGCCAGCGGACGCTCGACGACCAGGTGCATGGCCCCCTTCCACATCTCCAGCCTGGCGCTCACCGAGGTCATCTCCCGGTTCCCCTCCAGGTACTGCTCCAGGCTGCCGACGGCATTGTCGATGCGCCGCTCGACCCCGGTCTGCGGCACGACATAGAGGCCCGCCAGCAGCAGCGCCAGCACGCCGAACCCGGCCAGCTGCCAGCGCACCGCCAGCCGGGGGCCATGGCCGCGATAGAGCACCCAGAGCGCCAGCGGCAGGCCGATCCACCCTCCCCGGGAGCCGGAGAGTGCCGAGACCGTCAGCCCGGCGACCCCACCCGCGGCGAGCAGCAGCGCCCAGCCTCGGTGCCGTTCACGGCCGAGGGCCCAGCCCAGCCCCGCCAGGCAGATCAGGCCGGCGAGCAGGCCCAGGTTGCCGAACAGGATGGCGTGCAGCGGCTCGTGCCCGTCGGCACGCCTGACGCCCTCGACGAGGCGTTGCCACACGGCCCACCCGCCGGTGGCCAGGCTGCCCACGGCGAAGCCACCCCACAGCCAGCCCGACGACAGCCGGAACCGGGACAGCGCGACCAGTGCCAGCGCGGCCAGCCATGCCGGCCAGGCCTCCTTGAGCCCCCGCACCCCCTCGCCGTGCCAGGGCCCCGCCAGTACCCAGCCGAGCCCGTACAGGATCAGTACCGCCAGGACCCAGAGGTCCCGGCGTCCGGGAAAGGGGGTCGGCGGGCGCCCGCTCCGGGGCCACGCGGCCAGCCCCAGCAGCAGCGGCACGGCGGCCAGCGTCCACCACGGCAGGACGAGGAACGCGACCCCGAGAAACGCCAGTGCCATGCTCGCGAGGCGGGCATGGCACTGGGCTGGCCGGGCATGGGTCAACCGAACGAACGGCTGCGCTGCTGCACGATGATGTCCGTCGTCGATCATGGCCGCTGTGTCATCCGCTGAATCTCCTGGTGTCCCTCGGCATTCGAGAACGGCAGCGTCCGCGAATGCCCGGGACTCCCTGAGACCATCATAGGCGGACGGCGGTGCCCCGTCGCGGTCGACGGGGCACGCGCTGCAAGCGGGAGAACGGCCCTACTCCACGGTCACCGACTTCGCCAGGTTGCGTGGCTGGTCGACGTCGGTCCCGCGGGCCGCCGCCACATGGTAGGCGAGAAGCTGCAACGGCAGGGCGTAGACGATGGGCGCCAGGTAGCGACAGCACGCCGGCACGCAGACCACCGTCATGCCCGCCTCGGCGTGCAGCCCGGCATCGGGGTCGGCGAATACCAGCAGCTCGCCGCCACGGGCGCGCACCTCCTGCAGGTTGGACTTGAGCTTCTCGAGCAGGCCATCCATGGGCGCCACCGCCACCACCGGCATGCTCGCGTCGATCAGCGCCAGGGGGCCATGCTTGAGCTCGCCGGCGGCATACGCCTCGGCATGGATGTAGGAGATCTCCTTGAGCTTGAGCGCCCCCTCCCGGGCGATGGGCATCTGCGCCCCGCGACCCAGGAACAGGGTGTGCCGGCGATCCAGGAAGCGACCGGCGAGCGTGGCGATGTCGGCGTCGAGGGCCAGGGCGTCCCCGAGCAGGGTCGGCAGGTAGCGCAGGCGATGCACCAGGCGGGCGGTGAGCCCGGCCTCGCCACCGCGCACCTGGCGCAGCGCCAGGGTCACCAGCATCAGGGCGGCCAGCTGGGTGGTGAAGGCCTTGGTGGAGGCCACGCCGATCTCGGGGCCGGCATGGGTCATCACGGCCAGGTCCGACTCGCGAACCAGGGAACTGCCGGGCACGTTGCAGATCGCCAGGCTGCCGATGAAGGCCGCCTCGCCCTGGCGGGTGCAGGCGTGGCGCAGCGCGGCCAGGGTATCGGCGGTCTCGCCGGACTGGGAGAGCGTCAGGAACAGCGTGCCCGGCGAGGCCACCACCTCGCGATAGCGGTACTCGGAGGCGACCTCCACCTGGCAGGGCACGCCGGCCAGCTCCTCCAGCCAGTAACGCGCCACCAGGCCCGCATGGTAACTGGTGCCGCAGGCCACGATATGCACCTGGCGGGTGGCGGCGAGCAGCGCCTCGGCCCCGGGCCCCAGCGCCTCGATGCGCACCTTGTCATCGCCCAGCCGCCCCTCCAGGGCATTGGCCACGGCCACCGGCTGCTCGTGGATCTCCTTGAGCATGTAGTGGTCGAACTCGCCCTTGCCGACCGACAGATCGTCGTGCTCGTAGCGGACCACCGGGCGACTCACCAACCGCCGGTCTCCCTCCGTGGAGCGCGCCTGCACCTCCCAGCCGCCACGGGTGGCGACCACCAGGTCCCCGTCCTCCAGGTAGATGAAACGATCGGTCACCGGCAGCAGCGCCAGCGGGTCGGACCCGAGGTAGTGGCCCTGGTCGCCGACGCCCAGCACCAGTGGACTCCCCTGGCGCGCACCGATCACCCGGCCGGGTTCGTCGGCATGGATCACCCCCAGGGCATAGGCGCCCACGAGGAGGTCGACCGCCCGTGACACCGCATCGACCAGGCTGCCGCCGTCGCGGTGCTCGCGCTCGATCAGGTGGGCCACCACCTCGGTATCGGTCTCGGAGGTGAAGGGGTAGCCCTCGGCCTCCAGCTGCGCCCTGAGCGCCCCGTGATTCTCGATGATGCCGTTGTGCACCACGGCGATCCGTCCCGAGACATGGGGATGGGCATTGACCTGGCTGGGCTGGCCGTGGGTCGCCCAGCGGGTGTGGGCCACGCCGGTCATGCCCACCAGGGGCACCCCGGCCAGCACCTGCTCCAGGGCCGCCACCTTGCCCACCTCGCGGGCACGACCCAGCTTGCCGGGCTGCTCCACCAGGGCCACCCCGGCGGAATCGTACCCCCGGTACTCGAGTCGCCTCAGGCCTTCCATTAGAACGGGCAGGACATTGTCCGACCCCACGGCTGCAACGATGCCACACATGTTGGCTCCTCCTTGAACAGCGCCCCGGGCCGATCCCGGGACGTGATGTGATGCGTCGAGACGCCGCGCGGCGGGTCCTCCCGCCCCGGCCGCAGCGTCGTGTCAGGCCTGGCGCTCTGCCGCCGGGCGCAGGCGAGTGACCGGAGACGGCGAGGACGTGTCGGCGACCACGGGGCCCCTCTCCAGCCAGACCAGGTCGACGATCTCGCCCCGGGGCCGGTAGGCGGCGGGCGCCTCCAGCAGCAGCTCGCGGATGGTGTCATGGCGAAACGCGCGACAGGCGTCGAACAGGCGCTCGAGGAAGGCGTCCAGCCGCGGCCAGCTCCAGCACACCTCCTGGGCGGTCATGATGCGCGGGTGGGAGGTCGGCGAGACGTCGTCCCCCACCAGCAGCTCCTCGTAGAGTTTCTCCCCCGGGCGCAGGCCGCTGTAGGCGATGGCGATGTCGCCGTCGGGCTGACCCTCGTCGCAGACCCTGAGGCCCGAGAGGCGCACCATCTGCCGGGCCAGCTCCGCGATCTTCACCGGCTCGCCCATGTCGAGCACGAAGACGTCGCCACCCCGGGCCATGGCGCCGGCCTGGATCACCAGCTGGGCGGCCTCGGGGATGGTCATGAAGTAGCGGGTGATCTCGGGATGCGTCACGGTGATCGGACCGCCGGCCTGGATCTGGCGGCGAAACAGGGGTACCACCGAGCCGCTGGAGCCCAGCACGTTGCCGAAACGCACCATGCAGAAGCGGGTCGCCTCCTGATGATCGGCAAGCGCCTGGCACACCAGCTCCGCCAGGCGCTTGCTGGCCCCCATCACGTTGGTGGGACGCACCGCCTTGTCGGTGGAGACCAGCACGAAGGTCTCCACCCCGGCGGCGACGGCGGCACGGGCGGTTTCCAGGGTGCCGAAGACGTTGTTGCGGATGCCCTCCACCACGTTGTGCTCGACCATCGGCACGTGCTTGTAGGCGGCGGCGTGGTAGACGGTCTGGACGGCGAAGGCCTTCATCACCGCCTCCAGCCGGGAGCGGTGCTGCACCGAGCCGAGCAGCGGCTTGATGCACACGGCGAGTCCTTCCGTCGTGGCGAGCTGGCGCAGTTCCTGCTCGATGCTGTAGAGACCGAACTCGGAGGTCTCGAGCAGCAGCAGGCGCTTCGGCCCGTGGCGCAGGATCTGGCGACACAGTTCGGAACCGATGGAGCCGCCGGCCCCCGTGACCATCACCACCTTGCCGCGCAGGTTGGCGTCCATCAGGGCCGGGTTGGGCGGTACCGGGTCACGGCCCAGCAGGTCCTCCACCGCCACGTCACGCACCTCGCTGATGCGTGCGCGGCCGGCCACCATGTCGGCGACGCCGGGAATGGTCTGCACCGGGAAGCCCTGGGGCGCCAGCTCGGCAAGGATCTCTCGGCGGCGTGCCCGACTCGCGCTGGGCATGGCCAGCAGCACCCGCTGGGCGCCGTAGGTATCCGCCAGGTAGCCGAGCTGGCGCGGCGGATAGACCTTGAGCCCCTCGATGAAGGTATTCTGCAGGCCCGTGGCATCGTCGACGAAGGCGATCGGCAGGTACTCCTGGCCATGGCGCAGCGACACCGCCAGCTGGCGCCCCGCGGCCCCGGCGCCGTAGATCACCACCCGCGGCTTGTGGATGATCTGGCTGCGCAGGTAGAGCGCCCGGAGGCCGAAACGCACCCCGCCGATGGTCATCAGCGCCAGCATGGTGTAGATGAAGGGCACCGAACGGGGGATGCCCAGCGCGAAGAGGTAGCTGGCCAGCGGCAGCGACAGCGCCGAGACGATCACCCCGATGAAGACCGCGCGGCTCGCCTTGTGGCCCATGTAGCGGATCACCGCCCGGTAGAAGCCCAGCCGGACGAAGATCGCCAGGCTCACCGGGATCACCACCAGCAGGGCCGCCCAGGTCCGCGCCTCGGCCAGCGGCGCCCAGTCCTCGAGGCGCAGCAGCATCGCCAGCAGGAAGCTCAGCGCGATCAGCGCGCAGTCCGCCAGCAGCTGGATGGTGCGCTTGCGCGGTCGCGACAGGCGAAACAGGGGTTGCAACAGGTCTCTCATGGTCGTCCCTCCATGACGGGGCGGGGGGATTCCCCGCCCGGTAGGCGCTTATCCTCTGTCACCGGCTTGCTGCATCACCTCGCCCAGCACCGCGCAGGTCCTGTCGATCTCGGCCTCGGTGAGGGTGGGATGGCAGAGGAACATCAGGCTGGTGTCGCCAAGCTCCCGGGCGACGGGCAGCGGCCGGGCCGGCCGCCAGCCGGTGCCGTCGAAGGCCTTCTCGCGATAGACCTCGGAGCAGGAACCGGAGAAGCACGGCACGCCGCGGGCATTGATCTCGGCCATGATGCGGTCGCGGCTCCAGCCTGCCGCCAGGCACCCCGGCTCGACGAAGACGTAGGCCTTGTAGGCGGCGTGCTCGAGGTGGCCGGGTATCCCGGGGACGCGCAGTCCCGGGCACTGGCTCGCGGCCTCCCGGATGCGCCGGGCATTGGCCCGGCGAGCGGCCTTCCACCCCGGCATCCGTGCGAGCTGGATCCGGCCGATGGCGGCCTGCATCTCGGTCATGCGCCAGTTGGTGCCGAAACTCTCGTGCAGCCAGCGGAACCCCGGCGGGTGCTCGCGCTCGTGGACCGCCTCCCAGCTCTTGCCGTGATCCTTGTAGGCCCACATGCGCTGCCAGAGTGCACGGTCGCTGGTGGTCACCATGCCGCCCTCCCCGCCGGTGGTCATGATCTTGTCCTGGCAGAACGACCAGCAGCCCACATGGCCGATGCTGCCCACGCTGCGCCCGCGGTAGGTGGCGCCGTGGGCCTGGGCGCAGTCCTCGATGACGTGCAGGTCGTGCCGCTCGGCCAGCGCCATCAGCGCGTCCATCTCGCAGGGCCAGCCCGCCAGGTGCACGGCGATGATCGCCCGGGTGTGCGGGGTGATCTGCGTGGCGACGCTCTCGGCGGTGATGTTCTGGGTGTCGCGATCGACGTCGGCGAACACCGGCACCGCCCCGGCGGTGACGATGCTCGAGGCCGAGGCGAGGAAGGTGCGTGAGGCGACGATCACCTCGTCGCGCCCCGCCCCATCGCCCTCGCCGATGCCGAGCCCCTTGAGCGCCAGGTCCAGGGCGGTGGTGCCGTTGGCCACGGCAATCGCATGCTCGGTGTCGGCGAAACGGGCGAACTCGCGCTCGAAGTCGCGGCCTTCCCGGCCCGTCCAGTAGTTCACCCGGTTGGAGCGCAGCACCCGCGTCACGGCGGCGACTTCCTCGTCGGTGAAGGCGGGCCAGGGGGAAAAGGGTCCGTTGAGCATCATGATCTCCCTTGCGATGAAGCCAGGCCGAGCCGGCGCCTCGTCGAGGCGTCCCGGGGGGCCGTAAGCGAAGCGGAAGCGGCGTCGGCGGAGAGCGGGCGGGCCGGCACCCCGGCCACGGTGAGGCCATCGGCGATGTCGGCGACCACGGCGGCCCCGGCCCCCACCATCACCGCCTCGCCGATGTGCACGCCCTGCCTCACCGCGGCTCCCACGCCGATCCAGCTGCCGCGTCCCACGCTCACGTCGCCGGCCACGTTGGCGCCCGGAGCCACGTGCACGCAGGCGTCCAGGCGACAGTCGTGCCCCACGGTGGCGCCGGTATTGACGATGCTGCCCGGGCCCAGCTCGGCGAAGGCGTTGACCACCGCCCCGGCGACCACCACCGTGCCGGCCCCGAGGCGCGCCAGCGGGCTGACCGTGGCCCGCGGATGCACCAGGGTGGCCAGTCGCGCATCGGCATCGGCGAGGCGCTCGAGCTTGGCCTGGCGGACGGCGTTGTTGCCGATGGCCACCACCACGCCATCGAAGCGTGACAGCCGGGTCAGCAGCCCCTCGATGTCGCCCCGTACCGACCAGTGCTCGAGGCGGGTCCTGTCGGGCCAGGCATCGTCGTAGAAGGTCACCTCGCGCCAGCCGCTCTGCATGGCGATATCGGCCACCACCTTGCCGTGGCCGCTGGCACCGAGGATGGCCAGGTGTCCACGGTTACTCACCTCGACCTCCCCGGAAGCGCGGCATGGCCACATCCCCGTCATGGGTGATGCCTTCGCGCACCACCACCTTCTTCACCGTGAGCAGCAGGATGCGCAGGTCGAGCCACAGCGAGCGGTGATCCACGTACCACACGTCGAGATCGAACTTCTCGTCCCAGGTCAGGGCGTTGCGCCCATTGACCTGGGCCCAGCCGGTCACCCCGGGCCTGACCTCGTGGCGGCGGAGCTGGTGGGCGTCGTAGAGCGGCAGGTACTCCATCAGCAGCGGCCGCGGCCCCACCAGGCTCATGTCGCCGCGCAGCACGTTCCACAGCTCGGGCAGCTCGTCGAGGCTGCTGGCACGCAGCCACTGGCCGACGCGGGTCATGCGCTCCTCGTTGGGCAAGGGGTTGCCCCGGGCATCGACGGCCTCGCGCATGGTGCGAAACTTGATCATGGGAAAGGGCCGGCCGTTCAGCCCGGGGCGTGTCTGGCGGAACAGCACCGGCGAGCCCAGCGTGAGCCGCACCAGCAGTGCCACCGCCGCCAGCAGCGGCGAGAGCAGCATCAGGGCGACCAGGGCCAGGAGGATATCGAGCAGTCGTTTCATTGCGCTTCTTCCATGACGTCGTTCATCACGCCGGCCAGCCGGCCGGCCAGGATCCGGTAGTCGTAGGCGGCCTCCATGTGATCCCGCCCGGCGCGCCCCAGGGCCTCGCGCTCCTCGGCCGGCAATGCCGCCAGGCCCAGGATCGCCTCGGCCAGGGCCGCGGGATCCTCCGGGGGTACCGTGATGCCGGCCCCGGCATCGGCGACCGGGTCGTTCACCGCGCCCGAGGCGATGACCACCGGCCGCGCCGCGGCCATGTAGTCGAACAGCTTGTTCATGCTGATGCCGAAGCGGTACAGACGGGGCAGGTCGCGCACCGTGATCACGAAGGCATCGGCCTCGCGGGCCAGCCGGGGAATCTCGCGCTTGGGGACCGGCGGCTCGAAGCGCACCCAGCGACCGTCCAGGCCGAGCTCGGTGGCCTGGCGCTGCAGCGCCGGCTTGGCCGGCCCATCGCCGATCAGGCGCAGCTGCACGGGTACCGCCCCGCCGCTGCGCTCGCAGGCTTCCCGGACCCGCCCCATGGCGGCCACCAGCACCTCGAGGCCGTTGGCCTCGCCGTGACCGCCGAAGTACATCAGCGACAGCGGCATCTCGGGGGGGCGAACCGGCGGCGGCACGGGGTCCGGGTAGTCGTCCAGGTCGACCCCGTTGGAGAGCCATACCACCCGCTCGGCGGGCACGCCCCGGGGGACGATGTAGTCCCGCGCCCGAGGCAGCAGCGTCAGTACGCGCCGTGCACGGCGATAGAGGAAGGTCTCCAGTGTCCGCATGGCCCGGGTGACCAGGCTGCCCTCCCGCAGCCGCCCCATGTCGATGAGGGTCTGCGGCCAGAGATCCCGCACCTCGAAGACGAAGGGCACCCGATGGCGCCTGGCCAGCCACCAGCCGGCCAGGGCGGCGAAGGGGTGGACGCTCGAGCCGATGATCAGGTCGGGACGGTCGATCCCGGCAAGCCGTCCGGGACGCACCGCCTGCCGCGCGTACTCGAGCATGCTCTTCATGCGTCCGCCGCCGTTGCCGCGGTAGCTCGCGGTGCGCAGCCACAGGAAGGGCACCCCGTCGCGGGTCTCCAGCCGCGCCTGCTCGCCGTTGTCCAGGCGCTGGTGGCCGCCGGGATGGTCCACGCTGGAGGCGATCAGGGTGGCGCGCCAGCCGTGGCCCGGCAGGTGACGGGCCAGCTGGAAGTGGCGCGCGCCGCCGGCCGCCTCCGGGGGCTTGGCATAGTGGTTGAGTATCCAGACGTGCTTCATGCCGACACTCCACCGCGGGCCAGCGCCTGGTAGGTCGCCAGCAGCTTCTGCTCCTCCTGCTGCCAGTTGTAGCGCTCGGCCACCGCACGCTGGCCGTTGGCTCCCATCTCGCGGGCACGCACGGGATTGGCCACCAGGAAGTCGATGGCACCGGCGATGGCCACGGGGTCGAGGGGATCGACACAGAGCCCGCAGTCACTCCCCTCGATGATCTCCCGCCACAGCGGGAAGTCCGAGGCGATCACCGGCAGGCCGGCGCTCATGTACTCGAACATCTTCACCGGCAGCGCATCGAGGTAGTTGATGACCGGGTGCAGGGTGACCAGGCCCGCCAGCGCCCCCCCCATCACCCGGCGGACCCCGTCGCGGTCCAGGTAGCCGTGGGCCTCGACCTGCTCCCAGCCGGCATAGGTCATCACCTCCTGCTCCACGGCCAGGTGGCTGAAGCTGCCCGCCAGCTCCAGGCGGCACGGCTGCTTCACCGACTCCATGGCACGCACGATCTCGCGGATGCCGCGGATCGGCGCCATGCCGCCCACGTAGCAGACCGCCGGGGGCTCCTCGGGCGAGGACGCCAGGGTCGGGTCGGGCGCCCCGCTCAGCTCCCCCTGCATGGGAAAGTTGTTGACGTCGACCACCTGCGGGTGGAAGGTCCGGAAGCCGTCGCGGATGTGGGGTGTCGCGGCGACGATGGCATCGAACCGCCGGCACACCAGGCGCTGGTAGACCTCCGTCACGCGCGAGAGCAGCCGGCGGGACAGGCCGCCCAGGTAGTGCTTGGCCAGCACCTGGCGTGGCAGGTCCTCGTGGGCGTCGTAGACCACGGTCTTGCCCTGGCGCTTGAGCCGGCGGCCGACCGGCATCAGTTCCGGGTCGTGGAGGTGATAGACATCGGCGTCCAGCGTGCGGGCCCGATCATGGACCCGGCGCGTGGTCCTGAGGATGCGGTTCATCCGTCCCGCCAGGTGGCCGACATCGATGATCCGGACACCCTCGCGCCGTTCCTCGCCACGGCCGTCGGCCACCACCAGGGTCACCTCATGGCCGGCAGCGGCCAGTGACCGACACTGCTTGAGGAAGATCCGCGTGTCATGGCGCGGATGGGCGGAGGTCAGGTGTGCCACTTTCATGATCGTCTCGTCCTTGTGTTTCATCGGCAGCCTCTTGCTGCGCGTTGTCGTCGTGACGGCTGTCATCCTCGTCGGCGGCCAGCCGGGTGCGGGCCAGGGCGTTGGCGAAGGCCCCCCAGCCCAGTGCCGGCAGCGGCCAGAACACCGGCTTGGCGAGCACGACCAGCAGCAGGCAGACGAAGTTGATGGAGAAGGCGAACACCCACCAGGCGGCGGTGTCGCGGCGATAGACCATGCGGTATGCCGCCCCCAGGAAGGCCACCGCGGTCATGCCGACGTAGAGCACGAAGCCGATCAGGCCGTAGTTGACCCAGGCCGAGAGCATGCTGTGGGCATAGCCGCCGGTCCCCCCTGCAGCCGTGACGTGGCCGCCGAACTGCCCCAGCCAGGGGCTGGCGGCGATCTGCGTCAGGGCGCGCTGCTCGAGGTGCTGGCGCGCCAGCCAGGAACTGGTCCCGGAGAGGTCCAGCACCTGCAGCTGGCGCGTCCCCGACATCGCCTCGAACTGGTTGACCACCACCAGCACGGCCAGGGCGAGCACCGCCAGCAGCGTCAGCAGGTACCTGGCGCTCATGCCCGCCCACACCACCAGCAGCAGCGTGGCCAGGACCAGGTAGGCGTAGAGCTCCGAGCGGGCGCCGAGGACGAACATCACGAATCCCCCCATGGCGATGAGGGCGGCCCGGGCCGAGGCGGTACGGCTCACGGCGATCAGGAACACCAGCATCACCAGCGCACTGCGGGCATAGCCCTGGTAGGTGGAGACGCCCTCGCCGCCGTCGGCCTCGAGCATCTGCCGGGCGAAGAACATCAGCTGGCCGGTGGTGGCCACGAAGAACAGCAGGTAGCCGGCAGTCACCAGGAAGGCGGCCCGGAAGGCCCGGGCCAGGGCCGGCGAATCCAGCGGCACCCGGTAGCCCATCACGAACAGCACCAGCCACAGCACCATCGTCTCCAGCGACTGGATCATGGCCGCCCGCAGCGCCCCGCCCCCCTGCAGGCCGTAGCTGGCCAGCGACCAGCACAGCACATAGGCGAGGAAGGCCGCGACCAGCAGCGCGAAGCCCCGCGTGCAGGAGAACATCCGGTGGCGCTGCGACGGCAGCAACGGCATGTAGATGCCGAACATCACCACCGTGACGATCCCGAACAGGCCACCGAGGAAGGCCGGGATCAGCCCCAGGGCCACCAGGGTGTGGTAGATCATGAACCCCGGGAAGAGCACGAAGAAGCCGACGCTCGAGGCGCGCGCGGCCAGGATGTCACCGGACAGGATCATGTGGCGGTCTCCCGGGACACGACAGCCCTCCTCATGCGGCCAGCACGCGCTCGTAGAGCGCGCGCTGTGCGGTGGTGGTCAGCTCGGAGTTGTGCCACAGCAGGGTGAAGGTCCCGCCCAGGGCACGGCAGCGGGACTTGAGGGTGGCAAAGCGCTCGAAGGCCGCCTCGCCCGTCCCCAGCCCCTGGTAGAGGGGCGCGATCACCGAGGACTCCATGGCGATCAGCGGGCGGATCCGCAGTGGCGGTGCCTCGCGCCTGACCGGATCGAAGGCCGGGTAGTCGAAGCAGGTGCCGCAGCGGAAACCCGGTGCCTCGGCATAGCCCAGGGTACTGTCGTAGTCCATCCCCGCCTGGGCCAGGCCCTGCAGCGTCAGCGGGGTCTGCCAGCGCAGGTAGTG
The DNA here is from genome assembly GCF_049166755.1 of Halomonas terrestris. Classification (NCBI taxonomy): domain Bacteria; kingdom Pseudomonadati; phylum Pseudomonadota; class Gammaproteobacteria; order Oceanospirillales; family Halomonadaceae; genus Halomonas; species Halomonas terrestris. The sequence continues at coordinate 171,802 of NZ_JBMHFZ010000005.1, read as the reverse complement.
CATGCGCCCTCCCCACTCGGGCTGCTCGATCCCCTCCTCGGCACACACCCGGCGCAGCCGCACGGCCTCGTTGGCCAGCTCCTTGGGGTTGCGGAAGGTGTGGTAGCTGGGGTGCAGCCCGACCTCGTGGCCGCGGGCATGGATGTTCCTGAGCAGTTCGCGGATCGCCGGGTGCTCCGGCTCGTAGTCGGCATCCTTGCGCGGGTCGGTGCGGCCGCAGATGAAGTAGAAGGCACTGGTCAGGCCGTGTTGCTCGGAGACGTCCATCAGCCAGTCGAAGGTGTTGAGCGGATCGAGGGGGTGCAGCCGGCGCCGCGTGGTCAGGCGCACCCAGGGCCCGAGCAGCAGCGCCTGGGGACGGTGGTGCAGCAGGGTGTCACCCAGCATCACCCGGGCCAGCTTGACGTCGCGGGCGAAGCCGTAGCGGCTGGGGCGATCGACATCGTGGGTGGGTCGCACCCGGAAGCTGTGGCGCCGCAGGGTCACGCCCGGCCACTGGCAGCGGATCAGCTGGCCGAGCACCGCCAGCCACTCGTCGACCACCGGCCGATCCAGGTAGCCGTGCCGGCCGGCGTGGGAGGCGCCGGCTGGGAAGCGGCAGTGACGATCCCGCTGCTCGGCGCCGACCTCCTCCTGACGGCTGAGCATCCAGTAGGCGAGCCCGAGGATGTCGTAGTGGATGGTCAGGCCACCCGGCGCCGGCTCCACCAGCGGGCGCGGCAGGCCCTCCGCGCCCGGCGCCGGCAGCGGCGAGTCGAGGGGGGCGGTGAAGCCCTCGGCGGCAGCGTCCCAGTGGGTGTGGGGCAGGTCGCCCCCGGGGAGGAAGAAGGCCGGTTGCAGTCGGTCGAACAGCAGCCGCCCCGGCGCCCCGACCAGGGACAGCACCAGTCGCTCGGGGCCATCGCGCTCCAGGCGAAGGGGCAGCCCGAAGCGCTCGTCGAGCACCTGCTCCAGCCAGGCGAGCAGCGGATCGGCATCGGCCCATGCCGTGCCGGCCGCCTCTACCTCGGCGGAACGGGGTATCGGGGAGGCACCCGGATCGGGTGCCGGGAGTGAGCCATGCGGTGCAGTCATGTCGTTCACTTGGATTCCCTCTTCAGCAGGGTGCGGGCCGTGATGTAGGCCTCCCGAGCCAGCTGGCGGACGCCGCGCTGGCTGATCGCGTAGTGGCAGACCAGGCGTCCGCCCCAGGCCTCCTTCATCTCGGCCACCGGGGGGATGTTGGCGCCGATGAAGTCGAAGACCGTGCAGCCCTTGTCCGCGAAGAACGCCAGCGCCTCCTCGGCCACCAGGTTGTTGACGCCATCCTTCATGGCCTCGGTCTTCATGCCCGCCGACCACGCCAGGGCGTGGCCACCGGGCGTGTAGAGACAGACCCGGGTCCCCATCGGCTCGCCGCGGGCGTTGCGGGCCAGGAAGCAGACGAAGTGGTCGGGCCCCATCAGCCCGGCGAGGCGCTCGAGCTCGTCGGCCCCCAGGCGGTAGTCGAACCCGCGGCGTGCCTCGGGACCGGCCAGGCAGCCGGCCACGGCGGCGTAGTCGTGGGTGATCTCGCAGTCGTAGTCGAGGCGCCGGCACTTGCGTGCCTTCTTGCGCGCGCTGGGGTCGATGCGCTGGTCGCGGTCGGCGATATCCAGGTGGTAGGTGAAGCGCGGGCGTGCCGTCATCCGCGCCCACTCGAAGGGGCGCACGTCGTCGGCGACCGAGGAGAGGCTGAGGCTGCCGCCCAGCCCGTTCTCGCGCAGGCACTCGGCCAGCCGGGTCAGGGCCAGGCGCTTGCGCCGGTTGACCGATGCGGGGCGCTCGCTGGCACAGCGGAAATCGACCGGCAGGTGGGGATTGCGCGGCGGCGTCACCAGGCGACCGCGAGCGTTGCGGTAGAGCACCGTGTCGAGCCGCCAGGCATCCCCCCTGTCAGGCGCCAGCGTCACCGTCTCGGCGGTGAGGCCCCATCGTTGCTCGTTGAAACGTATCCATCCCGGATGGAACAGGGGATCGCTCTTCATCGTGCAGAATCCTTTGCCGGGTTCAGCCGCGAGTCCCTGTCGGCTGCTGTGGAGCCGGTGGGGTCGGCATCACGGGGGTTGGAGTCGCGAAAGTCATTGTCGAAGTCGCAGACCAGGTAACAGCGCGCCTCGCCCCTCGCCGCATCCGTGTAGCGGTCCACCACGCGGAAGCCCAGCTTGTGGCTGGCCTTGAGCGAGGCGACATTGTCCGCGGAGATGCGTGACGAGTAGCCGGTCAGGCCGTTGGCGCGAAAGTGCAGGATCGCGGTGCGGCGCACCTCGGTGGCCAGCCCTCGCCCGCGGTGGGCAGGCAGCACGCCGCTGAAGGCGGCGTGCACCCGGCCCTCGTGCAGGTCCCGGGGGCTGAAGCCGTAGAAGCCCGCAGCCACCACCCGGCGCTCCGGGTCCAGGGCCACCACGCCCAGGCGCCCCCCCGCGAGGCGGTAGAGCAGCCGGCGTGCCGGGTCCAGCGGCTTGCCGTCATGCAGCCCGGCATAGAGGGCCAGCGCCCCGGCCAGGTGGCGGCGGCCCATGCCCTCGAAGCGGTAGTCCCCCTGGGTCCTGGGCTCCACCGGGGCCAGCCTCCGGGCACGGAGCAGATTGCGCGCCAGCATGGCAGCCGCAGCGACCGGCCCCTGGAGGCGACGTATCAACCGGGAAAGGGCCATGGCTCAGGAGAACCTCTCGAGGAAGAGCTGCGCCGCCACCCCGTTGTGGGAGTAGCCGCGGGCCCTGAGACGCTCGAGGGTTTCCGGCGGGAAACGGCCGCCGGAAGCGAGGGTGTTGCCCCGGGCCAGGCCCGGCACCAGCCGTTTCACGGCTCGCTTGACGCGGGCCCCCGGCCCTCGGCGGAAGGCCGCCAGGCGGGTCAGGCGTGCGCGCAGGCTCCGGCGCGACTGCTGAGCGGCGTTGCCCAGCGGAGTGTCGATGCCGCTGACCGCCGCGAACTCGCGGTCGACGAAGGCCACATAAGCCTGGCGGCCGTCGAGCCAGCGGAGCGGGACGTGTTGCCAGAACGCCATGAACTCGCGGTCGTAGAGCGGCATCCACCAGTCGTGGCCGAAATACTCGAAGGAGCGCACCGTGTTGACGATGAACTTGGCCTGGCGCTCCTGCCAGCCGAACAGCACGAACGCCTGCAGGAAGGCATCGGCCGACAGGGCCTCGTCCAGCGGATAGCTCCCGGCCAGGCGCGGCAGCACCTGGTCGTGGAAACACGCCTGGCTGCCTTCGCCCTGGCGCAGCACGAAGTGACGATCGCGCAGCGCCTCGGCGAGCTCGCCCGCCGCCAGCGTGCGGGACTCGCGCTCGGCGGCGAAGAGTGCCGGCGGCACGAAGCCGGTCACGCAACAGTGCCCGGGGACGAAGAGCGCCCCCGACTCGACCTCGCCACGCTCGGTGAGCCGCTTGACGGCCAGCCAGTCCTGCATGTTGGCAATGCTGTGCCAACCCGAGGCCCACTGCTGGTAGTCCCAGTAGGCGCGGGTGGCGGCCACAGCCTGCCAGGCCGTCTCCGAGTATTCCACGAAGGTCCAGGCCAGGCCGAGCCGGGCCGCCACCTCACGGCTCACCTCGGCTTCGCGGTTGCCGCGGTGACCGTAGGCGTAGGTCAGCACCCGGGGATAGTCGAGGCGAGCCAGCATGGTGGCCACCAGGCGCGAATCGTGGCCGCCGCTGAGCGGCACCACGATCTGGCGGCCGTCGGCGACCTCGACCAACCGCCGGAAGGCGGCCTCGGTGACCTCCCCGAGGGCCGCCTGACGCTCGGCATCGCCACGCCCGGGCACCTCGGCATGGCTGAAGCGGTAGTAGCGTTCCAGCGAGATCGACAGTCCCGTGTCGGTGTCACGGGCCACCAGTGCCTCGCCGGCCAGCAGCTGCTTGACGCGGCGGTAGAGGGTGTCACGGCCGGTGACATAGCCGGCCAGGGCGAAGTCGGTGCATGCCGCCTCGCTCATGGTCTCCTCGCCGACCTGGCGACGCACCCAGTCGGCATCGTCGCTGAGGTAGAGCCTGCCATCGGCCACGCCGTAGTAGAGCGGGATCGAGCGGATCCGGTCGACCGCAGCCACCAGGGCCGAGGCGTCGTGTCGCACCAGGGCATGGAAACCGTTGAGGTCGGCGAGACGGGCCCGCCAGCGACCCGGGTCCACGGCCGGGTCGACCAGCTCGCCGAGGTCCGCGGGGCCGAGGCGAGCAGCGCCTCGCCAGGCGATGCCACACAGGTGGCCGTGGCCACCCGGCAGTTCGCTGGCCTGCCAGCGCGGCGAGGTGAAGTGACAATGCATCGAACAACTCATGGGTAGGCCTTTCGAAACAGGAACAGGTAACGCAGCGCCACCAGGACCCCGCTGAGGAACAGCGCCACGGCCCACGGCGAGCCTTCCGGGGCCACCCCCATGGCGATCGCCAGCGGCAGCATCATCGCCAGGCTCCAGGCCAGGGCCGCGCCGGTGGGCAGCACCAGGGCGGTCCAGCGGTTGCCGGTGATGGCCGTGAGCCAGGCCAGGAAGCCGATCCAGCAGGCGGTGCTGGAGAGCGAGAAGAGCGCCACGGTGAGCAGCAGGTCATCGAGGGCAGCGCCCAGGCCGATGGCCATGACCCGCACCCCCAGGAGCAGCGCCTGGAAGGCCATGCCCTGCCACTGGCGCTCCATCACCGAGAACAGGTGGCTCAGCGGCGAGGTGACGAACACCATGTAGAGCCAGGGCGCCATCCATCTCGCGAACTCGCCGGCCTGCCGCCAGCTCTCGCCGAAGGCCAGGGCAAACAGGGCGGGCCCGGCCAGGACCAGCACGATGGCCGGCGGCATGGCGATCTGGGCGAGGATGGCGTGGACCTTCGCCACCAGGGGCCCCAGGCGCCCCGCGCGATGGGCCTCGGCGGCACTGGAGAAGAACACCTTGCCCACCGCCTCGCCCACCAGCGCCATGGGCATGGCGAGCACCCGATGGGCCAGGGCGTACAGCCCCGCCGCCCACGGGCTGAACAGCGCCGCAAAAAGCAGGGGCGGCAACTGCTTGCCGAGGGTATTGAACAGCCCCGACCAGGTGGAGAAGAGCGGGAAGCGCCGGTAGCGGACGGCGGCCGCCAGCACGCCGGCCGGGCGCACCCGATGATCGGAGACGGCCCTCAGGGCGGCTCGGGCCAGCGACAGGGTTCCCATGCCCTGCCCCACGGCCTGGCCGAGGATCAGCCCCACCCCACCCAGCGGGTGGGCCGCGAGCTGGATCCCCAGCAGCGCCAGGGACTGCTTGATGCGGGTGGCGGCGATGGCCGGGAAGGCGCGGGTACGCACCGCCCAGTGGCTGACCGCCTGGTAGCCGCCGGCCAGCACCACTCCGAGCGGCAGCAGCCACAGCCAGGGGGCCAGTGCCGGCACCCCGAGCAGACCGGCCAGGTGCTCGCCGGCCAGGGCGACCAGCAGCAGCGAGACCAGGGTGGCGAGCACCACCACGGCCAGGCTCAGCACCACCACCTCGGCAGCCTCGCGGTCCGACTCGGGCAGCGGGATGGCCAGCTGGTAACGGCCGCTGGCCACCACCGTGAACAGCGCCAGGAGGGCGCCATACACCGCCAGCATGCCGAAGTCCTCGGGCGCATAGAGCCGGGTGAGCAGCGGCGCGGCCAGCACCGTGAGCAGCTGGGCGCTGGCGGTACCGCCCACCAGCACGCTGACCCCCCGGGCGAAGGCGTGGGTCGGCAGCAGGCGACGGGCCGGAGCGGCGAGACGATTCAGCACGCGGGGAACTCCCTCTGGTCGACCGGCTAGAGCAACGCTTCCTGCAGCGCGGTGACGATCCGGTGCTGGTCGTCGGCGCCCAGGTAGGGGTGCATGGGCAGGCTGATCACGCGCCGTGAAGCGGCGTTGCCCACCGGCAGTTCGGCACAGGGATCGGCCACCGCCGGCTGCTGGTTGAGCGGGATCGGGTAGTGGACCGCCGTGGGGATGCCCGCCTCGGCCAGGCGCGCCAGCACCACCTCGCGGTCCTCCACCTCCACCGTGTACTGGGCGTAGGCGCTGGTGTTGCGGGGGTCGATGCGGGGCGTCTCGAGACCCGCGGCACCGAGCAGGCGGGCATAGCCCTGCGCCACCTTCTCGCGCAGCAGCAGCTCCTCGTCGAGGATGTCGAGCTTGGGCAGCAGGATCGCCGCCTGCAGGGTATCCAGGCGGCTGTTGATGCCGACCCGCACGTGGTGGTAGCGACGGTCCTGCCCGTGGCGGGCGATCTGGCGCAGCACCCTGGCCAGCTCGTCGTCGTCGGTGAACAGCGCCCCACCATCGCCATAGCAGCCCAGGGGCTTGCTGGGGAAGAAGGAGGTGGCGGCGATGGTCGAGAGGCTGCCGGAGCGCCGGCCCCGATAGGTGGCGCCGAAGCTCTGGGCCGCGTCTTCGATCACCGGGATGCCGTGGCGCCCGGCGATGTCGTTGATGGCATCCATGTCGGCGCACTGACCGTAGAGCGAGACCGGGATGATCGCCCGGGTGCGCGGGGTGATGGCCGCCTCGAGCCTGGCCGGGTCGAGCAGGTAGGTGCGCGGTTCGATGTCCACGTAGACCGGGCGTGCCCCCAGCAGGGCCACGGTCTCGGCGGTGGCGATATAGGTGAAGCCGGGCGTGATCACCTCGTCGCCGGGGCCGATGCCCAGCGCCATCTGGGCGATCTGCAGGGCATCGGTACCGTTGGCACAGCTGATGCAGTGGCGCACGCCGACATAGTCGGCGAGGCGCCGCTCGAGCTCGCCCACTTCGGGTCCGAGGATGTACTTGCCGTGCTCCAGGACGTTGCGGATACCGGCGTTGATCCGTTCGCGGATCCGCAACTGCTGGGCCTTGAGGTCGATGAATTCCATTCGTGTCCCTTCCCTTGTGTCTTGCCGTCCGGCGTCAGGCCGGGTCGCAGGTGACGGTGCGGCCATGCAGGCGGTAGCGGTCGCCGGTATGCGGACAGGTCACCGCGCCCTCGCCCTCCAGCGGCAGGTCCAGGCGCTCGCCATGGCGACTCATCCAGCCCACCTGGCGCCCCGGCACACCCACCACCAGCGCGAAATCCGGCACGTCGCGGCTGACCACGGCGCCGGCACCGACGAAGGCGAAGCGGCCGATGGTCACCCCGCAGACGATGGTGCAGTTGGCCCCCAGGGTGGCGCCTTCGCGCACCCGGGTGTCGCGATACTCGTCCTTGCGCTCGACCAGCGAGCGCGGGTTGTGCACGTTGGTGAACACCATGCTCGGCCCGCAGAACACCCCCGCCTCCAGGGAGACGTTGTCGTAGACCGAGACGTTGTTCTGCACCTTGCAGCGATCGCCGATCACCACCCGGTTGCCGACGAAGACGTTCTGGCCGAGCGAGACCTCGCGACCGATGCGCGCCCCGCCGCAGACGTGGACGAAATGCCAGACACGGGAGCCTTCCCCGATCTCGGCCCCCGCGTCGACGATGGCACTGGGGTGGACCTGGATGTCCGGGGAGGCGCCGTCGTTCGGTTTGCTGTGCATGGCCGACCTCACAGCACGAAGCGCTTGAGACAGGGATGGGCCTCACCGGTCGCCGGTGCCTCGGGGGCGGCGTTGCGCAGGAAGTCCACGGTCTCGATGCAGTGGCGGGCATCCCCGATGCCGTAGCCACGCCCGGCGAGGATCTCCCGATAGCTGACGGTATGCAGGTCGGTGAAGCCACCGGAGAACTCGATCTCGCGCCCTTCGCAGAGAATCGAACGGTAGGTGGTCTGCTGACCCTCGACGCTCGAGGGCAGGTCGTCGCCATCGATGGAGAGGAACCAGCGCACCCGCGCCTTCTCGTACTCCAGGTAACCGGCGGCACGCTGCTCGTCGGCGTGGTGGAGGACGTTGCGTTCGAGGTCGCCGAAGACGAAGTGCAGCATGTCGAAGAAGTGCACCCCGATGTTGGTGGCCACCCCGTAGGACTTGCGCGGGTCACCCTTCCAGCTCTCCTGGTACCACCTGCCGCGGGAGGTGATGTAGGTCAGCTCGACGTCGTGCTTGTCGTGGCGCGCCTCGGCGGCGACCCGCTCCCTGAGCTCGAGGATCGACGGATGGTGACGCAGCTGCAGGATGTTGTAGACCCGCTTGCCGGTCTCCTGCTCGACCCGCTCGAGTTCGTCGAGCAGCGCCGGGGTGGGCACCAGCGGCTTCTCGCAGATCACGTCGCAGCCCAGGCGCAGCCCGGCGGTGATATGGGCATGGTGCAGGTGGTTGGGCGAACAGACCGCCACGTAGTCCAGCGCGGTATAGGGATCGCGACGACGCTGCCAGGCGTGCTCGTGGAAGCACTCGAACTCGGTGAAGAACTCGCTCTCCGGCGAGACGGAGTCGATGATGCCCACCGAGTCGTTGATGTCGTAGGCCACCGCCAGGTGATTGCCGGTCTCCTTGATGGCCTTCATGTGGCGCGGGGCGATGTAGCCGGCGGCGCCGATCAGTGCGAAGTACTTCATGGCGTGTTCCTTCTGCTCATGGTGGGTCGAGTCGGTGCTCAGGCCTTGATCACCTTGTCGATGGCGTCGCCGCGGTAGATCCCGCGGGTGTCGACGATCAGCCGGGCGTGGGCACGGATCGTGTCGTAGTCGAAGCGGTCATGGTCGGTGGCCAGCACCACGGCGTCGTATTCGCCCAGGGTGGCGGGGGCGAGCGGCACGCTCTCCAGGTCGAAGTGGTGCTCGCGCATGACCGGGAAGGCCGGCACGTGGGGGTCGCTGTAGGCGACCTCGGCGCCGCGGTCGCGGACCAGTTCCATGATCCGTACCGAGGGCGACTCGCGCATGTCGTCGACGTTCTTCTTGTAGGCGATGCCCAGCACCAGTACCCGGCTGCCCTTGAGGGCACGTCCCTGCTGGTTGAGCCCCTCCATCAGCTTGCCCACCACGTACTCGGGCATGCCCTGGTTGATCTCGCCGGAGAGCTCGATGAAGCGGGTATGCAGGCCGTACTCGCGGGCCTTCCAGGTCAGGTAGAAGGGATCGATGGGGATGCAGTGGCCGCCGAGCCCCGGCCCCGGGTAGTAGGGGGTGAAGCCGAAGGGCTTGGTGGCCGCGGCATCCACCACCTCGAAGATGTCGATGCCCATGCGGTCGGCCACCACCTTCATCTCGTTGACCAGGCCGATGTTCACCGCCCGGTGGATGTTCTCGAGCAGCTTGGTCATCTCGGCGGCCCTGGTGGAGCTCAGCGGCACCACCCGGTCGATGGCCGGCCGATACAGCGCCACCCCCACGTCCCGGCAGGCCGCCGTATGACCGCCCACCACCTTGGGAATGGTGCGGGTCTCGAAGTCCGGATTGCCCGGGTCCTCGCGCTCCGGGGAGTAGACCAGGAACAGCTGCTCACCGACCGCCAGGCCGCCCTCCTCGACCCGCGGCAGCAGCTCCTCCTCGGTGGTGCCGGGGTAGGTGGTGCTCTCCAGGGAGATGACCTGGCCCTCGCGCAGATGGCCCTTCAGCGCATCCACGGTCCTGATCACGAAGCTCATGTCGGGCTCGCGATACCTGTTGAGCGGGGTGGGCACGCAGAGGATGACGGCATCCGCCTCGGCCACCCGGGCAAAGTCGGTAGTGGCCTCGAAGCCGGTATCGCGGGCACGGGCGACCCGCTCGCCGGGGATGTGCTCGATGTAGCTTCCCCCGGCGTTGAGCCTGTCCACCTTCGCGGCATCGATATCGATGCCCAGCACCCGGTAGCCGATGTCGCTGTAGCGCAGCATCAGGGGCAGGCCCACATAGCCGAGCCCGACGATCCCGATCACGGCTTCCTTGCGCTCCAGCCGGTCAATCACTCGATCTTTGATGATGGTCATGACGCTTCCATGGTGTGGTGTGATGGGTTGAGGCAGATCTCCGCCATTGCGGAGGCAGAAATCTAGGTGTCGGTGGTCTTGTAGGCGTAGTGGTAGTAGCCATAGCCATAGCTGGTGGCGGCCTTGCGCTCGATGGCATTGAGGATGCCGCCCTTGACCGCGACGCCACTGCTCTCGAGGCGCCGGATCGCCACGTCGATCTCACGGGGGGGATTGAGTCCGAAGCGCGCGACCATCAGGGTGGTGCCGCTCTGGCGTCCGACCACGGCGGCATCGGTCACCGCCAGGACCGGCGGCGTGTCGACGATCACCAGGTCGTAGCGCTCGCTGAGGACCTCGAGCAGCCGGCTGAAGCGGTCGCCCATCAGCAACTCCGCCGGGTTGGGCGGCGCCTTGCCGCGGGCCACGTAGCTCAGGCCATTGATCGGCGACTGGCGAAGCACCGCGTCGAGTTCGCACTTGCCGGCCAGCACCTCGGAGAGCCCCCCCTGGCTGTCGGCGTTGAAGGCGCTGTGCACGTGCCCCTTGCGCATGTCGGCGTCCAGGACCAGCACCCGCTGCCCGCCCTGGGCGATGACGGCGCCCAGGTTGACGCTGATGAAGCTCTTGCCGATGTTCGGGCTGGGGCCGGTGATCATCAGGCGGTTGTCGGGTGCCTCGAGCATGGCGAAGTGCAGGCTGGTGCGCAGGCCCCGCAGCGCCTCGACGGAGGTATCGTCGGGGGAGTTCTGGGCCAGCACCCCGCACGCCACCTCGCGGCCTCGCTTCTGGTGCCGCCGCTTGAAGCGGCGCACCAGCTTCTGCTGGTCCTCGGAGAGCGGCACCGTGGCATAGACCGGCAGCCCCAGCTCCTCGAGCTGGTCGGCACTCTCCACGCCTCGGTTGAAGATGCTGCGCACCAGCACGAAGGCCACCGCCAGGAAACCACCGATCAGGGTGAAGAGCGCCACGGTGACCGGCTTGCGCGGCTCCACCGGCCCCGGCTGGGCCACGGCGTCGTCGAGGATGCGCACGTTGCCCACGGTGCTGGCCTTGGTGATGCTCATCTCCTGGATCTTGTTGAGCAGCTGCACGTAGACCTGCTGGGTCACCTCCACGTCCCGGGACATGCGCAGGATCTGCTGCTGCGTCTCGGGCAGCTCGTGGATCTGCTCGTTGAGTCGATCGCGGCTCCGCTCCAGGTTCTCGCGCTTCTCCATCAGCGCCGCATAGGTCGGGTGCGCACCGTTGTAGCGCCGGCGAATCTCCGCCTGCTCCATCTCCAGCTCGCTGAGCTGCGCCTCCAGCTCGACCACCCGATCGAGCACCGACCGGGTCTCCAGGGAGAGGTCGACGCTGTCGTGTTCCATGCGATAGGCGTTGAGGGCATCCTCGGCGGTGGCCAGCTCGGTGCGCACCTCGGGCACCTGCTCCTCGAGGAACTCGAGGCTCTGCTCCGCCTCGGCACTCTGGCGTTCGACGTTCTGGGTCAGGTAGATCTGCCCGATCACGCTCAGGGTGCGCCGGGCACGCTCGGGATCCTCGTCGGTCAGGGTCATGTTGAAGACGCCACTGTCGCGGCCACGCTGGCCGACGCTGAACCGCGACCGCAGGTGGTTGATCGCCGCCAGCCGGGTACGCCGGACGACGGTGAACTCGGCCCCCTCACCGGCCTCCAGCTCGGCGACGCGCAGCGCCACCTGACCGTCGAGGAACGCCTCGTCCTCGCCCACGCGCCCCTCGCCGAGCCGTGTCTCGCCATGGTAGAGGCGGTAGCGACCCGGTTCGCTTGCCACCAGGCGGAAGGCCCGACCAAGCCACTCCTCGTCGACCTCGAGACTGCCGATGTTGAGGTACTCCCCGGCCCAGACGCTGCGCTCGGCAAAGCCGGGGCGCTCCATGCCGCGACGTACCAGGAAGCCGCCGACCAGGGCCAGGCGCGTCGGGATCACCACGATGTCGAGCCGCTCCTGGTCCACCGCCTTGCCCAGCACCATGCGCGAGCGCAGGATCTCCAGCTCGGCTTCCGCCTTGGGCTCCTCACCGAGAATCGAACGCACCTCGGCCAGCGGGTTGCTGAGCCCGGTCTTGCCCTCGACCTGCACCAGGGCATCGGCGCGATAGATCGGCGTGGCCAGCTGCACCTGCACGATGGCCGCCAGCGCGAACAGGGTCGTGACAACGACGATCAGCCACTTGCTGTCCAGCAGCACGCCGAACAGCCGCCCGAGGTCGATATCGTCGTGGGTCGGGCGCGAGCCCGCCTTGATGTCTTTCGCCATGAATACGTCCTGAACAGATGGGTCGATGACGTCACGTCAGCGCCGGCCGGCACCGAGCCGGGCGAGCCAGCCTCGGGCGGCGTCGGTGAGCCGTTCGTGCACGTGGACAAAGACCTCTTCGCTCCTGCGATAGGGGTCGGGGATATCCCCCCCTTTCCCTCCCTCGTCCGGCAGCCAGCGCCCGAAGCCCATGGTCTTGCCCGTCGCCGAGGGGAATCGTTCGGCAATGGCCAGCCGCTGGCCCTCGCTCATCACCAGCACCAGGTCGGCGTCCCGGACCAGGCCGCCATCCAGCTGACGGGCGCGATGCCCGGCCACGTCGAGGCCGTCGGCCTCGGCCAGCCGGCGGGCCACGGGCTCGACCCCCTCGCCGACCAGCGCGCCCAGGCCCGCGGAGGTGACGTGGCAACCGGGCAGTCCTTGCCGCAGCAGGGCCGCGCCGACCGGACTGCGACAGACGTTGCCGATGCAGACCACCAGGATTCGCTGGAACACGGCGCCCCCGCTCATTCGCCGACGCGCTCGAGCTCACGCCCGGTGCGAGTGGTCTGGTAGAGGCTGCTGACCGTGGGCAGCAGTTGGCGAATCACGCGGTTCCAGCGACCCAGGGGGGTCGTGGTCACGTAGATCACGTCGGTGGGCTGCAGCTCGAACTCGGTGCCGAGCATCAGCGCCGTGGCGTTGCGGGCGTCGAGCTGATAGACGGTTGCCAGCTTGTCGCTATCCGGGGACGCTCGACGGATGACGAAGATGCCCGAGGCGTTGGCGTTGCCCTCGTCGATGCCGCCGGCCTCGGACAGCGCATCGGTCAGGGTCAGGCGACTCCCGCCCATCGGCAGGCTCCGGGCATCGCGAACCTCGCCCATCACATAGACCCTCTGGTCGGTGTTGTCGCGGACATGCACCAGATCGCCATCCCGCAGCAGCCGGTTCTGGGCCAGCCGACCGTTGTTGAGCATGTCGTGCAGCGAGATCCGGGTCTCCTCTCCCTCCCGGGTCAGGATCACCTCGTGCCAGTTGGCCTCCTCGCTCGGCCCACCGGCCAGGTTGATCGCGTCCAGGACCGTCATCGGCACGTTGCTGATCGGCAGCGTCCCCGGCTCGGCCACCGCCCCGGTCACGCTGACCTTCTGGGATTTGAACTCGGCGACCCGCACCTCGACCTGAGGCATGGCCACATAGGGCTCCAGCCCCCGGGTGATGATGTCGCGCACCTCGGCGACGGTGAGGCCGAGGGCCTCGATGCGACCGATATAGGGATAGAAGATGGTACCGTCGCTGTGCACGACGTTGCCGGACTCCGCGGCACTGCGCTCGCCGCCCGCCGGGATGGTCAGCTCAGGGTGGTCATAGACGATGATGCTCAACACGTCGCCCTTGCCGATCCGGTAGTCGTAGGCACTCATGTCGCCGCGCAGCGACTCGCTGATGCGGCCGATGTCGTCCGGGTCGATATCCCCACGCCGCTGGGAGCGCACCAGCCCGAAGGTGATGGGCTCGATATCCACCAGGTCGTCGAGGGGAGCCGCATCCGTGCGGTAGTCGATGTGCCCGCCGGGCGCGAAGGCGCAGCCCTGCAGGGCGATCAGGCCAGTGGCCAGTAGCGCGCCGGTCATCATCCGGCGCATCCGTTTGAGCGTCATTACACTTCTCACTTGCAAGCCGTTGTCGTTACCATCCCTGATACCGTCTCGGCCCCGACGGCAATCGCACTCCATTCCCGCTGAATAGACACCTTTATTTGAAGAAAATAACACTTGTTCACAATATTATATTTTTCGCAACTGTCGACATTTAACACATCAACGTTGCCGTACAGCGACAATCATCAGCTACGCCTGTCGCAAAACATGCACAGAATCTTTTCTTGTCGTTCCCCGGCGACGGCGTAGCCGAATTCCGACACTCCCACCGATCGGCGATCCGCACCATGACGGCGTTTCAGACACGCTACCGCCGCAGGGTCGGCAGGCAATCCCTGAAGCCCGGGCTACCAGAAGACGACACGCACCGGCACTTCGGCCGAGGCAGCCGAGTGGCGATGAATGACGGGTCAGGCAAGAGTGCGACGAGAGCGTCCTAATCCCTGGATGCTTTCACTGGAACGAGGAAAAGCATAATCCTTTTTGACTGCTTGTCATCCCTGAATTTTTCAATTTTTCAATTTATTACCATCAATTACAAAAGTTATAACTACAAAAATATCGGTTTCTTTCTCCCGTTTAACCCTTGGTGTATTACATCATTAACCTGAGGCGATTTAAGGCCTTGGCCATGAGCAAGGCGCCACCAACCGGGTAGCGTCCCCTTGCGTATGCCACACCGGATCGCCTCCGGCGGGATCCAGTCCGGAGCCTTTCCGGCTCAACCACAGGAGTACGACATCCATGATCCACACCCTTGCACCCTTGAAGCGGACCGCCGCCATCACGGGAATCGCCCTGATGGCGCTTTCGCCATTCGCTCTCGCCCAGCAGGCCTCGGGGACCGGCGAGGCCAATGCGGCAGGCAACGCCAATCTCGACAGCGGCGCTTCGGTGGGTGCCGGCGCTTCTGCCGATGCCAACCTGGGCACAGGCAACACCCAGGCCCCCGGGGCCCCCGGCAACTCGGGCAACACCCCGGCACCCGACGCGGTCGCCAGCGGTGGCGTGACCGCCGGCGGAGGCGCCTCGGGCGATGCGCCGGGGAGTTCCGGTGACGCCATCGCCGGTGCCATCGACCAGGGCGCCGTGGGGATCGGTGTCGTGACCGGCGCCACCGGCGGCACCGGTACGGGGACCGGCACGGGCACGGGGACCGGTACCCGCTGATGGACCACGACACTCGGCTCAACAGGCCGCGTGAGCACTGCCAGGGCCGCCGCAGGGCGGCCCTGGCGTGTCATTGCCTGCCACTCGTCCTGGCCCTGGGGCTCGGCGGCTGCGTCCAGGGGGGAGGCCTGACGCCCATGGGGGAATCCCTGGTCGCCCCCTGGCGCGGGAGCGACGCCGCCGCACGTGCCGCTGCCCTGCCCTATGCCTCGCTGGCGATGACCAGCGATGGCAACGAGGCCCTGATGGTGATGGCCCACCGCAGCGGCGACAGCGGCCGGGACACCTACTGGCAGGCCGGCGACCGCGCCACCCTCCATCTGCGGGACGGCCTCCCCATGACAAGTGCCGGCTTCGAGGCCACCCTGCTGGGCCAGTGGCGCGAAGCCAGCGACGCGTCGGGTCGCTATCGCCTGCATGCCCACTGGCGGGACGGTGACGGGACCGAGCACCGCGCCACGGCCAGTGTCAGCCTGGCGTGCGACGCCCCCCGCCCCCGGGCCCTGCCGCTGACGACCCTTGCCCTGGAGCCCTGCACCGAGCACCTGCACTGGCCGGACGGCAAGCGCACCACCAACCGGCTATGGCGCGACCCGGACAGCCGTCGCGTCTGGGCCGGTGACGTCACCGCCTGGCCCGGTGGCCAGCGCCTGCGCTGGCAGGTGGCGCGCCCCTGGTGGACCGATGCAGAGGACATCGCCTCCCGGACCACTCCCGACGAGACACCGGACTGACCCACGGCCGCCCCACGAGAAACCACCATGCTGGATAAAGGAACCTTCCATCATCGCTCGCCGGCCGGGATGGCCGGCCGACTGGCGCTGGCGGCCCTGCTGATCGGCCCGACATCGAACGCCGTGGCCGAATCGCCGCGGCTTTCGGATTACTGGCTGGCCCGTGGCGGGTCATCCGACCACCCCGCCTTCACCTACTATCTGCGCCGGGACCACCACGGACCCCAGCGACGCCAGGCCCTGAGGCTCCGGGAGGAACTCGCGACCCTCGCCACCCACTGGCGACTCGACGGCCAGCGCTCCGTGGCCAGGGCCCTGGCCGGCTGGCAGTCGGCAATCGATGTGCTGTTCCGCGAGGGTGGCCGTACCCCGGCACGGGCCGACCTGGCCGCCCTGCTCGCCGCCCCGCGCCATGACCCACGGCTTTCGACCCTGAGCACGGTCGGCGAGTGCCAGCCTCCCGACTGGGTGGAGCTGTGGACCTTCGGCGGCGTCACCCGCCGCCACTGGTCACCCGGCATGACGCTGCAGCGAGCGCTGCGCGACCAGCCCGGAGCGCACTGGCAGCCCGCCGACGAGGCCTGGGTCATCGCCCCCCAGAGTCCACCGCGCCGCCACGGCATCGCCGCCTGGAACGCCGAGGAGAGCCCGCTGGTGCCAGGCAGCCGAATCGTCCTGCAGCTGCCCGGCGATAGCCGGGAAGCCGACTGGGTGAACCGGGCCCTGCCGGAATTTCTCGCCTCACGGCTGCCTGGAGAGCACTGCCACAGCCTCGACTTCACCGAAACGGATGTCGACAAGACCCCATGAATGGACTCGAACGACGCCGCCTGCTGCGCTCGCCCCTGGCCCTGGCGATCGGCCTGACGGCGGCTGCCGCCGCCCAGGCCGACCTCGGCCGCGGCCAGGGCGACTTCGGCGGCATCGGCCTGATGCAGACGCCCACGGCGCGCATGGCCCCCCTGGGCGACTTCGCCTTCTCCTTCTCGCGCACCGCCCCGTATCGGCGCTACAACCTCTTCTTCCAGCCCACCGAGTGGCTGGAGGCCGGCTTCCGTTACGTGGAGGTCGAGAACCGTCGGTACCTGGCGGCGACGGACGATCGCAACAACCTGGACAAGGGCATCGACGCGAAGCTGCGCCTGCGTGAGGAGAGTCGCTACCTGCCGGAGCTCGCCGCGGGCGTGCGCGACATGGGCGGCACCGGGCTCTTCGGTGCCGAATACCTGGTGGCGAGCAAGCGCTGGCACGATCTCGATGTCAGCCTGGGGATCGGCTGGGGGTACCTGGGCAACCAGGACGATATCGCCAACCCCTTGGCAGGGCTCGACGATCGCTTCGATCGGCGCACGGGCTTCAGCTCGGGCGACGACGGCGGCACCCTCAACCTGGGCAGCCTGTTCAGCGGGCCGGCGGCCGTGTTCGGCGGCATCGAGTACCGGACGCCCTGGGAGCCGCTGGTCCTGCAGCTCGAGCTGGAGGGCAACGACTATCAGCGGGAACCCCAGCGCAACCACCAGAACCAGGCGTCGCGGGTCAACCTGGGTGCCCGCTATCGACTGACCGAGGGCATCGAGCTCAAGGCCGGCTGGCAACGCGGCGATACCGCCATGCTCGGCATCACCCTCTCCACCAACCTCGCGACCCTCTCCCAGGCCAAGCGGGATCCGGCACCGGTCCCGCTGGGACCGGCTCCCGCCGAGCATACCCGGGACTGGCAGGGGTTGAGTCGCGAGCTCGCCGACAACGCCGGCATCGACGTGCGTCGACTGCGCCAGGACGGCAACGCGGTGATCGTCGAGGGGGAACCGACGCACTATCCCTCGCTGGCGCTGAGCGAACAGCGCGCCGGAAGAGTGCTGCACAACCGGCTGGGCGGCGAGGTGGAGACCTTCCGCTTTCGCTGGCAGGAGCGAGGACTGGACCTCCGCGAGAGCGTGCACGACCGCAGCGCCCTGGTGGCCGCCGTCACGTCGGCCGACGACACCGTGGACCACCGCCACGGCATCTATGCCCACGGCGCCCTGCAGCCGGCCCGGGGGGAGATTCTCCACGAGAACGCACCGCGCCGCCTCAGCTGGAGCCTGGGCCCGGTGCTCGAGCAGAACTTCGGCGGCCCCGACGGCTATCTCTACCGCATCTCCGCCAACCTCGACAGCGAGTACCGACTGGGGGCCGGCAACTGGGTCTCGGCCACACTGGCCTACACCCTGGCCGACAATCTCGAGGAATACCAGTACCTTGCCGATTCTCGACTGCCGCGGGTACGGACCCATATCGGCGACTACCTGGCCGAGACCGACATCGGCATCAGCAACCTGCAGTACAGCCAGACCGCCCGGCTCGGCGACGACTGGTACGCCATCGGCTACGGCGGACTGCTCGAGACCATGTTCGCGGGGATCGGCGGCGAGGTGCTCTATCGCCCCTTCAACGGTGATGTCGCACTGGGCCTCGACCTCAACTGGGTCAGGCAGCGCGACTTCGACCAGCGCCTCGCGCTGCGCGACTACAGCACCTGGACGGGCCACCTCACCGGCTACTGGCAGACCGGCTTCGAAGACGTGCGGGCCAAGGTCAGCGTGGGCCGCTACCTGGCCGGCGACCTCGGGGTGACCGTCGACCTGTCACGGGAGTTCGACTCCGGCGTCCGCCTGGGCGGCTGGACCACCTTCACCGATGCCGGCAGTGATTTCGGCGAGGGCAGCTTCGACAAGGGGATCTACCTGTCGCTGCCGCTGGATGCCTTCTTCGTGCGCTCCACCCGGCAGCGCGCCCGCATCGCCTGGCAGCCACTCACCCGGGACGGCGGTGCCCGGCTGGCCCGCCGCTTCCAGCTCCATGACCTGACCGAGGAGCGTCAGATGGGGCGCTACTGGCAGGACTACGACGACGCCCTGCGGTGAGGCAACCCCCTGCACACGGAAAACGGCCACCTCCGGAGAGGTGGCCGTTCCAGGCCGGGGCGTGGGATTCCTGCCGGTCGGCAGGCAAGATAACGGTATAAAAATGCTCAGCCGCGATAATAGCCGGGGGCCACGAAGGGCATCCGGGTGACCGTCATCGGCAACCGCTTGCCGCGCACCTCGGCATGCACCACGCCGCCGATGGCGGCCTCCTCGATGGCCACGTACCCCATGGCCACCGGGCGACCGACGGAGGGCCCGAAGCCGCCGGAGGTCACCGTCCCGACATGCCGGCCATCCTCGCTGAACAGCTCGGCGCCCTCGCGCACCGGCGCACGCCCCTCGCCCAGCAGGCCCACCCGCTTGCGGCGGTGGTCCTTCGCCTCGACCTGGTGCAGGATCAGATCGGCACCGGGGAAACCGCCGGCACGCTCGCCGCCGCGACGCCGCGGCTTGCCGATGGCCCAGATCAGCCCAGCCTCCACCGGCGTGGTGGTGGTATCGATGTCATGGCCGTAGAGGCAGAGGCCGGCTTCGAGGCGCAGGGAGTCGCGGGCCCCCAGGCCGATGGCCTCGACCTCCTCCTCCGCCAGCAGGCGCCTGGCCAGCGCCTCGGTATCGCCCGCCGCCACCGAGATCTCGAAGCCATCCTCACCGGTATAGCCGCTGCGGCTGACCCACACCTCGATGCCCTCGATCTCGAACCGGGCATGCTGCATGAAGACGAGTTCGCAGGCCTCGGGACAGAGCCGCTGCATCACCGCGGCGGCCTGCGGACCCTGCAGGGCCAGCAGGCCACGGTCGGCCACCTCGATCCGGTGCTCGCTCAGGCCACGGCGCAGGTGAGCGATGTCCTGCTCCTTGCAGGCGGCATTGACCACCAGGTAGAGGTGATCGCCGGCGTTGACCACCATCAGGTCGTCGAGAATACCGCCCTCCTCGCTGGTGAACAGCGCATAGCGCTGCATGCCCTCGGCCAGGCCGAGGATATCGGCCGGCACCAGGGTCTCCAGCGCCTGGGCGGGGGACGGTCCACTCAGCAGGACCTGACCCATGTGGGAGACATCGAACAGGCCACAGGAGGCACGGGTATGCTCATGCTCCTTCTTCACACCGAGTGGATACTGCACCGGCATCTCGTAGCCGGCGAAGGGCACCAGCTTCGCCCCCAGCTCCCGGTGCAGGTCATGCAGTGGCGTTCGCTTGAGTTCGCTCATGTCGTTTCCTCATGGGTCATGGAATCGTGGCTCGCGGGAGATGCCACGCGGGCATCTCCCGGTCACCGGTGCCGATCACGGCTTGTCGTGGTCGAGTTCCTCGCCCGGCAGGACCTCCTTGCCGTCGAAGTAGTCACGGGTGAGCTTGAACACCACCGGCGACAGCAGGGCCAGGGCAATCAGGTTGGGGATCGCCATCATCGCATTGAAGGTATCGGCCATCAGCCAGATGAAGCCCAGCTGCGCCATGGCGCCCAGCGGAATGGCCAGCACGAACAGCACCCGGTAGAGCATGATCGAACGGGTACCGAACAGGAACTGGAAGCACTTCTCGCCATAGAAGGACCAGCCGAGGATGGTGGTGAAGGCGAAGACCGCCAGCGCCAGCGAGACGATCTGGTTGCCGAAGCCCGGCAATGCCGCATCGAAGGAGAGCGCCGTCAGCGAGGCCCCCGCCTCGCCCTCGATCCATACCGTGGAGGTCAGGATGACCAGGGCGGTGATGGTGCAGACGATGATGGTGTCGATGAAGGTGCCGAGCATGGCGATCAGGCCCTGGCGTACCGGGTTCCGGGTCTGGGCCGCGGCGTGGGCGATGGGCGCACTGCCGAGGCCGGCCTCGTTGGAGAAGATGCCGCGCGCCACGCCGAAGCGGATGGCCGCCATCACCGCGGCGCCGGCGAAGCCGCCGGCCGCGGCCATGGGATTGAAGGCGTAGAAGAAGATCAGCCGGAAGGCCTCGCCGATCTGAGCGGCATTGACGATCAGCACCAGCAGGCCGGCGAGTATGTAGAGGATGCCCATGATCGGCACCAGCTTGCCCGCCACCCTGGCGATACGCTTGATGCCGCCCAGGATCACCGCACCGGCCAGCACCATGATCACCACGCCGGTCAGCCAGTGGGGCAGGCCGAAGGTCGAGTCCAGGGCATCCGCCACGGAGTTGGACTGCACGGTATTGCCGATGCCGAAGGCGGCGATCGCCCCGAAGAAGGCAAAGGCGCCGCCCAGCCAGAGCCACTTCGTGCCCAGGCCGTTCTTGATGTAGAACATCGGCCCGCCGACGTGATAGCCGGTGCTGTCGGTCTCGCGGTAGCGCACCGCCAGTACCGCCTCGGCGAACTTGGTGGCCATGCCCACCAGGGCGGTGATCCACATCCAGAACACCGCCCCCGGGCCGCCCAGGGCGATGGCCGTGGCCACGCCGGCGATGTTGCCGGTGCCGATGGTGGCGGAGAGCGCCGTCATCAGCGCGTTGAAGGGCGAGATCTCCCCCTCTTCTTCCTTCGTTCTCTTCTCGCCCGGCGCCAGCTTGCGATCACGCCCCTGCCACATCAGCCGGAAGCCCGTGCCGAGCTTGCGGATCGGCATGAGTTTCAGGCCGATCTGCAGGTAGAGGCCCACCCCGAGCAGCAGGATGAGCATCAAGGGCCCCCACACCACGCTGTTGATGGCGCCAAAGATACTGTTCAAGGTTTCCACGGAAGTCTCCCTTTACGCTTGTTGTTATGGCCTGCTTCCCGTGCTGCAGGCCAAGCCGAAGAGTCGATCATCATGCCTCGGTCGCTATCTGGCGAATGAAAGGCAGGATCGGACCGCGTACCTTAGCGGATCATGCCATTCTGACACCAGCCTCGCAGAGCGAGAAGATCACCTTGCGGGGGGAGTGAGCGGCACGGCCATATACATGGCGAGAAACTTGTTTCCTATTGGAAACGCGGACTCTACCGCGCCCCTCGCCGGTCACGCAACTGCTGCTCGCCGGCACTGCTGGCGGCCGGGCCAGACGGCTCCCTCAAGCGTAGTGAGGGGCAACGCCATCTGTCGACTCGTCGCCATGGGCACGGCGTTGCGCGGCCCGTGGCCGAATGGCACTGGACGATACGCCCGGAGCGGGCCACCCTGATGGCGGGCAGCGCCCTGCCGGCCAGTCCGCGGGCAATGCCAAGGGTGGACTCGCCAAACGCCGCCAATGGCGTTAGCATTCGCCCATCCGGAAAACCTTTTTCGTATAGGAAAATGTGATGAGCTCAATTCCCGCCAACCTGCGTTACGCCGAAAGCCATGAATGGGTGCTGGACAACAGCGACGGCACCGTGACCATCGGCATCACCGACCATGCCCAGCAGGCACTGGGTGATGTGGTATTCGTCGAGCTGCCCGAGGTGGGTCGCTCCCTCGAGCACAACGAGGAGTTCGGCGTGGTCGAGTCGGTCAAGGCGGCCTCCGACCTCTATGCCCCGGTGGCCGGCGAGATCGTCGAGGTCAACGAGGCCCTCGAGGACGCCCCCGAGACCCTCAACGAATCCCCCTACGAGGATGGCTGGATCATGAAGGTCCGTATCACCGATACCGCCGCCCTCGAGGCACTGCTCGACGCCGACGCCTACCGGTCCGTGGCCGACGCCGACGACTGACCCGTCGCTCGCCCCTCTCCGCCCCCCGGCCACCCCGGCCGGGGATGCCTCACTCTTGCCGACCGCCGCCGATACGGCAGGCCCAGCCACCACAGGGTGTTCCATGTCTCTCGACAACCGCCGACTGGCCGAACTGGCCGCACACGATGACTTCCTCCAACGCCACAATGGCCCGGACGCCGACGACATCGACGCCATGCTGGCCACCCTGGACCTGGACAGCCTCGAGACGCTGATCGAGCGCACCGTGCCGGCCGGCATCCGGCTCGAGCGTGAACTGGCCCTGGATGCGCCCCGCAGCGAGGCCGAGGCGCTGGACTACCTGATGCGCCTGGCGCGCCAGAACAAGGTGTTCAAGACCTATATCGGTCAGGGCTACCACGACACCCACCTGCCGCCGGTGATCCAGCGCAACGTGCTGGAGAACCCGGGCTGGTACACCGCCTATACCCCCTACCAGCCGGAGATCGCCCAGGGCCGGCTGGAGGGACTGCTCAACTTCCAGCAGATGGTGATGGACCTTACCGGGATGGGGCTGGCCAATGCCTCCCTGCTCGACGAGGCGACCGCGGCGGCCGAGGCCATGGCGCTGTGCAAGCGCGCCAACAGGAAGTCGAAGAGCGATGCCTTCTTCATCGCCGCCGACGTCCTGCCCCAGACGCTGGACGTGGTGCGCACCCGTGCGGCGTATTTCGGTTTCGAGCTGATCGTGGCCCCCGCCGAGGAGCTGGCCGATGCCGACGTCTTCGGCGCCCTGCTGCAGTATCCCGGCGATGGCGGCCGGGTACGCGACCTGGCGCCGCTGCTGGCCGGGGCCGCCGAACGCGGCATCATGACCTGCGTCGCGGCCGACATCATGAGCCTGGTGCTGCTCAAGGAGCCCGGCGCCCTGGGGGCCGACATCGTGCTCGGCAGCTCCCAGCGCTTCGGCGTGCCCATGGGGTACGGCGGCCCCCATGCCGCCTTCTTCGCCACCACCGACAAGCTCAAGCGCTCGATTCCCGGCCGCATCATCGGCGTGTCGCGGGATACCCGGGGCAACACCGCCCTGCGCATGGCCATGCAGACCCGCGAGCAGCACATCCGCCGCGAGAAGGCCACCTCCAACATCTGCACCGCCCAGGCGCTGCTGGCCAACATCGCCGGCTTCTATGCCGTCTATCATGGCGCCGAGGGGTTGCGCACCATCGCCGGGCGCATCCACCGCCTGACCACCCTGCTCGCCGAGGGGCTCAAGCAGAAAGGGGTCGCGCTGTCACACGACAGCTGGTTCGACACCCTGCGCCTGACCGGCGTGGACGCCGGCAAGATCCACGGCCGCGCCATGACCCACGAGATCAACCTGCGCTATTTCGACAATGGCGACGTCGGCGTGAGCCTCGACGAGACCACCACCGCCCACGACCTCGACGTGCTGTTCGACGTGCTGCTGGGCGAGGAGCACGGGCTCTCGGTGACCGGCCTGGACGAGCGCGTGGTCTCCCAGGGCATCAGCGGCATTCCGGCGGCCTGCCGCCGCGAGTCGGACTTCCTGACCCACCCCACCTTCCGGCGCTACCGCAGCGAGACCGAGATGCTGCGCTACCTCAAGCGCCTCGAGAACAAGGACCTGTCACTGACCCACGCCATGATCCCGCTGGGCTCGTGCACCATGAAGCTCAACGCCACCAGCGAGATGATCCCCATCACCTGGCCCGAGTTCGCCAGCATCCACCCCTTCGCCCCCAAGGAGCAGGTGGCCGGCTACAGGCAGATGATCGACGAGCTCGCTGCCTTCCTGGTGGAGATCACCGGCTACGACCACATCTCGATGCAGCCCAACTCCGGCGCCCAGGGCGAGTATGCCGGCCTGGTGGCGATCCGCCGCTACCAGGCGGCCATCGGCGAGGGCCACCGTGACGCCTGCCTGATCCCCAGTTCCGCCCACGGCACCAACCCCGCCTCGGCGGCCATGGCCCAGATGAAGGTGGTGGTGGTGGAGTGCGACGCCCACGGCAACATCGACCTCGAGGACCTGCGCGCCAAGGCCGAGCAGCACAGCGCCGCCCTGTCCGCGATCATGATCACCTACCCCTCCACCCACGGGGTGTTCGAGGAGAGCGTGCGCGAGGTATGCGACATCGTCCACCGCCATGGCGGCCAGGTCTATGTCGACGGCGCCAACATGAACGCCCAGGTGGGCATCAGCCGTCCCGGCGACTTCGGCGGCGATGTCTCGCACCTCAACCTGCACAAGACCTTCTGCATCCCCCACGGCGGCGGCGGCCCCGGCATGGGCCCGATCGGTGTGAAGGCCCACCTGGCCCCCTTCGTCTCCAACCATGTGGTCACCCCCATCGACGGCGTGCATGCCGATTGCGGCGCGGTCTCGGCGGCGGCCTACGGCAG
Source organism: Halomonas terrestris (assembly GCF_049166755.1). NCBI lineage: Bacteria > Pseudomonadati > Pseudomonadota > Gammaproteobacteria > Oceanospirillales > Halomonadaceae > Halomonas > Halomonas terrestris. Next base: position 147,246 of record NZ_JBMHFZ010000005.1, on the reverse strand, counting down.
CGCCTCGATCCTGCCGATCTCCTGGGCCTACATCAAGATGATGGGCGCGCGCGGCCTCAGGCGTGCCACGGAGCTGGCGATCCTCAACGCCAACTACGTCGCCAGGCGCCTGGAGAGGCACTACCCGGTGCTCTATCGCGGCGTCAACGATACCGTGGCCCACGAGTGCATCATCGACATCCGCCCGCTCAAGGCCACCTCCGGCATCAACGAGGAGGACATCGCCAAGCGCCTGATGGACTACGGCTTCCACGCCCCGACCATGTCCTTCCCGGTGCCCGGGACCCTGATGGTCGAGCCCACCGAGTCGGAGTCTCGCTACGAGATCGACCGCTTCTGCGACGCCATGATCGCCATCCGCGAGGAGATCGACGCGGTGGAGCGCGGTGACTGGCCGGCCGACGACAACCCGCTGAAGCACGCCCCGCACACCATGGCCGACCTGATGGACGATGCCTGGCAGCGCCCCTACTCGCGCGAGCTCGGTGCCTTTCCGTCCGAGGCCGTCAAGGCGGCCAAGGTCTGGCCGGCGGTCAACCGGGTGGACAACGTCTTCGGCGACCGTCAGCTGATCTGCTCCTGCCCGAGCATCGACGCCTATCGTGACTGAAGGGCGCGACTGAACTGCCGGATACGCAGAGGCCCCGCCGTTGGCGGGGCCTCTGCGTCGTGCCCAGGGTCCGGGAGGCGAGCGCGCGGCACGATCAGCCGAAGTTCGGCTGCTCGCTGTAGCCGTAGAGCGCCTGGCGACGCTGCTCACGGAAGTCCTCGAGGAGGCGGGCATAGCGACGCGGCACCTCGACCCCGGCACGACTCACCAGGTGAAGGGTCTCGTGAACCGCGACCGGCAGGTCGAGCGCCTTGACCTGGCGCTGCCAGGGCGAGGTTTCCAGGACCAGTCGCGAGACCACGGTGAAGCCCAGTCCCCGGGCCACGGCATCCAGCACCATGCCCACCTCGTTGGTGAAGCCCTGGCGCCGGAAGTGGCTCATCGAGCGGAACTCCTCGGGGAAGTTGCTGCGCAGCAGGGCCCCGGCATGATTCATGCCTTCCGAATAGCTGATGAAGCCGATGCCCATGAGGTCGGCCAGCCCGGTGCCGACGAAATCCGCCGGCACCACCAGGCACAGCGGCTCCTGGTGCCAGGGCTCCACGTCCAGGTCGGGCTGCCTGACCGCCTCGGTGATGATGCCGAGGTCGTAGCGGCCGGCCAGCACGTCCTGCACGATCTCGTGGTTGAAGGCGAAGCTGTAGCTCACGGTGAGCCCGGGGTACATCTGCTGCTGGCCGAGGATGAACGGATAGAGCATCAGCCCCACGCTGCCGGGCGAGGCGAGGCGACAGTCACCGGAGAAGAGGGAATCGGCATCGAGGGAGTGGCGGAACTGCTCGTGCTCGGCGAACAGCTTCAGGGCGTAGTCGTAGGCCCGCCGCCCCGCCTCGGTGAGGGTGAAGCGCCGCCCGTGGCGATCGAGCAGCGGCTTGCCCAGGTAGTGCTCGAGCTTGCGCACATGCTGGCTGACCCCGGGCTGGGTCATCTCCAGCTGGCGAGCCGTGCGAGTGAAGCTGCCCGTCTCGACCAGGGTGATGAAAGTGCGAAAGTACTGGGCATTGAACATGGGCGGGGAGATCACTCGCGGCGGGCGGCTGGGGGCCATTCTACCAGCTCGCCCCGACGGCCGCATCGCTGCGCGGCGCAGACGGGACATGGTAGCATCGCCGCATGACTCTCCTTTGACGACAGGGACGCCAAGGATGCCCGATACCATTTCCAGTACCATCTCGCCGGAAGGCAGCCTGGAGATCCTCTCCCAGCACGAGGTCAGTCGCCTCCACGACACCTCCCGCACGGGGTTGCACGACCTGCTGCGCCGCTGCGCGCTGGCGGTCCTCAACTGCGGTTCGCCCACCGATGACAGCGTGGCCCTGATGGAGGCCTACCAGGACTTCGACATCGAGGTCATCCAGCAGGACCGCGGCGTGCGCCTGAAGCTCAGCAACGCCCCGGCCGAGGCGTTCGTCGACGGCCGCATGATTCGCGGCATCCGGGAACACCTCTCCTCGGTGCTGCGCGACATCGTGTACGTCTACAACGAGATCCAGACCCACCGGCGTTTCGACCTCACCACGGCGGAAGGCACGACCAACGCGGTGTTCCACATCCTGCGCAAGGCCGGCACGCTCAAGCCGGGCCGCGACCCCAGCCTGGTGGTGTGCTGGGGCGGCCACTCGATCTCCCGCGAGGAGTACGAGTACAGCAAGGACGTGGGCTACCACCTGGGCCTTCGGGAACTCGACATCTGTACCGGCTGCGGCCCCGGGGCCATGAAGGGGCCGATGAAGGGGGCCAACGTGGCCCACGCCAAGCAACGTCGCTACCAGGGCCGCTACCTGGGGGTGTCCGAGCCCGGCATCATCGCCGCCGAGGCCCCCAACCCCATCGTCAACGAGCTGGTGGTGATGCCCGACATCGAGAAGCGCCTGGAGGCCTTCGTGCGCCTGGGACACGGCATCATCGTCTTCCCCGGCGGCGTGGGCACCGCCGAGGAGATCCTCTATCTGCTGGGCATCCTGCTGCATCCGGACAACACCGACATGGAACTGCCGGTGATCTTCACCGGCCCCGAGGATTCGGCGGACTACTTCAAGCGCATCGACGAGTTCCTGATCTACACCCTGGGGGAGGAGGTGCGCCGGCACTATCGCATCATCATCGACGACCCCACCGAGGTGGCGCGCACCATGCGCAAGGGAGTCGATGCCGTGACCGAGTACCGCCGCACCCGCCAGGACGCCTTCTACTACAACTGGCGCCTCAACATCGACCGCCACTTCCAGGAACCCTTCGAAGCCACCCACGCGGCGATGGCGAGCCTGGCCCTGCATCGCCGGCAGCCGGTGCACGAGCTGGCCGCCAACCTGCGCCGCGCCTTCTCGGGGATCGTCGCCGGCAACGTCAAGGAACACGGCATCCGCGCCATCAAGGCCCATGGCCCCTTCAGGCTGCACGCCGAGACGGAACTGATGAGGCGGCTCGATGAGCTGCTCGGCTCCTTCGTCGCCCAGGGTCGCATGAAGCTCGCCGGTGACTACGTGCCCTGCTATACGCTCGAGCAGTAGGCCGAAGGCTCAGTGCCGGGCGCCGGGCGCCTTCCACCACAGCCAGAGGGCGTGGAGCAGCAGGCCCAGGGTGGCGCCATGGGCAACCAGCAGCTCCCAGCCGATCCAGTCGGTGAACAGCGCATGCCAGATGCCCATGCCCGCGAGCCCGGCGAGCAGGCTGAGGCCCAGACGGCCCAGCAGACCGGGAAGGCGGGCACGCGCCTCCTCGCCCAGCAGGCGCCAGTGGAACAGCGACACCACGACCACGGTCGCCACGGCAGCCAGGATCAGCATCAGGCGTGTCTCGTGGCCGCCCGCCAGGTAGCGTGGCACGGTGGCCAGCATCAGCACCGCCAGGCCCAGCATCAGGCTGAGCCGTTCGGCCGTCGGGTTGACCCCCACCTCAGGCCACCTTCAGCTGCTGGGATTCGATCCACTCCTCGGCCCAGGGCAGTGCCGCGTCGTCGGCCATGAAGGTTTCCATGGCATCCACCTCGAGGCGCTCGCCCAGGCGCACCGCCCCCTGGCCGGCCAGCAACTCGTCGAGGCTGCGCCCGGCACCGCAGAAGGTATCGCCGTAGGAGCTGTCGCCCAGGGCGATCAAGCCGTAGCGCAGGCTGGTCAGCGACGGGGACTGCTCGTCGAGCTCGCGCACGAAGGGCACGAAGTTGCCGGGGTAGTCCCCGCTGCCGGTGGTGGAGACGCAGAACAGCGCCAGGTCGGTGGCCGATCCGGTGAGGTCCTCCAGGGTCGGCTGATCGAAGATGGCCACCTCGTAGCCGGCTTCCTCGAACAGCGGCTTGACCTGCTCGGCGACGTCCAGTGCGCCACCGTACATGGTTCCGACAAAGATCTTCAGCATGGGCATGTCATGGAATTACCTGAGAATTTCGGTCAGATATTAACATGAGGCAAGATCACCGCGCATCCCGCCCACGATGCGGGGTGGGACAGAAGGTCGCAGGGGGCGCCCTGCAACCGCCGCCCATGTCCGAGTATCATGCTCGGGTTTTCTTCCCTTCGCGGAGGCGGTATGCAGCAGACCTTCGAGGCCTGGATCACGCCGGTCATGATCGGCGGCCTGATCCTCTTCATGTCCTTCATCATCTGGGACCTGGCTCGCAAGTCCAACGCCGGGCGCTTCGGCACCCTCATGCTGTTCGTCGTGCTGGGGGCCGGCATGATGGGCTATGTCTTCAAGGTGGTCATCACCTGGATGATGGAGAACGGCGGCGTCTGATCCCCTGACGCGCCAACGCCACCCGTGGGTGGCGTTGGCGCGGATGGAGCACTCAGGGGGCTTCGCCGTCGTAGCTCTCGACCTGGCTCTTGAGCTTCTGGCCCGGCCGGAAGGTCACCACCCGCCGGGCCGAGATCGGTATCTCCTCGCCCGTCTTGGGGTTCCGGCCCGGCCTTTCGCGCTTGTCGCGCAGGTCGAAGTTGCCGAAGCCCGACAGCTTCACCTGCTCGTTCTCGCGCAGGCAGGCCCGGATCTCCTCGAAGAAGGCCTCCACCATGGACTTGGCCTCGCGCTTGGAAAGGCCGAGCTCGGCGTGCAGATGTTCGGCCAGTTCCGCCTTGGTCAATGCACCCATGTTCATTCCCTCATGGTGGGTCTGCCCCGCCGCCCGCCAGGGATCCGCATCGGCATTACCTCCCTCCGGGCGGGGTTCGATGCGACTAGCCACGCAGCTCGGCATCCAGGTGCTGACGCGACTCGGCGACGATGGCGTCGACCAACTGATTGATTTCATCGTCATTCAGCGTGCGCGAAGGATGCTGCCAGGTCAAGCCCAGCGCGATGCTCTTGCGGCCTTCCGGCACCCCCGCCCCCCGGTAGACATCGAACAGGCGCGACTCGACGAGCCACTCCCCCGCCTGGCCACGGATGGTGTCGAGCAGGGCCTGGACCGGCAGGTCCTCGTCGACCAGGAAGGCCAGGTCACGGCGAACCTCGGGGTAGCGGGACAGGGGCGTGAAGGCCGGCACCCGCCCATGGGTCAGGGCATCCAGGCGCACCTCGAACATCAGGGCATCGACCTTCAGGCCCAGCCGTGCGCGCACCGCCGGGTGCAGGGTGCCGATCCAGCCGGCCTCCTCGCCGCGGTGGAGCAGGCGGGCGCACTGCCCGGGGTGCAGGGCCGAGTGCTCGGCCGGCTCGAAGCGCCAGGCCTCCGGGTCGCCCCCCATGGCCAGCAGGCTCTCGAGGTCGCCCTTGAGGTCGAAGAAGTCGACCTTGTCCCTGCCGCCGGCCCAGCCCTCGGGATCCCGGGAACCACACACCAGCGCGCCGAGCATCGGTGTCTGGTGCAGGTCGTCGAGCTCGCCCCGGAACACCAGGCCGGTCTCGAACAGCCGCACCCGGGTCTGCTGGCGGTTGAGGTTGTGCTGCAGCGCCCGCACCAGCCCCGGGAAGAGACTGGCCCGCATCACCGAGAGATCGCTGGAGATGGGATTGGCCAGCGCCGGTGACACGGCCTCGGGCAGCAGCGCCTCCTGCAGCTCCGGTGACACGAAGCTGTAGGTCACCGCCTCCTGGTAGCCCCGGGCGACCATCTGGCGTCGCAGCAGGGCCAGCGGGGTACGCGCCTCATGGTCGGGACGCAGCGACAGGCGAGCCAACGGGCGGCGTACCGGCAGGCGATTGTAGCCATGGATGCGCGCCACCTCCTCGATCAGGTCCTCCTCGATGGCGATGTCGAAACGCCAGCTCGGCGACCAGGCCAGCCAGCCCTCGGCGGTGGTCTCGACGGTCATGCCCAGCCGCTCGAGGATCTCGCGGACCTCGTCGGCGGGCAATGCCTTGCCCAGCGCCTGTTCGAGGCGCGCGGCACCCAGGCGGACCTGGCGCTCGCCGGGCAGGTGAGCGCGGCTGGCCACCTCCAGCAGCGGCCCGGGCTCGCCGCCGGTGATCTCCAGCAGCAGGGCCGTGGCGCGCTCCGCGGCCTCCCTGGCCAGTGCCGGATCGACGCCCCGCTCGAAGCGGTGCGAGGCATCGGTGTGCAGGCCATAGGCGCGCGCCTGGCCCGCCACCGCCAGCGGCGAGAAGAACGCCGACTCGAGGAAGATGTCGCGGGTCTCGGCGCTGACGCCGGAGTGCTCGCCGCCCATCACCCCGGCGACGGCCAGCGGGCCACGCTCGTCGGCGATCACCAGGGTGGCGTCGCCCAGGGTGATCTCCTGGCCGTCGAGCAGCACCAGGCGCTCGCCTTCGCGCGCCAGGCGGACGACCACGGCGCCGTGCAGGTTGGCACGGTCGAAGGCATGCAGCGGCTGCCCCAGCTCCAGCATCACGTAGTTGGTGACGTCGACCACCGGGTCGATGGCGCGGATACCGCTGCGCCGCAGGCGCTCCACCATCCACAGCGGCGTCTCGGCGGTGACGTCGACACCCTTGATCAGGCGTCCGATGTAGCGCGGGCAGTGCTCCGGGGCCTCGACCCGCACCGGGAAGGTCTCGTCATGGGTCGGCGCCACCGGCTGAATGGCGGGACCGCCGACCGCCAGGCGGTTGAGGACCCCCACCTCCCGGGCCATGCCCTTGACGCTCAGGCAATCGCCACGGTTCGGCGTCAGGTCCACCTCGATGGTGTGGTCGTCGAGCCCCATGAAGGCTCGGAAGCCCTCCCCCACGGGGGCATCCGCCGGCAGCTCGAGGATGCCGTGGGAGGCCTCCTCCTCCAGGCCCAGCTCCGAGGCGGAGCAGATCATCCCGCGGGACTCCTGACCGCGCAGCTTGGCCTTCCTGATCTTGAAGTCGCCGGGCAGCACCGCGCCGACCCGGGCGAAGGGCACCTTCTGGCCCGCCGCGACATTGGGCGCACCGCACACCACCTGGACCGTCTGGCCCGAGCCGTCGTCGACCTGGCAGACGTTCAGCTTGTCGGCATCGGGGTGCTGGCGCTTCTCCACCACCTCGGCCACCACCACGCCCTCGAAGGCCTCGGCCACGGATTCCACCGCGTCCACCTCGAGGCCGGCCATGGTGATCTGGTCGGCCAGGGCCTGGGTCGCCAGCTGCGGCGAGACCCATTCGCGCAGCCACTGTTCGGAAAATTTCATGACAAATCCTGTGTTCTGCTGGTGCGATGGACGATCAGGCGAACTGCCTGAGGAAGCGCAGGTCGTTCTCGAAGAACAGCCGCAGGTCGTTGACCCCGTAGCGCAGCATCGCCAGTCGCTCGGCCCCCATGCCGAAGGCGAAGCCCTTGTAGCGCCCGGCATCGATGCCGGAGTGGCGGAACACCTCCGGATGCACCATGCCGCACCCCATCACCTCGAGCCAGCCGCTGTGGGAACAGACCCGGCAGCCGTCACCGCCGCACATCACGCACTGGATGTCGACCTCGGCCGAGGGCTCGGTGAAGGGGAAATAGGAGGGCCGGAAGCGTACCGAGAGGTCATCGCGCTCGAAGAAGGCGTGCAGGAAGTCCTCGATGGTGCCCTTGAGGTCGGCGAAGCTGACGTCCTCGTCGACCAGCAGCCCCTCCACCTGGTTGAACATCGGCGTGTGGGTCAGGTCGGAGTCGCTGCGGTAGACCCGTCCCGGGCAGATGATCCGGATCGGCGGGGCCTGCTCCTTCATGGTCCTCACCTGGACGGGCGAGGTATGGGTTCGCAGCAGCCGGGTGGCATCGAAGTAGAAGGTGTCCGCCATGCCGCGGGCCGGATGGTGGGCCGGGATGTTGAGCGCCTCGAAGTTGTGGTAGTCATCCTCGATCTCCGGCCCCATCGCCACGTCGTAGCCGATGCGGGTGAAGAGCCCCTCGATGCGCTCCAGGGTACGGGTGACCGGATGCAGGCCGCCACTGGGCTGGCCACGTCCCGGCAGGGTCACGTCGATGCGCTCGGCGGCCAGCCGCGCCTCGAGCGCGGCCTTCTCCAGGGTGTGACGCCGCGCCTCGAGCTCCTGGCCCAGGGCCTGCTTGGCCTGGTTGATGCGCTCGCCTGCCACCGGGCGCTCTTCCGGGGGCAGCTTGCCGAGGCCCTTGAGCAGTGCGGTGATCTCGCCCTTCTTGCCGAGATAGCGCACACGCAGCTCCTCCAGGGCCGGAATGGTGTCGGCAGCCTGGATGGCGTGGCGCGCCTCGGTGACCAGAGTAGGAAGATGGTCCATCCGTTGAGCTCCGAAGTCGTTGGTCCTGCATTGATGTCGCTTGCAAAAAAAACAGGGGAAGAGCGGCTGCTCTTCCCCTGCAACGCCTGCGACCGACCGGCAAGTACCGGACGGCCACGGTCGATGTCACTTACTGGGCAGCCTTGGCCTTCTCGACGATGGCGGCAAAGGCAGCCTTCTCGTTGACGGCCAGGTCGGCCAGCACCTTGCGATCGATCTCGATACCGGCCTTCTTCAGGCCGCCGACGAAGCGGCTGTAGGAGAGACCGTGCTGACGGGCACCGGCGTTGATGCGCTGGATCCACAGGGCGCGGAACTGGCGCTTGCGCTGGCGGCGGTCACGATAGGCATACTGGCCGGCCTTGATGACGGCCTGCTTGGCCACGCGAAAGACGCGCGAACGGGCACCGTAGTAGCCCTTGGCCTGCTTGAGAATCTTCTTGTGACGGCGACGGGCAACGACGCCACGCTTGACACGAGTCATAGCAATCTCCTGACGTTAGGGGGTCTACCAAGGGTTACAGGTTGGGCAGCATCCGCTGGATCAGCTGCTTGTCCGCGTCATGGATCTGCTTCATGCCGCGCAGGTGACGCTTCCGCTTGGTGGATTTCTTGGTCAGGATGTGGCTACGGAACGACTGCTTGTGCTTGAAGCCGTTGGCCGTCTTCTTGAAGCGCTTGGCAGCGCCGCTGTTGCTCTTGATCTTCGGCATGAGATTCACTCCGCTCGAGGTTTCTTGAGAAAACCCGGGGCCACCGGGAAGCGCAGGCGCTCCCCGGCCGTTTGACGGGCCGTCGGGTCACTTCTTCTTGGGGGCAATGATCATGATCATCTGGCGCCCTTCCATCTTGGGGAAGGACTCCACGGTCCCGATCTCCTCGAGATCCGCGGCGATCCGCTCCATCAGCTTGCGGCCGATGTCCTGGTGCGCCATTTCACGGCCGCGAAAACGCAGCGTGACCTTGCCCTTGTCGCCACCTTCGAGGAAACGCGTCAGGTTCTTGAGCTTCACCTGATAGTCGCCCTCGTCGGTGCCAGGCCGGAACTTGACTTCCTTGACCTGGATCTGCTTCGTCTTCTTCTTCTGGGCAGACTTCTGCTTCTTCTGCTCGAAGACGAACTTGCCGTAATCCATGATCTTGCAGACGATCGGATCGGCGTTGGAAATCTGCACGAGGTCCATTCCCGCGGCTTCGGCACGCTCCAGCGCTTCGCTGGTGGGCACGACGCCCAGCTGTTCGCCGTCGCTGTCGATCAGGCGAACCTGATCCTCGGTAATGCGCTCGTTCATCGGGGGGCGCTTGTCCTGAACGCGCCCTCTTGGGTTGCTTCGCTTGATCGCTACGTCTCCTTAAGACAATTGACGATGTCGTCAGCCGAGTTCGGCACTCAGACGCTCGATGAGGTCGCTGACCCTCATGGTTCCGAGATCCTCGCCGGTGCGCGTGCGCACGGCCACCGAGTCGGCCTCGACTTCCTTATCCCCCACTACCAGGAGATAGGGAACTTTCTGCAACGTATGCTCGCGGATTTTAAAGCCGATCTTCTCGTTCCTCAAGTCCGCCTTGACGCGCAAGCCGATTTTCTGCAGACGATGCTCGAGCTGCGAGGCATACTCGCGCTGCGCATCGGTGATGGTCATCACCACCGCCTGCTGGGGCGCCAGCCACAGCGGCATGGCCCCGGCGTAGTGCTCGATCAGGATGCCGATGAAGCGCTCGAAGGAACCCAGTATCGCCCGATGCAGCATCACCGGGGTCTTGCGCGCCCCGTCCTCGTCGACGAACTGGGCGCCGAGGCGGGCCGGCAGGTTGAAATCCAGTTGCAGGGTACCACACTGCCAGACCCGGTTGAGGCAATCGCGCAGGGCGAACTCGATCTTGGGGCCGTAGAAGGCCCCCTCGCCCGGCTGCAGCTCCCACTCCAGCCCGGTGGCGTCCAGGGCCGCCTCGAGCCCCGCCTCGGCGCGGTCCCACATCTCGGGCTCGCCCATCAGCTCGCCGTCGGGCCGGGTGGAGAGCTTGAGCTCGACGTCCTCGAAGCCGAGTTCCCGGTAGACCTTGAGCGTCAGGGCGATGAAGGCCTCGGCCTCGGCCTGGACCTGGTCCTCGGTGCAGAAGATATGCGCGTCGTCCTGGGTGAAGCCGCGCACCCGCATCAGGCCGTGCAGGGCCCCGGACGGCTCGTTGCGGTGACAGCTGCCGAACTCCGCCAGGCGCAGCGGCAGGTCGCGGTAGCTCTTGAGTCCCTGGTTGAACACCTGCACATGGCAGGGGCAGTTCATCGGCTTGACCGCGTAGTCGCGCTTCTCCGACTCGGTGGTGAACATCATGTCGCTGTAGTGGCCCCAGTGGCCGGACTTCTTCCACAGCGACAGGTCGACGATCTGCGGGGTCTTGATCTCCTGGTAGCCGTTCTCGACCTGCACCCGGCGCATGTACTGCTCCAGGGCCTGGTAGAGGGTCCAGCCATTGGGGTGCCAGAAGACCATCCCCGGCGCCTCCTCCTGGAGGTGAAAGAGGTCCATCTTGCGGGCCAGCTTGCGGTGGTCGCGCTTCTCGGCCTCCTCGAGGCGCTTGAGGTAGGCCTTGAGGTGCTTCTTGTCGCCCCAGGCCGTGCCGTAGATACGCGTCAGCATCGGCTTGCTGGCGTCACCGCGCCAGTAGGCGCCGGCCAGCTTGGTGAGCTTGAAGGCCTTCAGGTGCCGGGTATTGGGCACGTGGGGGCCCCGGCACATGTCGATGTACTCGTCGTGATGGTAGAGACGGATGGTCTCGCCTTCGGGGATCTCGCGCACGATCTCCTGCTTGTAGGGCTCGTCGCGGTGCAGGAAGGTGAGCATCGCCTTGTCCCGATCGACGTACTCGCGCACCACGTCGTATTCGCTGTCGATCAGCGCCTTCATGCGCTCCTCGATCGCCTCGAGGTCTTCCGGTGTTATCGACTCGCCGAAATCGATGTCGTAGTAGAACCCATCGTCGATCACCGGCCCGATGGCCATCCTGGCCTCGGGATAGAGCTGCTTGACGGCATGGCCGATCAGGTGGGCGCAGGAGTGGCGAATGACCTCCAGGCCCTCGGGGTCACGGGCGGTGAGGATCGCCACCTCGGCGTCGTGGTCGATGATGTCGGCGGCATCCACCGCCACGCCGTCGATCTTGCCGGCCACACAGGCCTTGGCCAGACCGGGGCCGATGCTTTCGGCCAGCTGCATCACGGAAAGGGGTTCGTCGAAGGTTCTCTGACTGCCGTCGGGCAGGGTCACGATGGGCATGAAAGGGTCCTTGTGCGCAGTGGTGGCCCATACGAGAGACCACATGTCGCGATGAACGAAGAGTGAACGATGAAAGACCGCACCCCTCCCCGACCATCACGCCGGACGCAACGAAGCGACAGGCGCGAGACGGTGCCGGAGACCGGCGCGGCGAGCGCCTACCTTACCAGAAGCGCCGCCACCGGCGCCATGGCCGGCGGCGGAAACGACCGAAGGCGCCTCTTGGCGCCTTCGGCAACCGGACGGGATGGCGTCCGGTACTCTCGGATCACGAATGATCGGTCAGATCACTGGCGATCGATCTCGACACGACGGTTCAGGGCACGGCCCTCGTCGGTGTCATTGGTGGCGACCGGACGCTCCTCACCGTAACCCACTGCGGTCATGCGCTCCCCGGCGATGCCCTGGGACATCAGGTAGTCACGCACGGATTCGGCGCGACGCTGGGACAGGCCCTGGTTGTACTCGGCGGAACCGACCGAGTCGGTATGCCCTTCGATACGCACGCGCAGTTCGGGGTTCTCGCGCAGGCGGCGAGCGACCTCGTCCAGGGTGACCTCGGCCTGGGGACGCAGTTCGGCTCGGTCAAAGGCGAAGTTGACTTCACTGGAGAGCACCACCGGCTCGAACTCGGGCTCGGGGGCGGGTTCGGGCTCGGGCATCGGCTCGGGCTCCGGCTCGGCGACGGGTTCGGGGGTGCGGTCGGCACACAGCAGGGCACCGATGGCGGAACCGGTGGTCGCACCGATGACGGCACCGGTCTCCTCATCCGAGCTGCCGCTGGTGGCATAGCCGATGCTGCCGCCGATCAGGCCACCGGCGATCCCGCAGACCACCGGCTGCTGGTACCAGGCACGATCGGACGATCCCGCCGAGGATTGGGAGGCCGAACTGGCGCAGCCGGAAAGGCCGATAACCAGTGCGGAACCGAGCAACAAGCCAGTCGTTGATCTTTTCATGGGTAAGACTCCTTCTTGACGCAATTCTGGCAAGACACGCCAGTGTTGGCGGTACTGCCATCCAGCGGGTCCGATGGGTTGACCGGAATGCAGGCCGCCAGGCAGACCTGCCACACTGACCAAGAAAGCACGAAAGTGCCGATTCGGCCAGTTTCCAGCGCCGAATGATCGCGGGCAGCGCCCGAATATCAATCATCTACGGCCGGGTAAAGCTTGCAGCAGGCAGCGCCTTGATGCAATCGCGATCTTTGCCGTCCTGCCCTCGAGCGAGGGGTCAATGCAGGCCTTGCGGCCAGCGGCGGCGGAACTCCGCGGCGACCCTGGCCGCCTCGAGGACCGCCTCGCGCATCTCGTCCTCGACGGCGAGACGCTCGCGATCCTCCTGCATGCGCTGCTTGGGGGTCAATGCCTCCCGGGCGGAATGGGTGTGCAGATGGCGGGTACGCGCATGCACCTCGCCGAAGGCCCGGAAGGGCGATCGCTCCATCAGTTGCGGATCGAGGATCTCCAGCAACACCTTGCAACGCCAGGCACCCTCGGTCACGTCCACCTGCTCCTGGAGCAGGGCCGATGCCACCAGTTCGAGGTTCTCCAGGCAATTGTCGCGAGCTCGCTGCGCCTCCTCTTCGCGAAAGGCACGACGGCGCTGCACCTCCTGGCGAAGCGTGTAGGCATAGGCGGCGAGGCCGGCGATGATCGCCAGGCCCACGCCGAGCAGTATCATTGCAGTGGTCGTGGTCATCGGGGTTCCACAGGGTCGTTGGGCTGCCGGCCATTCTACATGGCGGGTCGTCGCGCCCCAATCCCCTCAGCCGCCACGGGACCGCGCCCCGGGAAGCGGACCCGGCCGGCGACTCGATGACGATCGCCCCTCGCCCTGTCCGCAGTGCAGCCGCTATGCTGCCTACCGTTCCTCGATGACACGGAGTCCTCATGGCAGCCACCGACGATACCCCCGACAAGGTGCCGGGACCATCCAGGGTCGGGCGCATCGGCCTCTGGCTGGGCCCCTCGTGGATCCTGCTGACACTGCTGCTGCCCGCCCCGGCGGGCATGGGCGACCCGGCCTGGGCCTGTGTCGGCCTGGCCCTGATGATGGCCACCTGGTGGTCCACCGAGGCGGTCCCGATCCCGGTCACCTCGCTGCTGCCGCTGGTGCTCGTCCCGGCCCTGGGCATCGGCGGCATGGGCGAGACCGCCTCGAGCTACGCCAACCCGATCATCTACCTGTTTCTGGGCGGCTTCCTGCTGGGCATCGCCATGCAGCGCTGGAACCTGCACCGGCGCATCGCGCTGCACGTGCTCCAGGTGGTCGGTGCCAGGCCGCGGCACCAGATCGGTGGCTTCATGATCGCCACCGGCTTCCTCAGCATGTGGGTCTCCAATACCGCCACCACCATCATGATGCTGCCGATCGGCATGTCGGTGCTCAGCCTGCTGGAAGACAGCGACCCGGCCGAGCTCAAGCGCTATGCCACCGCCCTGCTGCTGGCCATCGCCTACTCCGCCAGCATCGGCGGCGTGGCGACCCTGATCGGCACCCCGCCGAACGCGCTGCTGGCCGGCTACCTGGCCGAGGACCGCGGGATCGACATCGGCTTCGCCGAGTGGATGCTGATCGGCCTGCCGATCAGCATCGCCATGATGGCCAGCGCCTGGTGGTGGCTGACCCGTCGCGGCTTCGTGCTGAGCACCGGTGGCGCCAGCGCCGGCATGATCCAGGGCGAGCTCGCCAGGCTCGGGCGCATGACCCCGGCGGAACGTCGGGTGGGCATCACCTTCCTGCTCGCGGCGCTGGCATGGGTGGCACGCCCCCTGCTCAACGACCTGGGGCTGGACTGGCTGTCCGACACCAGCATCGCCATCGCCGCCGGCATCGCGCTCTTCCTGATACCCAGCGGTCGCGGAAACGGCGAGCGGCTGATGGTCTGGGAAGCCGCCCAGACGCTGCCCTGGGGCATCCTGCTGCTGTTCGGCGGCGGCCTGGCGCTGGCCGGCACCATCAGCCGCTCCGGGCTGGCCGAGTGGATCGCCGGGCAGCTCGGCCTGTTCGGCGTCTTTCCGCTGCTGGCCCTGGTGGGCGTCGTGGTGCTGGTGATCATCTTCCTCACCGAGATCACCTCCAACACCGCCACCGCCGCCGCCTTCCTGCCGCTGCTCGGCGCCCTGGCGCTGTCACTGGACATCTCTCCGCTGCTGATCACGGTGCCCGCCGCCATCGCCGCCAGCTGCGCCTTCATGATGCCGGTGGCCACACCGCCCAACGCCATCGTGTTCGCCACCGGCCACTTGAAGGTCCAGTCGATGATCCGCGCCGGCTTCATGCTCAACCTGGTCAGCACGGTGCTGGTCACCCTGATGGCCTACTTCCTGATCGTCACCCTCTGGTAGGCCGGAAACGTCACGGGCCCGGCGATCGCCGGGCCCGTGACGGGTTCAGCCCGAGCGGTCGCGGAGGTCACCACGCCCAGGCGAGGGCATAGTGGTCCAGCAGCAGCACGCCGAAGACCCCCAGGATGTAGCGGATCGAGAACCAGAATGCCGACAACGGGGCGCGAGGGTCCCTGCCCCGCCACACCTTCCAGTTCCAGAACATGAAGCGTGCATTGAGCGCCATGACCCCGACCAGGTAGACCGCGCCGCTCATGCCGATCACGAAGGGCAGCAGGGTGACCGCCACGGTGAGCCAGCCATAGAGCCAGACCTGCAGGCGGGTGAAGGCTTCGCCGTGGGTCACCGGCAGCATGGGCACGCCGGCCCTGGCGTATTCGTCACGCTTGTGGATCGCCAGGGCCCAGAAATGCGGCGGCGTCCAGGCGAACACGATCAGCATCAGCAGCAACGGCTCCGGGCCCAGCTGGCCGGTCACCGCGGTCCAGCCCAGCAGGGGCGGCGCCGCCCCTGCCACGCCGCCGATGACGATATTCTGGGGCGTGGCCCGCTTGAGGAAGGCGGTGTAGATCAGGGCGTAACCGATCAACGAGCCCAGCGTCAGCCAGGCCGTCAGGGCGTTGACCTGCCACACCAGCAGGCCGATCCCGGCTACCGAGAGCAGCGTGGCCCAGCCCAGCGCCACCGAGGTGGGCATGCGTCGCGAGGCCAGCGGACGTCGCGAGGTCCTCAGCATCATCGCATCCAGGCGGCGATCCACGACGTGGTTGAACGCCGCGGCACCGCCCGCGGCCAGGCCGATGCCGACCAGGCCATACACCACCACCGCCAGGGAAGGCAGCACCGGCCGCGCCAGGGCCATCCCCACCAGGGCACAGGCCAGCATCACCACCACCACCCTCGGCTTGCACAGGGTCACCAGGTCCCGCCAGCCCCACTGGGCCGCGTCCAGCGACTCGACGCGCTCCACCATCGCATTAGGCATGCGCCCACTCCTTCTCTGCCTGTTGTCGTTTCTCGTGCTGCACCACCGGCTCCCGCCAGGCCCAGACAGCCAGGGCCATCAGCACCACCAGGGCCACCGCCCCGGCGGTGTGGAGCAGGGCCAGCCAGAGCGGCAGCCACAGCAGCACATTGGCGATCCCCAGCCCCAGCTGCACGGCATAGGCACCCAGCAGGCCCCCCAGCCAGGGGCGCAGGCGGCGTTCGTGCCAGTGGCGCCACGCCAGCAGCAGCAGTCCCAGGCCGAGCGCAAGCCCGCCGAGACGATGGCCGAAATGGATGGCCGTGCGGGCATCGGCATGCAGCTGTCCATGGAGGTAATTGGGCCCCACGGTCTGGGTCAGGTGGAAGCCCTCGCTCCAGTCGCTGGCCGGCCACCACTGGCCGTTGCAGGTGGGAAAGCCCTGGCAGGCGATACCGGCATAGTTGCTCGACACCCAGCCGCCCAGCGCCAGCTGGACGAGCAGCAGCACCATCGCCAGGCCCCACAGGGGGGTCAACCGCCGCCGCGGCGCCGCCGCGGCGCTACCCGAGGCGAAGCGCCGCAGGCGCAGGTGAAGCCAGAGGAACAGCAGCATCACCGAGAGCCCGCCGAGCAGGTGGAGGGTCACCACCTGGGGCCACAGCTTGAGCGTCACGGTGAAGGCCCCGAAGGCCCCCTGCATCAGGATCACGGCCAGCAGCGCCAGGCTGACCCCCCAGGGATACCCGGTCCGACGGCGAAACGGCGCCCCCAGCAGGACCAGGGCGATCACCAGCAGCCCCAGGGTCGAGGCGACATAGCGGTGGATCATCTCGACCCAGGCCTTGAAGCTCTCCAGGGGGGCATCCGGGCTGTGCAGCAACGCCCGATCCACGTCCGGCACCACCAGGCGCCCATAGCAGCCCGGCCAGTCGGGGCAACCCAGGCCGGCATCCACCAGTCGTGTCCACACCCCCACCAGCACCACGCCGATGGTGAAGACCACCCCTGCCAGGCTCAGGGTGATGAGCAGGCGCAGCCTGCGCTCCGGGTTCGTCATCGCCACCTCGTTCCTCTCCGCCTGCTGCGGCATGTTCAGTTCTGTGCCACCTGGCGCGCCGCCTTCCGCGAAGGCGCCGGGTTCATCCGCAGCAGCTGGTTGACGTCATCGAGCACGTCCCGGGCATCGACGCCGGCCGCATAGCCGAGCACGGCCTCGCCCCGGGGATCGAGCACCCACAGGTGGCCCGGCTGGCGCCACTCGGGGGGCGTCGACCAGTCCACGACCACCTCGCCGGGCAGGGCCTGCCCCGCGCCGCCGATGCGCAGGCGGCTCACCCGAGGGGCCTCACTGCCCAGCGCCCGATGCAGCCGCCACCACTGGTCGGCCAGGTCGTCACAGCGGGTGCTGCAGTCGAAGGCCAGGACCCAGCCATCCACCGGGCCGTGGGGCTCCGCCAGTGGCCACCGCGCCAGGGCCGGTATCTCCGGGGCCAGCTCCCCGTGGGCGGTGCGCTGCTCGGGGATGCCGATACGCCAGGCCACCATGACCCAGGCGACCAGCAGCGGCAGCACGAAGATCGCCAACAGCGCCAGGAGCTTGAGCCTGGCGTGTCGAATACCGTGGGCGGGGGTCATCAGCGAGTCTCCTCGGCGAGCAGTGAAGGAAGGGGGCGACGGGCATCCCGGCGCAAGCGGCGCCCGCCGACCAGCATCGCCGCGAGCGCCGCCACGGCCAGCCCCCACCACTGGAAGGCGTAGCCGAGATGGCGGCTCGGCGGCATCACGCTGGGCGTCCACCAGGACTCGAGATGCCCCGGACCGGCTTCGAGGTGCAGCCAGCCTTCATGGGCGAAATCCAGCGACCAGGCGGCGAGATCGATCCTCTGCAGGCGCTGCGCCTCGCGGTTGGGACCGAAAAGCGGACCGCCCTTCCCCGCCGGCTGCCAGTCCCCCTCCAGCGTCACGGGCCCCGAGGGGGTCGTGACGGCTGGCGTGTCGCGGGTCGTGCCGGTGGCCAGGAAGCCGCGCTGCACCAGCCACAGCCTGCCGTCATCGCCACGCAACGGTGTCAGCACGGCGACGCCGAGCCGGCCATCGTGGGTGCGGTTGTCCAGAAAGAGGGTCTCCCCGGCCAGGTAGGCACCGGACAGGGTGATCCGGCTGCCATCGGGCGGGGTCTCGCGGGGGGCCTCAAGGTGCGGCGCCGCCTCGCGTTCGGCCAGGTACGCCCGCTTGTCGGCAGCACGCTCCCACTGCCAGGCCCCCAGCAGGAGACCGAGCACCACCAGCGGCGCCCAGAAGGCCCACCAGAGTCGTTGCCGCCGCCGTCCTGCGCAGGCATGCTGGAGATCATCGCGAGCCAAGGAGTGCCTCATGTTGCTGAAAGTCCTGATTGCCCTGGTGTTCCTGTCCATGGTGACCAGCCTGGCCGCCGGTGCCGGCTTCCTGCTGCGCGACGGCAACCAGTCCCGTCGCCTGCTCGTCTCGTTGAAGCTTCGGGTGGCCCTCGCCGCCATCCTGCTGGGCCTGCTCTTCTACGGCTTCTACTTCGACAGCCTGGCGGGCTGACGGGGCCGCCCCGCCTGACGGGCCCTGTCTAGAAAACATAGACGAACAGGAACAGGCCGATCCATACCACGTCGACGAAATGCCAGTACCAGCACGACGCCTCGAACCCGAAGTGGTCGTCACGGGAGAAGTGGCCACGCTGGATGCGCACGAACATGACCGCCAGGATGGTGGCGCCGATGATCACGTGCAGGCCGTGGAAGCCGGTGAGCAGGAAGAAGGTCGCCCCGTAGATGCCGGCCTGCAGCGTGATCCCGTAGTGGGTGTAGGCCTCGTAGTACTCCACGCCCTGGATGCCGATGAAGGTGATCGCCAGCAGCAGGGTGACGAACAGCCAGTTGCGGGTGGTGTCGCGGTAGCCCTCCTTGAGCCCCTCGTGGGCCACGGTCAGGGTGATGCTCGAGGCCACCAGGATCAGGGTATTGACCAGCGGCAGTTGCCAGGGGCTGAAGGTGGCCGCCGGGCCGGCGATCGACGAATCAGGCGGATTCATCAAGGGCCAGCTGGCGGTGAAGTCGGGCCACAGCAGCGCCGCGACCCCCTTGGCGCCCTCGCCATCCAGCCAGGGAATGGCAAAGGTGCGCACGTAGAAGAGCGCCCCGAAGAAGGCCGCGAAGAACATCACCTCGGAGAAGATGAACCAGCCCATGCCCCAGCGGAAGGAGCGATCCATCTGGGCATCGTACAGCCCCCGGCGGGATTCCCTGACCACGTCACGGAACCACAGGGCCATGACCGCCAGGACGGCCACCAGGCCCACCGCCATCACCGGGGTCCCGCGACCGTACACCAGCACCATGCCGGTGCCGATCATCATCACGCCCAGCGCGAGCGAGCCCAGGATCGGCCACTTGCTGGACTCGGGTACGTAATAGCTGCCACCACTCATGCCTCATCTCCTTTGCCGGCAGTCACCAGGGCCTGCTGGGGCGCGTCATTGCGGGTGACCGGATACAGGGTATAGACCAGGGTTACGGTGTTGACGTCGGGCGGCAGGTCCCGGGCCAGCTGGAACACCAGGGGCAGGGAAAGCGCCTCGCCGGCCTCCAGACGCTGCTCATCAAAGCAGAAGCAGCTCATCTTGCGCAGGTGCTGGGAGGCCCGGGAGGGTGAGACACTGGGCACCGCCCGGCCCCAACTGGCTTCGTCACTCTGGTTGCGGAAGGTGAAGTCGACCTCGGCGCTCTGCCCGGGGTGCAGGCGTATCTGGCGAGTCTCCACGCCCAGGCGCCACGGCAGCCCCGAACCGCTGCGGGTGATGAACTGCACCGTCACCATGCGTGACTCGTCGACCTCCTCGTGGACGATGGCCTGGGCGTTGGTGCTCACCTTGCCGTTGATGCCGGTGACCTCGCAGAAGACGTCATACAAGGGCACCAGGGCGAAGGCGAAGGCGAACATGCCGATCAATGCCGCCACCGTGCGCACCACCGTTCGCCTGACGCCGGGGTTGGGCGCCCCGCTGCCGTGCTCATCGCGGCTCATGGCATCCTCCCGTCAGTGCACATGGGGACTGAAGGTGGGGGGCGTCTCGAAGGTGTGCAGCGGCGCCGGGCTCGGCACGCTCCACTCCAGGTCCTCGGCGCCCTCCCAGGCCTTGGCCGGCGCCTTCTCGCCACCGCGCACACAGAGGATCACCACCGCCACGAACACCAGTTGCGAGGCGCCGAACAGGAAGGCACCCAGGCTCGAGACCAGGTTGAAGTCGGCGAACTGCAGGGCGTAGTCGGGTATGCGTCGCGGCATCCCGGCAAGGCCCGAGAAGTGCATGGGGAAGAAGGTCAGGTTGACGCCGATCACCGACAGCCAGAAGTGCCACTGGGACAGCTTCACGTTGGGGTAGTGGCCGGTCCACTTGGGCAGCCAGTAGTAGACGCCGGCCATGATGGCGAACACCGCCCCCGGCACCAGCACATAGTGGAAGTGCGCCACCACGAAGTAGGTGTCGTGGTACTGGAAGTCGGCCGGGGCGATCGCCAGCATCAGGCCGGAGAAGCCGCCGATGGTGAACAGCACCACGAAGGCCAGGGCAAACAGCATCGGTGGCTCGAAGGTGATCGACCCGCGGAACAGCGTGGTGATCCAGTTGAACACCTTCACCCCCGTGGGCACGGCGATCAGCATGGTGGTGTACATGAAGAACAGCTCGGCCACCACCGGCAGCCCGACCACGAACATGTGGTGGGCCCAGACCAGGAAGGACAGCAGCGCGATGGAGGCCGTGGCATACACCATGGAGGCGTAGCCGAACAGCGGCTTGCGGGCGAAGGTGGGAATGATCGCCGAGACGATACCGAACGCCGGCAGGATCATGATGTAGACCTCGGGATGCCCGAAGAACCAGAACAGGTGCTGGAACAGCACCGGGTCACCACCCCCGGCGGCATTGAAGAAGCTGGTGCCGAAGTTGATGTCCATCAGCATCATGGTGATCACCCCGGCCAGCACCGGCATCACGGCGATCAGCAGGAAGGCGGTGATCAGCCAGGTCCAGACGAACAGCGGCATGTCCATCATCCTCATGCCCGGTGCGCGCATGTTGAGGATGGTGGCGATGATGTTGATCGCCCCGAGGATCGAGCTGATCCCGGCGATGTGCAGCGACAGGATGAAGAAGGTGGTGGACGGCGGCGCGAAGGTGGTGGAGAGCGGCGCGTAGAAGGTCCAGCCGAAGTTGGGCCCGCCCCCCGGCATCAGCAGCGTGGAGAGCAGCAGGAGGAACGCCACCGGCAGGAGCCAGAAGCTGAAGTTGTTGAGCCGTGGCAGGGCCATGTCGGGCGCGCCGATCTGCAGCGGTATCATCCAGTTGGCCAGCCCCGTGAAGGCCGGCATGACCGCCGCGAAGACCATGATCAGGCCATGCATGGTGGTCATCTGGTTGAAGAACTCGGGGTTCACCAGCTGCAGGCCGGGCTGGAACAGCTCGGCACGCACCACCAGGGCGAAGATGCCGCCGATGAAGAACATGATCAGCGAGAAGATCAGGTAGAGACTGCCGATCTCCTTGTGGTTGGTGGTCAACAGCCAGCGCAGGATGCCCCTGGGGGCCGGGTGATGGGCTTCGGCCTGGCCGCCCGCGGCGGTGGCCGTACTGTGCTCCAGGTGCGGCTGGGGAGGTAACTTGGGCGCCATCGGCACTCTCCTGAATGCGTTGTTCTTGTCAGGGATACGGAATCACTCTGCCGGCTACTCCGCCAGCTGCTCGGCGATCTCGGCGGGCTGCACGTCGTCGCCGGTGTCGTTGCCCCAGGCGTTGCGGGTATAGGTCGCCACGGCGGCGATCTCGACCGGGTTGAGCGTGCTGCGGAAGGCCGGCATGGCCGTCCCCGAGACCCCGTTGATGATGGTCTGGACATGCCAGGCGGGATCCTCGAGCAGGCGATCGTTGCCGGCCAGGGCGGGGAAGGCCGGCGGCGAGCCCTGGCCTTCGGGCTGATGGCAGGAGGCGCAGATGCTGCCGTAGACGGCCTCGCCGCGCTCCATCAGCTCGTCGAGCGCCCAGTCGCGGTCGATGCCCATGGCTTCCTCGGCGGCCGCCTCCTGGCGATCGGCCAGCCAGGCGTCGAACTCATCCCCCTCCATGGCGTGCACGACGATCGGCATGAAGCCATGGTCCATGCCGCAGAGTTCCGCGCACTGGCCACGATAGATGCCGGGCTCCTGGATGTTCACCCAGTTCTCGTTGACGAAGCCAGGGATGGTGTCCTGCTTGACGGCCAGCTCCGGCACCCACCAGGAGTGGATGACGTCGTCGGCCGTCATCAGGAAGCGCACCTTGCGGTTGGTAGGCAGCACCAGGGGCTCGTCGACCTCGAGCAGGTAATGCTCGCCGCGCGGCTCCTCGCCGCGGATCTGGGCACGCGGGGTGCTCATGTTGGAGGTGAAGGCCACGTCCTCGCCGAGGTACTCGTAACGCCAGCGCCACTGCTGCCCGGTGATCATCACATCGAGCTCGGCGTCGGAGGTGTCGTACATCTTCACCAGGGTGGCGGTGGCGGGTACCGCCATGCCTACCAGGATGAGCAGCGGGATGGCCGTCCACAGCACCTCGACGGTGGTGTTCTCGTGGAAATTGGCGGCCTTGGCCCCCCGCGAGCGACGGAAGCGGATCAGCGAGTAGAACATCACCCCGAAGACCACCACGCCGATGGCCACGCAGATCCAGAAGATCGTCATGTGCAGGGAGTAGATCTCCCCGCTGAGTTCCGTCACTCCGACCGGCATGTTCCAGCCATTGGCCAGGGCCAGCGGGCTGAGCCCGACCAGGGTCAAGCACCCCGACACCCACACGAGCCACGTGCGCATCGGCACCTCCTCCTCGATAGTTGTTGTATGCAACGCGGCCGCACCCGGACGGCGCTTCAGGGGATCACAGGCCGCTCGACGCCGGGTTCGCCTTTCGCTTAATGAGATTAACTAAATATTAGCCATGCCTTGATCGAGTATAGAAGAGTGTGGCATTTCGTCACCCCCGGTATGCGCCTTTCGTAAACGCGGTGGTCAACGCTCAGCGAGCCGCCATGCTCGCCACCAGGGCCACCAACCCGACCAGCACCAGCGTCATGATGATGCCCACCACGATGAAGGCGGCGGGGCTGCCCTTGCCGAAGTCCTCTCGGCGCTGCCGCTCGTTCTGCACGCCGAAGAAGGCGGCCAGTACCGACTTGATCACGTTCCACATCGTCGAGCCTCCACGCTCCGCCATCGCCCTCGTGCTCGGGTCGCGACTACCCGCCGACACCTTGACCGGCGTCAGGTAGGCGCGCATCGATCCGCCAGGGTGGGGGGAATCCCCCAGACCGTCACCTATACTTCAAATGGTTCTCCCCCCTCAAGACTGCCATCCAACACCCGGGAGGCACAGGAGTCTGATCATGAGCAATCGCAAGTCGACCTCCGCCGGCCCGACAGGGTCTACTGCCGATCCGCTGCTGTCATGGTGGCAGCAGCAGTGGCTGCAGGGTGCCAATCCCATGGCTCGCATGCAGCTGGCGTGGATGGAAAGCCTCGCCGAAGCCATGGAATTCGAGGCCCAGTACCTCCAGGCCATGGCGGAAAGCGGCCAGCGCCTGGCCGAATGCTTCCAGAGCGACACCCCCCCCAGCACCCCTGCCGAGGTACAGGAGTGCTACCAGAAACTGGTCAGCGACGTCACCGATGCCCACATGAGGCGCATGGAGAAGGCGACCCAGCTCTCCCACGAGTTCCGCAAGCGGGTGTGGGAGGAGATCTGACCGGGGGCGCCGTCGCCTCCAGGCTCAGTGGAGCCCGAAGAGCCGCGTCAGCAGCGGCAGCAGGAAGGCCGTCAGCAGCCCGGTAAGGCCCATGGCCAGGCCCGAGAAGGCCCCCGCCACCCCGCCGATGCGCGCGAAGGCGTAGGCCGTGCCGAAGCCATGGGCCGCCAGTCCCAGCGTGAAGCCCTGCACCGCCGGGTCGCGCACACGCGCCAGGCGGAAGACCCAGGGCGCCAGCGCGCAGCCGATGGAGCCGGTCAACAGCACCAGGCCGGCGGCCAGGGAGGGGATGCCGCCGATCTGTTCGGCGATGCCCATGGCGATCGGCGAGGTCACCGAGCGCGGGGCCAGCGACAGCAGCGTCTCGGGACGCGCCCCCAGCAGCATGGCCAGCCCCAGGGTCGACCCCACGGCGGTGACGATGCCGGCGCCACAGGCCAGCATCAGGGGGACCAGCAGGCGACGCACCCGCTCGCGATGGTCATAGAGCGGGATGGCCAGGGCCACGGTGGCGGGGCCGAGCAGGAAGTGGATGAACTGGGCGCCCTCGAAGTAGGTGGGGTAATCCATGTCCACCAGCAGCAAGAAGCCGATCAGCATGGCGATCGAGAGGGTCACCGGGTGCAGCAGCGAGGTCCCCCCCAGGCCCCGGTTGATTCGCACCGCAGCCGCGAAGGCCAGCAGCGTCACCAGCAGGGACAGCAGCGG
The DNA here is from genome assembly GCF_049166755.1 of Halomonas terrestris. Taxonomy (NCBI): domain Bacteria; kingdom Pseudomonadati; phylum Pseudomonadota; class Gammaproteobacteria; order Oceanospirillales; family Halomonadaceae; genus Halomonas; species Halomonas terrestris. The sequence continues at coordinate 122,926 of NZ_JBMHFZ010000005.1, read as the reverse complement.
ATGCCCGGAGAGGTAGACCCACAGCTGGTCCAGGGCAGCAATGTTCATGCCCCCCTCCCCGGCCCGGCCTTACGCCTGGCAGCACGACGCTGGAGTCGCTCCATCACCCAGCCGGTGACCGCCAGGGTCACCGCCGTGGAGACCAACAGGGTGATCAGGATCGGCCACAGGTCGATGCCGATCAGCTCGAAGTGCACCATCAGCCCTACCCCCGCGGGCACGAACAGCAGCGTCAGGTAACGCAGCAGCCCCTCCCCGGTCATGCGCAGGCTGTCCGGCACCTTGCCACGGATCATCAGCCCCGCGAGCAGGATCACCATGCCGATCACCGGCCCCGGCACGGGCAGTGTCAGCCCGCGCGCCACCAGCTCGCCCAGGAACTGGCAGCCCAGCAACACGCTCATCCCCCAGATCAATGGCATTTCCACTCTCCCTGGTCTGTCGCTGCCACCGGCTGGCCGGTGGCATGGCCCCGAGCTCAATGCAGCTTGTGGGCCTCGTCATCGGACACCGGCACCGGTGCGGCACCGGCATCCTCGAGATCCGCCCAGGGCTCGCGAGGTGCCTCGACCCGCTCGCCGGTACGGGCGGCATAGCGCTCGCGGTGCAGTGCCTTGAGCAGGCCGGCGACCATCAGCATGATGACCACCGAGAAGGGCAGCGCCGCCATGATCACCGCGTCCTGCAGGGTTTCCAGGCCGCCCCCCATCAGCAGGACCGCCGTCAGCAGGCCCAGCGCGGCGCCCCAGAAGATGCGATGGGCGGTTGGCGGCTCCGGATCCCCGCCCGACAGGATGGTATTGATCACCAGGGTGCCGGCATTGGCCGAGGTGATCAGGTAGGTGGCGATCAGCACCACCAGCGCGCCCGACACCACCACCCCCGCCATGCCCAGCTCCATGGCCCGGATGGTGGCGAACAGGGCCGTCGCCACGTCATGGTTCACCGCCGCGACGATGCCACCGACACCGAACAGCTCGTGGTAGAGCGCGGTGCCGCCGAACAGGCCGATCCACACCACAGTGATCAGGGTGGGTACCAGCAGCACCCCCATCACGAACTCGCGGAAGGTGCGCCCCCGCGAGACCCTGGCGATGAACATGCCCACGAACGGCGACCAGGCCAGCCACCAGCCCCAGAAGAAGACCGTCCACTCGGCCTGCCAGCCGTCGTCCCGGGTGGCATTGGTATGGAAGGTCATGCCCATCAGGTTCTGGATGTAGTCCCCCGCCGACTCGACGGTGATGGCGACCAGGTACTGGGTGGGTCCGAACAGCAGCAGGAAGACGACGACGGCAATGCTCAGCCAGAAGTTGGCCTCGGACAGCAGGCGCACGCCACGCTTGACCCCGGACACCACCGAGAGGGTCGCGATGGTCATGATGATGCCGGTGACCACCAGCTGCAGGGTCAACGACGAGGGCAGCCCGAACACCGCATCGAGCCCGGCATTCATCTGCTGGACCCCCAGGCCGAGGGTGGTGGCGATCCCGAACACCGTGCCGAACACCGCCAGCACATCCACCATCTCGCCCAGCCACCCCTCGGCACGCTTGCCCAGCAGCGGCTGGAGGCCACTGCGGATGGTCAGCGGCAGCTTCCAGCGATAGGCGAAGTAGGCCAGCACCAGGGCCACGAAGGAGAAGATCGCCCAGCCGTTGAGCCCCCAGTGGAAGTAGGTCAGGCGCATCGCCACCCGGGCCGCATCCGGACTCAGGCTTTCAGCGATGAAGGGATTGCCCTGGAACTGCAGGATCGGCTGGGCCACCGACCAGAACAGGATCCCCACGCCGGTCCCCGCGGCGAACAGCATCGCCACCCAGGAGAAGAAGGTGAACTCCGGCTGCTCGAAATCACCGCCCAGGCGCACGTTCTTGTAGCGTCCGGTGCCCAGCCACACCATGAACAGCAACAGGAAGGCCACGAGCAGCACGTAGTACCATTCGAGGAAGGGATTGAGTACCTCGCGGGCCATGGCCAGGCCGCTGCCCAGGCGTTCGGTATAGAACCCCCCGTAGGCGAGTGACACCAGCACGATGGCCATGGACACCAGGCTGATCCTGGCATTCATTCCCTTGAAGAGACCCGACCCGGCCTGTCCGTACATGCGCCTTCTCCCCCGAAAGATCCCCGTCGACACGCCCGTCATGACGCGACCGACCCCAGCGCATGCTATCAAAGAATGACCGACCCGGCTGCGGCTATCGCCGGGCCGAGCCGGCCGTCGAAAGGAGGAGGCGGCAGGCCCCTGCCGCTCAGTTGGCGAAGAAGGTCAGGCGCGATACCAGGGTGTAGTTCGACTCCATCGCCATCAGGCCGGCCAGGAACAGCAGCACCCCCGGCGGCACCAGCACGGTATAGATGATCGCCAGCCGCTCCCAGGCCATGTGCATGAAGAAGGCGACGATGAGGCCCGCCTTGAGCAGCATGAACAGCGTGATGAGGAACCACTTCAGCATCCCTTCCATACCCGACACGTCCACCAGGTAGGAGAGCACGCTGAGCACGAACAGCCACAGCCAGACCTGGAGATAGACGCGCAGGGACGGCTGTTGATGGGTTGCATGCGCCATGATGACCTCCCGTCGTCTACCAGAGGTAGAAGAATGCGAAGATGAAGACCCAGACCAGGTCCACGAAGTGCCAGTAGAGCCCCAGGGTCTCGACCATTTCGTAGCGGCCCTTGCGCCCGGTCAGGAAGCCCGGGCGCTGCTCGTCCAGCGAGCCACGCATGACCTTGACCGTCATGATGATGAGGAAGATCACCCCGAAGGTCACATGGGTGCCATGAAAGCCGGTGATCAGGAAGAACACCGCGCCGAACTGGGCTGCCCCCCAGGGATTCCCCCAGGGACGCACCCCCTCCCCGATCAGCACGGACCACTCGAACGCCTGCATGCCGACGAAGGTAGCCCCGAGCAGCGCGGTCAGCAGCAGCAGGATGGCGGTCTTGCGGCGATCCTTCTCGTAGCCGTACTTGACCGCCAGCGCCATGGTGCCGCTGCTGCTGATGAGGATGAAGGTCATGATGGCGATCAGCAGCAGCGGTATCGACTGGCCGCCAACGGTCAGGGCGAACACCTCGCTGGCGTCCGGCCAGGGTTCGACGGTGGACATGCGCAGGACCATGTAACCGACCAGGAAGCAGGCGAAGATGAACACATCGCTGAGGATGAAGATCCACATCATCGCCTTGCCCCAGGGGACATCGAACACTCGCCGTTCCGCCGACCAGTCCTCGACAAGGCCTTTCACCCCATCGGGCGCGGCAGCCGGATCGCGAGAGCCTGTATTGGCCATCGTCTTGCCCTCCCGTCAGGTTGACAACACCAGCGCAAAGAGCACGGCCCAGAGCAGCAGCAGGAAATGCCAGTAGAGGGCGCACAGCTCGACGCTCGCCCGCACCTCGGATGCCGAGGCCCCCCGCTGGACCTTGAGCAGCGTGCGCGCCCAGGCGACCAGCCCTCCCAGGAGATGCAGGGCATGCAGGGCGGTGATCAGGAAGAAGAAGGCATTGGCCGGATTCGCCGCCAGATAGTGGCCGGCCGCCTGCAGCTGCCACCAGACCACCCCCTGGCCGAGGATGAAGGCGCTGGTGAAGCCTCCACCCAGCCGCAGGCGGCGCTGGAGTGCCTGGCGATCCCTCCCCTTGCTCGCCGTCCAGGCCCGCTGCAGGGCGATGCTGCCCAGCATCAGCACCAGGGTGTTCAGCCACAGCAGCCCCGGGACCGGCAGTGGCCGCCAGTCGGGCCCCATCTCCATGCGCATCAGGTAGGCACTGATGGTCAAGGCGAACACGGCGGTGACCACGGCCAGGAACACGACCAGCCCCACCCGGGCCGCGGTGGCGGCGGGCGGCAGCTGGCCGGCGCGGTCTCCGGCACCACCGGGGCGGGTACCCTCGGGCTGGGCCTCCCATGGCCGGACATGGATCGAGTGGCTGAACAGCCAGCCACCGAAGCCGAACATCAGCAGGGCCAGGAACAGCAGCGAGAGGGTCATGGCCGCACCTCGCCCCGGGTATCCCCGGTGTCGTCACCGGCGGCCTCGACCTCCTCCGGCGGCATGTTCTGCGGCAGGTAGTCCTGCCTGGCACCGGGGACGCCGTAGTCATAGGCCCAGCGATAGACGACGGGGAGTCGGTCGCCGAAGTTGCCGTGGCGCGGCGGGGTGTGGGCGGTCTGCCACTCCAGGGTGGTGGCCTGCCAGGGGTTGGGCCCCGACTCGCGCCCGCGGTAGTAGCTCCAGACGAGATTGAAGAAGAAGACCAGCTGGGTCAGCGCGACGATGATGGCCGCCACGCTCATGAAGGCATTGAGGGCCTGGACCGAATCGTCGATGTAGGCGGTCTCCCCGTAGGCGTAATAGCGGCGGGGCACACCGGCGAATCCCAGGAAATGCATGGGGTAGAAGATGGCATAGGCCCCCAGGAAGGTGACCCAGAAATGGATCTTGCCGAGGGTGTCGTCCAGCATCCTCCCGGTCATCTTGGGATACCAGTGATAGATGGCACCGAACACCACCAGCACCGGCGCCACGGCCATGACCATGTGGAAATGGCCGACCACGAAGTAGGTATCGGCCAGCGGCACGTCGACCGTGACATTCCCCAGGAACAGGCCGCTGAGACCGCCGTTGACGAAGGTGAAGATGAAGCCGATGGCAAACAGCATCGGCACCGTCAGGTGGATGTTGCCCCGCCAGAGCGTCAGCACCCAGTTGTAGACCTTGATCGCCGTGGGCACCGCGATGATCAGGGTAGTGGTGGCGAACAGGAAGCCGAAGTAGGGATTCATGCCGCTGACGAACATGTGGTGGGCCCAGACGACAAAGCTCAGCACCGCGATGATGATGATCGCCCACACCATCATGCGATAGCCGAAGATGTTCTTGCGCGCATGGGTGGCGAGGATATCGGAGACGATGCCGAAGGCCGGCAGGGCGACGATGTACACCTCGGGATGACCGAAGAACCAGAAGAGGTGCTGGAAGAGCAGCGGACTGCCCCCCTCGTGCGCCGACTGCTCGCCCAGGGTGAGCATCTCCGGCATGAAGAAGCTGGTGCCCAGCAGCATGTCGCACATCATCATCAGTACCGCCACCAGCAGCGCCGGGAAGGCCAGCAGGGCCATCACCGTGGCCATGAAGATCCCCCAGATGGTCAGCGGCAGGCGCATCAGCGACATGCCCCGGGTCCGTGCCTGCAGCACCGTGACGATGTAGTTCAGCCCGCCCATGGTGAAGCCGGCGATGAACACCATCAGCGACAGGAACATCAGCAGGATGCCGCCATCGGCACCGGGGGTGCCGGGGCTGATCGCCTGGGGGGGATAGAGGGTCCAGCCGGCCCCCGAGGCCCCGTCGGCGGCGAAGAAGCTGGCCACCAGGATGAGTACCGACACCAGGTAGAACCAGTAGCTCAGCATGTTGAGATAGGGGAAGGCCATGTCCCGGGCGCCGCACATCAGCGGGATCAGGTAGTTGCCGAAGCCGCCGAGGAACAGCGCCGTGAGCAGGTAGACGACCATGATCATGCCGTGCATGGTCACGTACTGCAGGTAGCTGCTCGGATCGATCAGCGAGAAGGTGCCGGGAAAGCCGAGCTGCAGGCGCATCAGGATCGACAGCACCAGGGCCACGACCCCGATGGCCATGGCGGTGAGGCCATACTGGATGGCGATCACCTTGGCATCCTGGCTCCAGATGTACTTGCCGACGAAGGTCCTGGGGTGAACCAGCTCCATCTCGTCGAATTCGCCGGCCGGGGCGTAGGTAGCGCTCTCCTGTCCACGTTCCGCCATCTCTCACTCCTCCGTGCCGCCGGGGTGCGTTGCCGCCAGCTCCCGCCCGGGGCGGGGCAGCGTCATGATGTAGGCGACCACATCGTTCACGGCCTGCTCGTCGACCAGCATCCGGGCCATGTCGACCATCTGGTTGCCGTAGGGGTCGTCGGCATGCCGTCCGCGGACGCCCTCGCGGAAATTGTGCAGCTGCCTGGCCAGGTACCAGTCGGGCATGCCCGCCAGGCGTGGGGCGTTGGTGGCCCTGATGCCCTCGCCCTGGGTACCGTGGCAGGAGCCGCAGGTGCGGTAGTATCTCGCCCCGCGCTCGGCATCACCGGACAGGCTGGCCTCGACCGGTGCGTCCGGAAACGTCTCGATATAGGCGGCGACGTCGGCGACCGCCGCACGATCGGGGAGCGAGGTGGCGAAGGGCCGCATCTGCTGCCCGAAGGTGTCGTCCTCGTGGGTACCGCGCGCGCCCTCGCGGAACAGCTCGAGCTGGCGCTCCAGGTACCAGCCCTCCAGTCCGGCGAGCTTGGGGGCATTCACGTCCGGGTTGCCCTGCCCCGCATCGCCGTGGCAGGCCGTGCAGCTGGCGAAGCGGGCCTCCCCGGCTTCAGGATCCCCGGGTTCGCGCGCGGCGAGCTCGGCATGGGTGGGCTGGGCGGCGAGCCACTCATCGAACACCTCCTGCTCCACCACCTCCACGGTGCCGCGCATCGCGAAATGGGCGATGCCGCACAACTGGGCACAGACGATCTGGTATTCGCCGAGACGCGTGGGGGTCAGCCAGAGATAGGACACCTGCCCCGGCACCATGTCCATCTTGGCGCGGAAGTTGGGGACCTTGAAGTTGTGCAGCACGTCCTTGGAGCGCAGCAGGATCTTGACGGGGCGGTCGACGGGCAGCAGCAGCCGCGGGCTCTCGACCAGGATATCGTCCTGGCCGGCGGGATCATCGGTCATGCCGAAGGGGTTGCCGTCGTCCATGAAGCGGTTGTGCACCGCGCCGAAGCGGCCATCCTCTCCGGGAAGGCGAAAGCTCCAGTGCCACTGCTGGCCCACCACCTCGACCTCGTGAGCGTCATCCGGGGGCTTGACGAAGGAGGCCCATACCAGAAGGCCCGGGGCCAGCAGGCCGGCGATGCCGATCGTCGTCAGCCCGGTGAGCCAGGCCTCGAGCTTCTTGTTCTCGGGCTCGTAGTGCGACCGCCGGTTCCGGCGATAGCGATAGCGGATGATGACGAAGGCCAGGAACAGGTTGACGGCCACGAAGACCGCCCCGGTGACCCACAGGGTGATCTGGATGGTGTTGTCGATGGCCCCCCAGTTGGAGGCCAGCGGCGTGAGGTTCCAGGGGCTGAGGAAATAGAACAGTACCGACCCAAGCGCCAAGAGGATCACGACTATTGCTATCGCCATTGGCCGTCCCTCCCTTGCACTCCTTCACGGTTCACAAGCGGGCACGAGATGCAGTCACTATAGTGAGAGGCCGCGAAACCCGCCAACATCGAAGCCGGCGGGGAGCCGCGCCGACCGGACCGGTGCGGGGTGCCGCCCGGGGATGGCGTGGCGCCGCCGAGCGTCGGGTGCGCCCCGCCCGCTCCCGGGCCAAGCAATTGAAACTCAAGTGCAAAGAGGGCTTTTCTTTTGCGCCTCGACGCGCTAGTATACGCCTCGTTCTCGGGGGCGCTGGCCGCAGCCGCCAGTCACCGGAGGAACGTGTCGGAGCGTGGCGCAGCTTGGTAGCGCGCTGCAATGGGGTTGCAGAGGTCGCAGGTTCGAATCCTGTCGCTCCGACCAGAAGACACCGTGAAAACCGCCGCCCAGGGTCACCACCCGGCGGCGGTTTTTCGTTGCCCGGCCAACCCCCCTTCCGCTCGCGGTACGCAACCCCCGACGAATAAGCACAGCTTATCAATCGGCAGCCGATATATCGTTCGCCCCGGGCCGATTCGCTCCCTAGCATCAGGGGACGTCTCGTATCCAGCAACCAGCGTTCGGGGGAATCGACATGAGCAATGGCTTGCCGAGTTCGGCACGCGTGGTGATCGTGGGGGGTGGCGTCATCGGCTGCAGCGTGGCCTACCACCTCACCGGACTGGGTATCCGCGATGTCGTGCTGCTCGAGCGCAGGACGCTGACCTGCGGCACCACCTGGCATGCGGCCGGCCTGGTGCCGACCTTGCGCGCCACCTATCGCATGAGCATGCTGGCCCGCTACAGCGCGGACCTCTACGAGCGCCTGGGCGAGGAGACCGGACAGGCGACGGGCTTCGTGCGCAACGGCTCGCTCAGCATCGCGACCCATCAGGCGCGCTTCACCGAACTCAAGCGCGGCGCCTCCCTGGCCAAGCTCTGCGGGTTTCCCTGCGAGGTGGTCGGTCCCGAGGAGGCGCAGGCGCTCTGGCCCCTGATGGAGGTCGAGGACATCGTCGGCGGCATCCACCTGCCGCTCGATGGCATCGTCAACCCGGTCGACGTGACCCAGGCCCTGGCCAGAGGCGCGCGCCTGGGCGGCGCGCGCATCATCGAGAACACGCCGGTCGTGGACATCAAGATGAGGCACGGGAAGGCCGCCGGCGTGGTGACGGAAGCCGGCGAGATCGACGCCGAGTTCGTGGTCAATTGCGCCGGCATGTGGGCGCGCGGGTTCGGGCGGAAGGCCGGCGTCAACGTGCCGCTTCACGCCGCCGAACACTACTATGTCGTGACCGAGAGGATGCCGGACCTGGCGGCCCAGCTGCCGACCCTGCGGGACCTGGATGGCTGCAACTACTTCAAGACCGAGGCCGGCAAGCTGCTGATCGGCACATTCGAGCCGAATGCCCGGCCCTGGGGGCACGAGGGGATCCCGGAGAGCTTCAGCTTCGACGAACTCCCCCCGGACCTCGACCACCTGGAGCCTTATCTCGAAGCCGCCATGCGCCGCGTTCCCGCCCTGGCGAACACGGGGCTGCAGGTCATCTTCAATGGTCCCGAGAGCTTCACGCCCGATGATCGCTACCATCTCGGCGAGGCGCCCGAACTGCGCAACTACTTCGTGGCGGCCGGATTCAACTCGGTGGGCATCCAGTCCGCAGGAGGGGCCGGCAAGGTGCTTGCCGAATGGATTGCCAGAGGGCACGCCCCCATGGACCTGTGGGAGGTGGACGTGCGCCGCAACCAGCCGTTCCAGGGGAACGCCGATTATCTCCATGACCGCACGCGTGAGGGGCTCGGCCTGCTCTACGCCATGCACTGGCCCTACCGACAGTTCGAGACGGCGCGCAACGTCCGCAGGAGCATCCTGCACGAACGCCTGGCGGCGGCCAATGCCTGCTTCGGCGAGGTCGCCGGCTGGGAGCGGGCAAACTTCTTCGCCCCGCAAGGCGAGACGGCGGAATACCGCTACAGCTGGGGCAAGCAGAACTGGTTCGCGTGGTCGGCGGCGGAACACATGGCCGTTCGCCGACGCGTCGGCCTCTTCGACCAGAGCTCCTTCACCAAGCTGCTGGTGCAGGGGCGTGACGCCCCGGCGGTGCTGAACCGCATCTGCAGCAATGACATCGATGTCACCCCGGGGCGGATCGTCTACACCCAGTGGCTCAACAAACGGGGCGGGATCGAGGCCGACCTCACCGTGACCCGCCTCGCGACGGACAGCTTCCTCATCGTCTCCGGTGCGCCGACCCAGACCCGCGACCTCGACTGGCTGCGGCGCCAGACGCCCGACGAGGCGAACGTGGTCGTGACCGACGTCACCTCCTCGATGGCCGTCCTCGGCGTCATGGGCCCCGATGCCCGCAACCTGCTGCAGCAGCTCACCGACGAGGACCTCACCAACCCGGGGTTTCCCTTCGGCACCTCCAGGGAAATCGAGCTGGGATACGCTCGCGTGCGTGCCTCCCGCATCACCTATGTCGGGGAACTGGGCTGGGAGCTCTACATTCCCACCGAGTTCGCCCCGGATGTCTTCGATCGCCTGCTGGCGGCCGGCAAGGCCTTCGACCTCAAGCTCTGCGGCTATCATGCCCTCAACTCGTTGCGCATCGAGAAGGGCTACCGGCATTTCGGGCACGACGTCACCGAGGAGGATACGCCGCTGGAGGCCGGGCTCTCCTTCGCCGTGGCCTTCGACAAGCGCGGTGGCTTCATCGGCAGGGAGGCGCTGCTGCGTCAGAAGGCGGAGGGCATCGGGAAGCGGATGGTGCTGTTCCGGTTCCGGGATCCCGAGGCGACCAGCTACCACGAAGAGCCCATCTATCGTGACGGCGTGATCGTCGGTCGTACCACCTCGGGCATGTACGGGCATCACGTCGGCGGCAACGTGGCCATGGGCTATGTCGAGAACGCCGACGGCGTGACACCGCAATGGATCCGGGAGGGCGACTACGAGATCGAGATCGCCACGCGGCGTTACGCGGTCGAGGCCAGCCTGCGCCCGTTCCATGATCCCGACATGACCCGAGTGAAGGGCTGACGCGAGCCGCGCCCTATCCGATCTCCTTCAGCAGCCAGTCGTGGAACGCCTGGGCGGCACCGGACAGGGGCTTGTCATGCAGCTTGATCAGGTAATAGCTGGCCAGGCATTCGATGCTCTCCCGGAACGGGGGGACCAACCATTCCTGCAGGCGGGAGCCTTTCACCAGCTCGTCATTGAGCAGGCAGACCCCGGCCCCTTCCACCGCCATGCCGGCGGCAATGGCGTAGCTGTCCACGAGGAGTCGCGGAGCACTCCCTGCCTCGCCCTGCGGGTGGCGGGCCAGCCAGTCGTTCCAGCCATTGGGCGTGCCCAGGACATCGATCAACGGCAGGCCGAGCAGCCCGGCGCCTCCCCGCAACCGGTCGGCGAGCGTCACCGAGCAGTATGGCCGCAGCTCACGCGAGAGCAGGCGCCGAGCGTGGAATGACGGCCAGTTGCCGGAGCCGTAGCGGATTTCCAGCTCGGCACTGCTGGGTGGCGCGTCGGCCTCCCAGTTCATCCCGAAGAGCCGCAGCGAGATGCCGGGGTAAAGCCCATGAAAGCGCTCCAGCCTCGGCGCCAGCCAGAATTGGGCGAAGGTGTTGTTGATGCTGAGCTCCAGCGTCCCCTGGGCCGCGGAATCGAAGATGCTGTTGATGCCCTGCTCCATGTGCTGGAGCCCTTCGCGAACCACCCCGTGGTAGGCGCGTCCCGCCACGGTCAGCTGGATGGCGCGGGTCTGGCGCTCGAACAGCGACCTGCCCAGCTTGTGCTCGAGCAACTTGATCTGCTGGCTGACCGCCGACTGGCTCATGCTCAGTTCCTGCGCGGCCTTCGAGAAACTCAGGTGCCGGCCTACCGCCTCGAAGGTTCTCAGCCAGTTGAGATGGAGATTCTGCAGTGGCATGGGCTGTCGGGATAGTCTGCTTGGGGCAGCAGCACCTATACCCTGTTCGGGAGGGCGTCACAAGCACGGCGACCAACGTGGGCTCCCGCCCAATCCTCGCTTGCCGTACACCGCATTATCGACAACCTTGGTAGTGTCAGTCCCTGCCGCAGCCAGGGGGGCAACGACTCATCCCCTGGGCCGAGGCACGACCTCGTCACCTCGTCGTTCCACTGCAGGGGGACAGGGAAGCGGTTTGCCGGTAAGGAGCAGGAGGACGTTCGAGCCGCTCGCTCGGGCTACTCGATGTTGCTGGACAGGAGAATAACATGAGTCGCTTGTACTTCTTGACCCCTGACCTGGATACCACCGTCAACATCGCCCATGAACTGAACGGCCTCAAGCTGAAGAAGGATCAGGTTCATGTCACGGGCAGAGACTGGAAGCAACTGCAGGAACAGGGCGTGCACAACGCCACCCTCCGCGAGACCACCGACGTGGTCAATGCCGCCATGCGTGGGCTCAAGTACGGCATCCCGCTGGGGCTCGCACTGGGCGTGATCGCCTACGTCGTCCTCGACAATGCCCTCGAAGGCATCAGCTTCGTCCTGCTCATCCTGGGCATGGCGGTGTTCGGTGGCCTCTTCGGCATCTGGAGCAGCACCATGATCGGCGTGTCGGTCCATGACGTGAAGGTCGACAAGTTCGAGGGCGAGATCGAGAACGGGGCCTTCCTGATGATGGTGGACGTGCCCGCTGATCGGGAAGAGGAGATCTACTCGGCGATCCATCGCCACCATCCGGAAGTGGTCATCGACCAGGTCACCCGCGACGAGCTGAACCACCACTGGGGTACCGGCCGGTGAGCCTCCCCGCCCGGGCCGGCTGGGGCGGGTTCAAGCGCAGCGGCATCGGCCGCGAGCTCGGCCCCTGGGGGCTGTCGGCGCACCTGGAGGTCAAGCACCTGGTCGGCCCGGCCTGACCGAGCCCCCCGGCGCCCCTGCGACGGGAGGCGGCAACCCGCCGTGGGTCGCCGCCTCCTCGTGTCGCGCCGGCATGTCGCCGGCAAACGCCCGTCCGCCTGGGCGGGCTTACTGTTGCTGTTGCTGCAGCTGCTGCTGCATCTGGCGCATCTGCTCCTGCCGGGCTTGCATCTTCCGCTGCAGCTCGTCGCGCTGCTCCGGGGTCAGGGTGGCCTCGAGTCGTGCCTGCATCAGCACGCTCTCGGCGGTCATGTCGCCGGTGAGCTGGCCGAGACGCTGGGCGTCCTGGCGGATGGCGGTCTCGTCGAACTCGGGACCGATGTGCTCCTGCAGCTGCATCTGGACCTCCCGAGCCTCGCCCTGGAGTTCCTGGATACGGCTCTGCGAGTCGCCGAGCAGGGTGACCAGCTCCTGCTGCTGGTCGTCGTCGAGGCCGACCAGTTCATCCAGCTGGCCCACCTGCTCCTCGGCGCTGGGGGCCTGGCCCTGGGGCATCGCCTGCTGGGCGATGGCCGGGGCAGCCAGGGCGAATGTCAGGGCGGAAATGGCAAGGGACTTGAGTGCGGTCATGCGGACTCCATTGCTGTGAAAGGGTCCCACGACCCTAACCCGTATCTGCCCGGTGATGACACCCCTCGATGCCAGAAGGCGACACGCCGCCCAACGGGTCGCCCCGCTCCCGGCAGCCACGCCTCCCCCCGGCGACGTTTGACCTCCCGTATCGCGCTCGGGCATGCTCCCCAAGGGACTGAACCACAACAGGAAAACGACAATGAAGAAAACCTTCTCACGCGGCATGCTGGCACTCTCCGTCTCGCTGGCCCTGGCCACCACCGCCCAGGCCTCCGAGTTCGCCGACATGGACCCGGTCACCCTGCGCCTGGCCCACGTGGTCAACGAGCAGGACGGCTTCCATATCGCCGCGGTCAAGTTCCAGGAACTGGTCGCCGAGCGCACCGAGGGCGCGGTCAGCGTCGACATCTACCCCAACGCCTCCCTGGGCGACGAGCGCACCCTGCTCGAGGGGATGCAGATCGGCACCGTGGACATGGGCGTGATCACCAACGGCCCGGTGGCCAACTTCGTCGAGGAGATGGCGGTCTTCGAACTGCCCTTCCTCTTCCCCTCGCCGGAGGCCGCCTACGCGGTGCTCGACGGCGAGATCGGCCAGGAGCTGCTCGACAAGCTGGCGGACGTCAACCTCAAGGGCCTGGCCTATGCCGAGCGCGGCTTCCGCAACCTGACCAACAGCGAGCGGCCGGTGAACTCGCCGGAGGACATGGACGGCCTGCGCATCCGCGTGATGGAGAACCCGGTCTACGTGGACACCTTCCGCGAGCTGGGCGCCAACGCCATCCCCATGGCCTGGACCGAGGCGCTCACCGCCATGCAGCAGGGCACCATCGACGGCCAGGAGAACCCGGTCAACGTCATCCACTCGTTCAAGCTCAACGAGACCCAGACCTACATGACCCTGTCGCGGCACACCTATGCGCCGGCGATCTTCGTGATGGGCATGCCGGTGTGGAACCAGCTGCCGGACGCGGCCCAGGAGGTGCTGGTGCAGGCCGCCCGGGAAGCCGCCGAGCACGAGCGTCGCGTGAATGCCGAGATGGAGGCCGAGCAGCTGGCCGAGCTGCGCGCCGCCGGCATGGAGATCATCGATGACGCCGACCTCGAGGCCTTCCAGGCCGCCGTGGCACCGGTCTACGAGAAGTACGGCGAGCAGTTCGGCGACTACCTGGAACGCATCCAGGCGGCGCTGCAGTAAGTGCGAGCCCTGCCGCGTTCCCTGCTGGGCCTGCTGCAGCGGTGTGAGCGCGCCATCGACGCCGTCATCCAGCCCGTGGTCTTCGCGGGGATGGCGGCGTTGATCGGCGTCATCACGCTGCAGGTGGTCTCCCGGGTGCTCTTCACCGCCGTGGGCTGGACCGAGGAGGTGGCCCGCTTCCTTCTGGTGTGGATCACCTTCCTCGGCGCCACCCTGGCCTTCCAGCGCGGGCGCCACATCGCGGTGACCTTCGTGGTGGACGCCCTGCCGCTGCGCCTCCAGCAGCTGGCGCGCCTCGCCGCCGTGCTGGTGGCGCTGGGCTTCACGGTGGCGCTGATCGTCATCGGCCATCGCTACATGCAGGTGCAGAGCTTCCAGAAGTCCGCCTCGCTGCGCATCTCGATGACCTGGATCTACGCCGTGATCCCGCTGAGCGGCGCCCTGATGAGCTGGTACGCGCTGGTCGACCTGCTCGAGCTGCTCGTCAAGGGACCGGCGGCCGGTGACCCGGGCAGCGGCACCGCCGAGGAGCCTCCCGCATGACCGGCCTGCTGTTCGTGCTGTTCTTCGTCTTCATGCTGCTGGGGGTGCCCATCGCCCTGGCCATCGGCGCCAGCACCCTGCTGGCCCTCAACGCCCAGGGCGTGCCGCTGATGGTGGTCACCCAGCAGATGTTCCAGGGCATCAACTCCTTCGCCCTGGTGGCGGTGCCCATGTTCATCCTGGCCGGCGACCTGATGGCCCAGGGCAAGGTCAGCGAGAAGCTGGTGGACTTCGCCGACTCGCTGTTCGGCTTCCTCAAGGGCGGGCTGTCGATCGTCTCGGTGGGGGCCGGCATGTTCTTCGCCGCGATCTCCGGCTCGGGGGCGGCCACCACCGCCGCGGTGGGCTCGAGCCTGGTGCCGGAGCTGCGCAAGAAGGGCTACGACCCCGCCTCGGCGGCCAGCCTGATCGCCGCCAGCGGCACCATCGGGGTGGTGATCCCGCCCTCGGTGCCGATGATCATCTATGCGGTGATCGCCCAGCAGTCGGTCTCCAGGCTGTTCCTCAACGGCTTCCTGCCGGGGCTGGCCATGGGGCTGGGCCTGGCCGCCATCGCCATCGTCCAGGCCTACCGGCGCAACTACCCGCGGGGTACCGCCTTCGCGCCGGCCACCATCTGGCGCACCCTGAAGAGCGCCAGCTGGGGCCTGATGACCCCGGTGATCATCCTCGGCGGCATCTTCTCGGGGGTGTTCACGCCCAGCGAGGCGGCGGTGGTGGCGGTCAACTACGCCCTGCTGGTATCGCTGTTCGTCTATCGCGACCTGCGCCTGCCCGACGTCTATCGCATCCTGATCCGCTCGGCGATCACCACCTCGGTGATCATGCTGGTCATCGCCACCTCGGCGGTGCTCAGCTGGACGCTCTCCAGCTGGCAGGTGCCCGGCGCCATCGCCCAGGCGGTGCTGTCGCTCTCCACCAACCCCTACGTGATCATGCTGCTGGTGGTCGCGGTGATCCTGCTCACCGGGGTGTTCATCGAGACGGCCAGCGCCCTGATCATCCTCACCCCGGTGCTGCTGCCGCTGGTGACCCAGCTCGGCATCGACCCGATCCACTTCGGGCTGATCATCGTCGTGGGGCTGGCCATCGGCATGATCACCCCGCCGGTGGCGATCAACCTCTACGTGGCCTCGTCGGTCACCCAGCTGCCCCTCGAGCGCATCACCCGCGCCATCCTGCCCTACCTGCTGGGGTTGATCGCGGTGCTGCTGCTGGTGGTCTACGTGCCGATCCTGGCCGGCTGGTCCGGCTGACCCGGCACGCCTTGACCCACGAACGGCCAGCCAGCAGGCTGGCCCCACCGCCCTGTGCCATGAACATCATGCCCTCGAGGAAAGACCCGTGATTCGATCCCGACACCTCCTGCTGCCCGCCGCCGGCCTGGCCCTCGCCCTGCTGGGCGGCTGCACCACCTACACCTTCCCCGACGGCAGCCGCGAGACCCTGTGGGGCGTGCCCACCGAGGACGAGACCAGGACCCGCGAGGAGCGCCAGGCCGAACCGATCGAGTACCGGGTGCCCGGCGAGATGCCCGAGTAACGGCTGCGGCATCAAGCGCCCTTGCGAAAGACCACGCTGAGGTTGTTGGCGGGCATCTCCACCACGCGCTCGAGTGCCAGCCCCTGGCGCTCGGCCTCGGCCGTCACCGCCTCGAGATCCCGGACGCCCCAGCGCGGATCCCTCGCCCTAAGGTCGGCATCGAAGGCCGCGTTGCCGGGCGCCGTCGGGATCCCCTCGCGCCGGAAGGGCCCGTAGAGATAGAGCACGCCACCTTTCGGCAATCGCGACCCCGCACAGGCCAGCAGTGCTTCGGCGACCTCCCACGGCGCGATATGCAGCAGGTTGATCGCCACCATGGCGTCACAGGAGCCGCCCGGGCAGAGAACCGTCACATCCAGCGCCATGGGCTCGTGGAGGTTGGCCAGGCCCGAATGCTCTCGCCACGCCGAGATCGAGCGACGTGCATGCGCATTCGGGTCGCTGGGCTGCCACTGCCAGCCCGGCATGGCGGCGGCACAATGCACGGCATGCTCGCCGCTGCCGCTGGCCACCTCCAGCACATGGGCCTTCTCCGGCAACACCTGCTGCAGTACCTCGAGGATCGGCTGGCGATTGCGCGCCGTGGCGGGGCTCTTCAGGCGAGGGTCATTCATGGCATCACTCGACATCATCGGAAACGGGGGCAGACCTGCCGCCGGCAGGGACGGGCCGGAAAGTGGCGGTAGCCCCGCCGGCGGGCTAGCCTGATTGTCGTCGATCCTGTCGCGATCCACCACGCATTGCGGACATGGCAGACGACGGGGCCGACCGACTCCAGCAACCTTTCCGTCAAGGGAGGTAGCAGTCATGACGGCACACATACCTGACGTTTCATCGGCCAGGGGCCCGAGCCTGGCCGGCCTGGCGGCACTGGCGCTGGCTCTCGGCGCCAGCGCCGCCGTCGCACAGCCTCCGTCGATCACCCTGGGCCAGATCGCCCCCTTCACGGGCGCAGGCGCCGAGTTCGGCGAGTACTACCGCGACGGGGCGGCGCTCGGCGTCCAGCACATCAACGCCGCGACCGAGGAGGCGCTCGGCGGCGCCATCATCGGCAACCATGTCGCCGAGGACAGTGCCACCCTGCCGAGCCCCGCCATCGAGGCGGCCCGCGGCCTGGTCGAGGTGCACGGCGTACCGGCGATCATCGGCGGCTGGTCCAGCGGCGTGACGGTCGCCGTGGCGACCTCCGTGACCATTCCGTCGGAGGTCCTGCAGGTCTCCAATGGCTCGACATCGCCGCTGATCTCCGTGCTCCCGGAAGACCGCGACGCCGACCTGCTGTTCCGCACCACGGCGTCCGACGCCCTCCAGGGGGTCGTCGCCGCACAGCTCGCCGCCGGCGAGATCATCGACGACTACCGGTTCGACAGCGCCTCGACCCTCTTCATCAACAACCCCTACGGCCAGGGCCTGTCGAATGCCTTCGCCCGTTCGTTCCAGCTCCGCGGCGGGGTGGTCCACGCCCAGGTCCCGCACCCTGAGGAGGTCCAGCCGACCTATACCTCCCAGCTCGCCTCCGCGCTGCAGGACGAACCGGACATGCTGTTCGCGGCGAGCTATCCGGCACATACCGCGACCTTCCTCTCCGAGGCGCGCGACCTCTTCGACCCGGTGGCCTGGCAGTTCGTCGACGGTAACCGTTCCGATGACGTCGTCGAGGCGCTCGGTGCCGATACCGTCGAGGGCGTGATCGGCACCGCACCGGGGCAGGACCCCAGCATTCCGGGCTTCCAGCAATTCTCCGAGCAGTTCATGGCGGAGTTCGGACACGATCGCATCCCGCCGTTCACCGAGTCGGCGTACGACGCGGCGATCGTCATCGGCCTGGCCGCGGTGAAGGCCTACGCGGATGGCCACGAGGCGGCCGAGGAGATCACCGGCACCGTGCTCCGCGACCGCCTGCGTGAGGTGGCCAACCCGCCGGGGCACACCATCATGGCCGGGGACATCGACAGCATCGTCGCGGGCATCGAGGCGATCATGGCCGGCGAGGACGTCCAGTACAGCGGCGCGGCCGGGCCGGTGGACTTCGACGACAACGGCGACGTGCTGACGCCCATCGCCATCTGGCAGTTCCAGAACGGCGCCAGCGAGACCCTCGAGATCCGCTCCCCGGAGGACATTCCGGAAGAGTAGGCGCCAAGCCCGGCGGAGCCCTCATCGAGGGCTCCGCTTCCCTGGCGGGCCGGCACTCCAGGATGCCCGCCGGCAAGTGTCAGCGACCGTTCCCGCGCAGGTGGTTGGACACCCGCATCTCCTCCGGCAGCAGGCCCTGGGGCCGGAACAGCACCACCGCGGCCAGCAGCAGCGACACCAGCAACCAGCGGATGTACTGGGCACGGCCGGGCAGATCGTCGTGAATGAGGGCCAGCACCGGCGCCAGGGCGTTGGCCAGGAAGGCCGTGCCGGCCCACACGCCCCACACCAGGATGGCCCCCAGGATGGCGCCGCGGTGGTTCCCGCTGCCACCGAGCATGAGCATGATCCACACCAGGAAGGTGCCGAACAGCGCGTGGAAGTGGCTGTAGTCGATGGCCACGGTGTAGTGCGCGTAGAGCGCCCCGGCGATCCCCATGACCACGGCACCGACCACGAAGGCCTGGACCCGGGCGAAGGTGACGTTCTTGCCGTTCATGGCCGCCGACGACTCCTCGTCGCGCACCGCCCGCAGCATGCGCCCCCAGGGGGAGCGGCAGGTGCGTTCGAGCACCAGGTAGATCAGCGCCAGGAAGCCCGCCACGACCATCAGGTAGAAGGCGGTGTAGTCCCGCGTGCCTAGGGGCTCGACGAGCCACAGCAGCGGCTCCGGGAGCCAGTCGCAGGGACGGGACTCGAAGAGGCAACGGCCCGGCTGCGGGATGCCGCGCAGCGGCTGGGGCCCGTTGGCGAGCCAGCGCTCGTTCTGGAAGATGAGGCGAATGATCTCCGCCACGCCGATGGTGGCGATGGCGAGGAAGTCCAGGCGCAGGCGCAGCACGGGGACGGCGACGACGAAGGCCACCAGCCCCGACACCACCGCCGCCGCGAGGACCCCGACGAGAAACGGCATCTGCAGCCCGAACAGCACCTGGGTGTACTGGGCCGCCAGGCCGGTGGGGGCCTCGATGGTGAACAGCGCCGAGGTGAAGGCGCCCACCGCGAAGAAGCCCGCCACGCCGAAGTTCAGGTGCCCCGTGTAGCCCCACTGGGTATTCAGGCCCAGGCTGAGAATCGCATAGAGGCTCGCCATGGTCAGGAAACCGATGAAGTAGGAGAGATAGCCGGACGGCACGCTGGCCGCGATCCCCAGGCCGGCGACGAGACCCAGCAGGATGCCGCCCGGCACCCGCCACCGCGCCCCGGGCGGCAGCAGGATCGGCAGGATGCACGCCAGGGCGACCCCCAGCATCAGGCCCTTGAGGAAGATCAACTGGGACATGGCGGATCACCCCTCCGTGCGGCCGAGCAGCCCCTGGGGGCGGATGAGCAGCGTCAGCACCATGAGCACGAACGCCACCGCGGGGCCGTAGGTCGGATCGAGAAACGAGGTCGACACCTGGTGGGCAATGCCGATGATCAGCGCCGCGATCAACGCGCCGTAGGGATTGCCGATCCCCCCCATGATGGTGGCCGCGAACATCGGCAACAGCAGCCAGAAGCCCATCTCGGGCCGCAGTTGCGAGCTCAGGCCGTACATGATGCCGCCGGCGGCGGCGAGACCGCCCCCGAGCATCCAGGTCCAGCCGATGACGCGCTCGGTATTGATGCCGCGGATCTGGGCGAGGTGGGGATTGTCGGCGGTGGCGCGCATCGCCTTGCCCATGCGGGTCCATTCGAGCAGGACGTAGACGGCGGCGACCAGGCCGAAAGCGAGCACGAGGATGAACAGCTGGTCCGCGCGCACGCGCATGCCGAAGGGCAGGTAGAGGGCCGGATTGGCCCGCCCGGGATAGTAGAAGTGGAAATCGGGCCCCCAGACGAGATAGATCATGCTGCGCACGAAGAAGGCCATCGCCAGCGAGGCCATGGCGAAGAGCACCAGGTGGGCGCCGGTGTTGCGCAGCCGCCGATACACCACGCGATCGATCGCGACCGCGACCACCCCGACCACCGGCATGGCCACGACCAGGGCCACGAGGAACTCGTAGCCGAAGGAGAGCGGGCGCAGCGCCTCGCCCTGGGGCAGCAGGGGCACCACCGTGTACGCCACATAGGCGCCCAGGGTGACCAGGGCCCCGTGGGAGAAGTTGGGAAACTTCAGGACGCCGTAGACCAGCGACAGGCCGATGCTGCCCAGGGCGATGATACCGCCGAGCATCAGCCCCCAGGCCGTGAGCGCCAGCAGACGCTGTGCGCCGGCCCCCGCGATCAGGCCGGCGACGTACATGGCGATCAGGATCACCACCAGGGTGCCGACCAGGAAGCCGCGGGTGCGGATGTAGGCACGCATGCGTTCGCCATGTCGGCGTCGGTCGGCGGGCACCCCCTGCCCTGTCTTGCGGGTGTCGGATACGGCCATCGATCATCCCCCCAGGTAGAGGCGCGCCACGTCCGGGTCGGCGAGCAGTGCCTGGCCCGTGCCGTCGTAGCGGTTCTCGCCGTTCGCCAGCACATAGCCGCGATTCGCCATCTCGAGGGACTTCCTGGCGTTCTGCTCGACCATCAGCACGGCCAGGCCGGCGGCATTGATGCGGCGAATGTTGTCGAAGATCTCGTCCACCAGCTTGGGCGACAGGCCGGCCGACGGCTCGTCCAGCAGCAGCAGGTCCGGATCCAGCATCAGCGCGCTCCCCATGGCCACCATCTGGCGTTCGCCGCCGGACATCTTGCCCGCTCGCTGTCGCCGGCGCTCGCGCAGCCTGGGGAAGAGTTCGTAGACCCGCTCGCGGCGCTCCGGGATCTGCCGTTCGTCGAGCAGGTAGCCCCCCATGTCGAGGTTCTCCTCCACCGTCAGGGCGACGAAGACATTGGCGACCTGGGGCACGTAGCAGAGGCCGAGGGTGACGATCTCGTGGGGCTTGCGACCGTGGATCGGCTCGTCCCGGTAGGTGATGGTGCCCGACTTCGGACGCAGCAGTCCGAAGATGGTCTTCATCAGCGTCGACTTGCCCGCCCCGTTCGGCCCGATCAGCGAGACGATCTCGCCGGCCTCCACCTCCAGGTCGACATCGTGGAGGATCTCCATCTCGCCGTAGCCGGCGGTGACCCCTTCAGCCTTCAGCAGCGGCATACTGGCCTCCGAGATAGGCTTCCAGGACGCGGGCATCACGGCGCACCGTCTCGGGCGGGCCTTCCATCAGGTAGCGGCCCTCGCTCATCACGATCACCGGATCGCACAGGCTCATCACCAGGTCCATGTCGTGCTCGATGATCAGGAAGGTGATGCCGCGCTCGCGGTTGAGGCGCTCGATGTTCTCCTTGAGTCGCCCCATCAGGGTCGGGTTGACGCCTGCCCCTGGCTCGTCGAGCAGCACCAGCTTGGGATTCGCCATCAGGGTTCGCGCCAGCTCGAGCAGCTTCTTCTGCCCACCGGAGAGGTTGCGGGCATACTCCTGGGCCAGGTGGGAGAGATCCAGGAAGGCCAGCACCTCCTCGGCGTGTTGCCGGTGTGCCGCTTCCTGCTCACGCACCCGGCCGGGC
The DNA here is from genome assembly GCF_049166755.1 of Halomonas terrestris. Lineage (NCBI taxonomy): Bacteria > Pseudomonadati > Pseudomonadota > Gammaproteobacteria > Oceanospirillales > Halomonadaceae > Halomonas > Halomonas terrestris. Next base: position 101,355 of record NZ_JBMHFZ010000005.1, on the reverse strand, counting down.
CGCAGCAGGTTGGCGAAGAAGCCCTCGCCCGCCTGCCCCCTGGGCACCAGCATCAGGTTCTCGAGCACCGACAGGCTGGCGTGCTCCCGGGGGATCTGGAAGGTACGGCACAGCCCACGGGCGAAGATCCGGTGCGGCGGCAGGCCGGTGATGTCCTCGCCATCGAGGTAGACGCGCCCGGCGCGGGGTTCGTAGTAGCCGGCCACGACATTGAACAGCGTTGTCTTGCCGGCACCGTTGGGGCCGATCAGGCCGGTGATGCTCCCCTGCCCCACCGTCAGCGACGCCGCATCCAGGGCGCGCAGCCCACCGAAGTCCATGACGAGGTTGCTGACCTCCAGCAGGGGAGTCGTCGCGGCGAGGTCAGCGATTGCATCCGAAGGGGGCGTAGCCATCCGCAGCAGCTCCGGTGAGGGTCGGAATGAATCTGCACGGGCCTGGTGACATGCATTGACGTTAGCAAAGCCCCGGGGGGGTGTCGAACCAGGACGACGGCCACCCCGTCGCGCCCGGCGCCCGCGACACCGGGCATCAATCGGCGGAATGCCGCGTGCCTGGTGGACGCGAGGCGGGTAGACTAGACGTATATACATTCACTCGCGGCGAAAGGACTCAGCGCAGACCATGGGCAGCTCCCCCCCGCTCTACCTGCAGATTCAGCAGCACCTGCTGGAGAAGATCCAGTGCGGCGACTGGCCGGCCCATCACCAGATTCCACCCGAGGAGCAGCTGGCGCGGGACTTCGGCGTCAGCCGCATGACCGCCAACAAGGCGATCCGCGACCTGGTGCAACAGGGCTACCTGACGCGTCAGCCGGGGCTCGGCACCTTCGTCACCGACCGCAAGGCCGAGTCGTCGCTGGTGGAGGTCCACAACATCGCCGAGGAGGTGCGCAGCCGCGGGCACGACTACAGCAACGTCGTGCTGCGCAGCGAGGCCATGGCGGCCGACGACGAGGTCGCCCTGCGCCTCGGCGTGCGCCTCGGCACCCGGGTCTTCCACACGCTGATCGTGCACCGCGAGGACGGCGTGCCGATCCAGCTCGAGGATCGCTACGTCAACCCGCGCTGGGTGCCGGAGTACCTCGACACCGACTTCTCCCTCCTTACCCCCAACGAGGTGCTGGTGGCGGCCTGCCCGATCACCGATATCGAGCACGTGGTCGAGGCCGTCCTGGTCGACGCCGCCACCGCCCGGCACCTGGAGACCGACGTCGCTCGCCCCTGCCTGAGCATGATCCGCCGCACCTGGTCCGGCGAGAGCCTGGTCAGCTACGCCCGGCTGATCCACCCCGGCGAGCGCTACAAGCTGCGCTCCTCGGTGCATCGACAGTCATCCTGATCGGGCGAGGCCGGGAATGCCCCGGCCTCGCCGCGGGTCGATCGTCACCGCTCAGCCACCGCCCAGGGCCTGGGCCAGGTATCCCGCCGGCACCGCGAGCAGCAGGCTCAGCGCCACGCGAAGGAACCAGATCACCACGATGCGCCCCACCGACAGCGGAATGCTGGTGGAGAGGATGCAGGGGATCGAGGCAGAGAAGAACAGCACCGCGGAGACCGACACCACCCCGGCGGCGAAGCGCGCCACGAAGTCGGCATCGCCCATCAGCAGTGCCGGGAGGAACATCTCGGCGAGGCCCGAGGCGGACGCCTGGGCCAGCGCCGCGGCATCCTCCAGGCCCCAGATCGCCACGAAGGGATAGAAGAACCAGCCCAGCCATTCGAACAGCGGGGTGTACTTGGCAATCACCAGACCCGCGAGCCCCACCGACATGATCGACGGCAGGATGCTGATCGCCATCACCAGCCCCTCGCGCACGTTGAGTGCCACGCTCCCGGCCAGGCTGGGCGCCTTCTCGGCGACACCCAGACCGGTGTACCAGGCGGTGGCGAGCCGCTTGCCGGGCACCGACACGGGTTCGCCGTCGGTCTTGTCATCGTCCATGCGCGACAGCGGCGGCAGCCGCACGGTGATCGCGGTGACGATGAAGGTGATCGCGAGCGTCAGCCAGAAGTAGAGGTTCCACACGCTCATCAGCTCCAGGGTGCGCGCCACGATGATCATGAAGGTGGCCGACACCGTGGAGAAGCCGGTGGCGATGATCGCCGCCTCCCGCGCCGAGTACTGCCCCGCCTGGTAGACCCGGTTGGTGATCAGCAGGCCGATGGAGTAGCTGCCAACGAACGACGCCACGGCATCGATGGCGCTGCGCCCCGGGGTACGCCAGATCGGCCGCATCACCGGCTGCACCAGCACGCCGATCAGTTCCAGCAGGCCGTAGCTGATCAGCAGCGCCAGGAAGACCGCCCCGATCGGCACGATCAGCCCCACCGGGATCACCAGCTTGTCGAACAGGAAGGGCAGCATGTCCGGCTCGTGGAGGAAGGCCGGGCCCCAGCCGGTCAGCGCCATCACCGCCGCCACCACCCCGGCGATCTTGAGCAGCGTGAAGATGCGCTCGGTGAGGCTGCGCCGCCAGTACCCCTTGATCAAGGGGTAGGCGGCCCCGGCCACGATCAGCGCCAGGGCATAGAAGCCGCTGAGATCCCCCAGCAGGGAGCGTGCCCCGGTGACCAGGTGGTCGAGCAGGATGGTGGTGCGTTCACCGAGGGTGAGCGGCACGAAGAAGATCAAGATCCCCAGCGCACTGGGCACGAACAGCTTGAGAATCGTGGTGAGTGATGGGCGGCGGGTGATGTCCGTCGCCTGCTCCTGGTTTGCCATGGGGGAGTTCCTCCCTCTCGTTGTGATGTGGAGTGGTGATGGGCCTGAGCGCCTCGATATGTATATACATTAACGCGTCACACGACGCCAACCCCGATGCCCCCACCTGGCCTATACTTTAGTAGCAAGCAGGCATTCCCCATGCTCGGCAAATCGCCGACAATATTAAATTTAATAGATTAATTTCAGATGATTGGGAATCTCTTGCGAGACAGGGGACGACCGGGCTTCAAGGGCGTCAGCCCTAGGCACCCGACACAGGGTTGACGCCGTCCCCGTCATCCACTAAATGTATATACAAATACGTGACACCCCCAGGAGGCCCCGATGGCAGGCAACCCGAAGACACCCCGACTGTGGCGCGACGTCATCCTCTTCGACGGGCTCGACACCCGCCCCGAGCCCATGGCGGTCATCGTCACGGGCGAACGCATTTCCCACGTGCTGCCCATGGCCGAACTGGACGACGGTCTGGCCGACGGGTGCGAGGAGATGGGACACGGCGGGGTGATCACCCCGGGCCTGGTGGACTGCCACACCCACCTGGTGTTCGGCGGCTCCCGCGCCGACGAGTTCGAACAGCGGCTGGAAGGCGTGAGTTACGAGGAGATCGCCCGCCGCGGCGGCGGCATCCTCAGCACCGTGCAGGCCACCCGCGCGGCCAGCGAAGACGAGCTGTTCGACGCCGCCCGGCCGCGCCTCGAGGCGTTGATGGCCGATGGCGTCACCAGCGTGGAGATCAAGTCCGGCTACGGGCTCAGCGTCGCCGACGAGCTCAAGATGCTGCGGGTGGCGCGGCGCCTGGGCGAGGCGCTGCCGGTACGAGTGGTGACCACCCTGCTCGGCGCCCACGCCCTGCCCCCGGAGTTCAAGGATGACAGCGACGCCTATATCGAGCTGGTCTGCCGGGAGATGATTCCCGCGGCGGCCGAGCAGGGCCTGGCCGATGCCGTGGACGTCTTCTGCGAGACGATCGCCTTCTCGGTGGCCCAGTGCGAGCGGGTCTTCGCGGCGGCCGAGGCCCATGGCCTGCCGGTCAAGGCCCACGCCGAGCAGCTCTCCAACCTCGGGGGCAGCGCCATGGCGGCGCGTCACGGCGCGCTCTCGGCGGACCATGTCGAATACCTGGACGAGGCCGGGGTGGCCGCGCTGCGCGAGGCCGGCAGCGTCGCCGTGCTGCTGCCCGGGGCCTTCCACACCCTGCGCGAGACACGGCTGCCGCCCATCGCGGCGCTGCGCGAGGCCGGGGTGCCCATGGCGGTGGCCACCGACGCCAATCCCGGCAGCTCGCCGATCTTCAACCCGACGCTGATGCTCAACTTCGCCTGCACCCTGTTCCGGCTCACCCCCCGCGAGGCCCTGGCCGGCATGACCGCGCAGGGCGCCCGCGCCCTGGGGCTTCGTGAGCAGGGCGGCGGTGGGCCTGGCCGCATCGCCGCAGGCGCCCCGGCGGACCTCTGCTGGTGGGATATCGAGTCCCCCGCTGCGCTCGCCTATGCGGTGCAGCCCGGCCGCCTGCGTCAGCGCATCTTCAATGGGGAGGTGACCCATGACACTGCACATGCTTGACCCCATCGACATGTCGCCCTGGGCCGGCCGGGAGGACCCGGAGCCCGACAGCCTGCGCTGGCACCAGGTCGTCGAGCCGCTGACGGTGGACAGCCCCGTCGGCGTGGCGCTGCTCGGCTTCGCCTGCGACGCCGGCGTGGCGCGTAACCAGGGCCGCCTCGGCGCCGCCGCCGGTCCACGTGCCATCCGCAAGGCGCTGGCGCCCCTGGCCTGGCACCGGCAGTCGCCGGTCCATGACGCCGGCGACGTGGTCTGCCACGGACACGGCCGCGACGACGGCATGGAAACCGCCCAGGGCCGCCTCGCCGAGTGCCTCGCCACCCTGCTGGCCGCGGGCCATCGGCCCGTCGTGCTGGGCGGCGGCCATGAGGTGGCCTTCGGCAGCTGGTCGGGGCTCGCTCGTCATCTGGAGGCAGGCAGCGACGAGGCACCGACGATCGGGATCATCAACTTCGATGCCCATTTCGACCTGCGCGACCCGGCTCACGTGCGCTCCTCCGGCACCCCCTTCGCCCAGATCGCCGACGACTGCCGTGCCCGTGGCTGGCCGTTCCGCTACGCCTGCCTGGGGGTGAGCCGCGCCGCCAACACCCGGGCGCTGTTCGCCCGCGCCGCCGAGCTCGACGTGATGGTCCGCGAGGACCACGAGATCACCCCGACCAGCCTGCCGGTCATCGGCGACGAGCTGGAGGCCTTCATCGGCGAGTGCGACCACCTCTACCTGACCATCGACCTGGACGTTCTGCCCGTCGGCGAGGCCCCGGGCGTCAGCGCGCCGGCCGCCCGCGGCGTGTCGCTCGCCCTGCTCGAGCCCCTGCTCGAGGCGGTGCGCGACAGCGGCAAGCTGCGCCTGGCCGACCTCGCCGAGCTCAACCCCAGCTTCGATATCGACCACCGCACCGCCCGGGCGGCAGCGCGCCTGATCCACCGGCTGACGCTCGAGCCCTGACACCGAACGCGCCCCCCTCACCACCCACACGAGAAGAGAGCATCATGACCCAACACCCCTCCATCGACCGCGACCCCCGCCACGACCCGTCACGTCGCATCGCCGCCCCCACCGGCCCCGAACGCAGCTGCAGGAGCTGGCTGACCGAGGCGCCGCTGCGCATGCTGATGAACAACCTCCACCCGGACGTGGCCGAGCGCCCCGAGGACCTGGTGGTCTATGGCGGCATCGGCCGCGCCGCCCGTGACTGGCAGTGCTACGACACCATCGTCGAGACCCTGCAGCGCCTGGAGGACACCCAGACCCTGCTGGTCCAGTCCGGCAAGCCGGTGGGGGTCTTCGAGACCCACAGGGACGCCCCCCGGGTGCTGATCGCCAACTCCAACCTGGTGCCGGCCTGGGCCAACTGGGAGCACTTCAACGAGCTGGATAAGAAAGGCCTGATGATGTACGGCCAGATGACCGCCGGCTCGTGGATCTACATCGGCTCCCAGGGCATCGTCCAGGGCACCTACGAGACCTTCGTCGAGGCCGGCCGCCAGCACCATGACGGTAACCTCGAGGGCCGCTGGATCCTCACCGCCGGCCTGGGTGGCATGGGTGGCGCCCAGCCCCTGGCCGCCAGCCTGGCCGGCGCCTGCTCGCTCAACATCGAGTGCCAGCAATCGCGCCTCGACTTCCGCCTGCGCACCCGCTACCTGGACGAGCAGGCCGAGGACCTGGATGACGCCCTCGCGCGCCTCGAGCGCTACACCGCCGAGGGCAAGGCGGTCTCCATCGGCCTGTGCGCCAATGCCGCCGATGTGCTGCCCGAGCTGGTCAAGCGTGGCATCAAGCCGGACATGGTCACCGACCAGACCAGCGCCCACGACCCCCTCCACGGCTACCTGCCGTCCGGCTGGACCTGGGACGAGTACGTGGAACGCGGCCAACGCGAGCCGGAGGCCACCATCAAGGCCGCCAAGCGCTCCATGGCGGTGCATGTCCAGGCCATGCTCGACTTCCAGGCGATGGGCGTGCCGACCTTCGACTACGGCAACAACATCCGCCAGATGGCCCTGGAAGAGGGCGTCACCAACGCCTTCGACTTCCCCGGCTTCGTCCCGGCCTATATCCGCCCGCTGTTCTGCCAGGGCATCGGCCCCTTCCGCTGGGCGGCGCTCTCCGGCGACCCGGAGGACATCTACAGGACCGACCAGAAGGTCAAGGAGCTGATCCCCGACGACCCGCACCTGCACAACTGGCTCGACATGGCCCGTGAGCGGATCTCGTTCCAGGGGCTGCCGGCGCGCATCTGCTGGGTGGGCCTCAAGGACCGCGCGCGCCTCGGCCAGGCCTTCAACGAGATGGTCGCCAGCGGCGAGCTCAAGGCGCCGGTGGTCATCGGCCGCGATCACCTCGACTCCGGCTCGGTGGCGAGCCCCAACCGCGAGACCGAGGCGATGCAGGACGGCTCCGATGCCGTCTCCGACTGGCCGCTGCTCAACGCCCTGCTCAACACCGCCGGCGGCGCCACCTGGGTGTCGCTGCACCACGGCGGCGGCGTGGGCATGGGCTACTCCCAGCACGCCGGGGTGGTGATCGTCGCCGACGGCAGCGATGACGCCCACGCCCGTCTGGGCCGGGTGCTGCGCAACGACCCGGGCACCGGCGTGATGCGCCACGCCGACGCCGGCTACGAGATCGCCAAGCAGTGCGCCCGCGAGAACGGACTCGACCTGCCGATGCTCGATAGGTAAGAGCCCTTCACCGCGACATGGCAACGCATCCCGACTTGGCGAGGAGCGCCGGGGGCAGGCCGAAGAGGAGGTCCGATTCCAGGGAAGGAATCGGTAGCGCCCAGGGAGGGGTTCACAGCGCCTCCTCGCAGGCCTGCCCCCGGAACAGCTCCGATCCAGCGAGGTGCTGTAACAAGCCCTAGAGGCAGACAGGAATCCCCTTATGACCCATCTCGAGATCCAACCCGGCACGATGACCCTGGCCCAGGCGCGCCGTGTCTACGAGGCCCCTATCCAAGTCAGCCTGCCGGCCAGCGCCGACGATGCCATCCAGCGCGGCGTCGACTGCGTCAACCGGGTGGTCGCCGAGGACCGCACCGTCTACGGCATCAACACCGGTTTCGGCCTGCTGGCCCAGACCCGCATCGACCATGAACACCTGGAAGACCTGCAGCGCTCCCTGGTGCTCTCCCATGCCACCGGCGTCGGCGAGCCCATGGAGGACGCCCTGGTGCGCCTGATCATGGTGCTCAAGGTCAACAGCCTGGCCCGCGGCTTCTCCGGCATTCGCCGCGAAGTGCTCGATGCGCTGGTCGCCCTGATCAACGCCGAGGTCTACCCGCATATCCCCCTCAAGGGCTCGGTGGGCGCCTCCGGCGACCTGGCGCCCCTGGCCCATATGAGCGTGGTGCTGCTCGGCGAGGGCAAGGCCCGCCATCGGGGCGAATGGCTTCCTGCCCGCCAGGCGCTGGAGATCGCCGGCCTGGCCCCCCTGTCGCTGGCGCCCAAGGAGGGCCTGGCACTGCTCAACGGCACCCAGGTCTCCACCGCCTACGCCCTGCGCGGCCTGTTCGAGGCCGAGGACCTCCATGCCGCCGCCACGGTATGCGGCTCGCTCACCGTGGAGGCGACGCTCAGCTCCCGCGCGCCCTTCGACCCGCGCATCCACGCGGCGCGGGGGCAGCAGGGCCAGATCGACGCGGCCGCGGCCTACCGCCACCTGCTGGGCAGCCGCAGCGCCATCAGCGACTCCCATGTCGACTGCGACAAGGTACAGGACCCCTACTCCCTGCGCTGCCAGCCCCAGGTGATGGGCGCCGCCCTGACCCAGATCCGCCAGGCCGCCGAGGTACTGGCCGTGGAGGTCAATGCCGTCTCGGACAACCCCCTGGTGTTTGCCGACGAGGGCGACATCATCTCGGGCGGCAACTTCCATGCCGAGCCCGTCGCAATGGCGGCGGACAACCTGGCGCTGGCCATCGCCGAGATCGGCTCGCTCACCGAGCGGCGCGTCTCGCTGATGATGGACACCCACATGTCGCAGCTGCCGCCCTTCCTGGTGGAGAACGGCGGGGTCAACTCCGGCTTCATGATCGCGCAGGTGACAGCCGCCGCCCTGGCCAGCGAGAACAAGGCCCTGGCCCACCCGCACAGCGTCGACAGCCTGCCCACCTCGGCCAACCAGGAGGATCACGTCTCCATGGCCCCGGCCGCCGGCAAGCGGCTGTGGGAGATGACCGCCAACGTGCGGGGGATACTGGCCATCGAGTGGCTGGCCGCCTGCCAGGGGCTGGATTTCCGTACCGACGAGAACGGCCAGCGCCGCCGGTCCACCGAGGCGCTGGAACAGGCGCGCGGTGCTCTTCGCCAACGCGTCGACCACTACGACCGCGACCGCTTCTTCGCCCCGGACATCGAGGCGGCCACCGAACTGCTCGCCACCCGCACCTTGAGCCCGCTGGTGCCCGCCGGTATTCTCCCGAGCCTTCACTGACGCGGCCCCGCTGCCACATCCGCCCCTCGGCCGGGCGCCGGGGGGCGGTCATCGCCTTCAATCCAACGACAAGAGCCTGTTCCATGAATGCCATCGTACTGGCCATCCTGGTGATGGTCGGCCTGAGTCTGGCCCGGGTTTCCGTGGTCTTCGCGCTGATCGTCGCCAGCCTGGTGGGCGGCCTCCATGCCGGCATGCCGCTCGGGGATATCCTCGACGCCTTCAATGACGGCCTGGGCAACGGCGCCACCATTGCCCTCTCCTACGCGGTGCTGGGCGCCTTCGCCGTGGCCCTCTCCCGCTCCGGCATCACCGAGCTGATGGCCAACCGGGCGATCCGCCGCTTCCACCTGGACGAGGCGGGCGGCAGCCGCCGCACCGTCGCCTATACCCTGCTGGCCGCCCTGCTCGCCGCCGCGGTGAGCTCCCAGAACCTGATCCCGGTGCATATCGCCTTCATCCCGGTACTGGTGCCGCCGCTGCTCAAGCTGATGAATCACCTGCAGCTCGACCGGCGCCTGGCGGCCTGCGTGATCACCTTCGGCATCACCGCCCCCTACATGCTGCTGCCGGTGGGCTTCGGCGCGATCTTCCTCAACGACATCCTGCTGGCCAACCTCAACGAGAGCGGCGCCGCCCTGGGCTTGGAGGTGACCCGCCAGATGGTGCCCATGGCCATGGTGATCCCCATCGGCGGCATGGCCCTGGGACTGGCCGTCGCCGTGCTGTGGAGCTACCGCAGGCCTCGCCGCTACGAGGATCGCGACCTGGCCCACGGCGACGAGACGCCGGCCGAGGCGGCGACGCACCTGGCGCCCTGGCAGCTCGGCGTGCTGGCCGTGGCCCTGGGCGGCACCGTGGCCATCCAGCTGCTCTCCGGTTCCATGGTGCTGGGTGGCATCTTCGGCTTCGCCCTGCTCTCGATGAGCGGCGTCTTCCGCTGGCACGAGCAGGACGGCATCTTCACCGAGGGCATGCGCATGATGGCCCTGGTCGGCTTCATCATGATCTCGGCGGCGGGCTTCGCCGGCGTGATGCAGGCCAGCGGCGAGGTCGAGGGACTGGTGGCGGGCTCCGCCGAGCTGATCGGCGACAACAAGGGGCTCGCGGCCCTGGTGATGCTGCTGGTGGGGCTGTTCATCACCATGGGCATCGGCTCGTCGTTCTCGACGATCCCGATCATCGCCTCCCTCTACGTGCCCCTGGCGCTGGGCTTCGGCTTCTCGCCCCTGGCCACCGTGGCCCTGGTGGGCACCGCCGCGGCCCTGGGCGACGCCGGCTCGCCGGCCTCGGACTCGACCCTGGGCCCCACCGCCGGCCTCAACGCCGACGGCCAGCACGACCATATCTGGGACTCGGTCGTCCCCACCTTCCTGCACTACAACATCCCGCTGGTCGCCTTCGGCTGGCTCGCCGCCATGATCCTCTAGGGAGCGCTCCCCCGGGGGCAAGATCGTCGCTCGCCTGGCCATCGGCGCCTGCCGGTGGCCAGGCCCCACACGCCTCTTCCCGGCCTTGATCGGGATCACTGCAGTGCAGCATGTCGTGTGCTACACCTGTACACTTGGCATCGGTTACAGCGACGTCCCATGCCGGAGGTATCCAGGATGCCCGAGCAGAACCCGAACGAACGCCCCAGCTGGCATGCCCTGTCGGTCAAGGAGGCACTGACACGACTCGATGCCACGCCGCAGGGACTGGACCGTGACGAGGCAGGGTCCCGCCTGGCCAGGCATGGCCCGAACCAGCTCGAGCAGGCAAGGGGCAGGCCCTGGTGGAGGCGGCTGCTCGAGCAGTTCAACAACATCCTGATGCTGATCCTGCTCGCGGCGTCCGTGGCCAGCCTCGGCCTCGGCCATCATCTGGACGCCGCGGCCATCCTCGGCGTGGTGCTGATCATTGCGCTGATCGGATTCTTCCAGGAGGGCAAGGCCGAGCAGGCGCTCGAGAGCATACGCAACATGCTGTCGCCCCGCGCCCAGGTCCTCCGCGACGGCCGGCGGGGCGTGATTCCCGCCGCCGAGCTGGTGCCCGGGGACATCGTCATGGTCGAGAGCGGTGACCGGGTCCCCGCCGACCTGCGCCTGATCGAGGCCAGGCGACTGCGCACCGAGGAGGCGGCCCTCACCGGCGAGTCCACCCCCGTCGACAAGGGCACCGAGGCGGTGAACTCCGATGCCGACCTCGGCGACCGCTCCAGCATGGCCTACGCCAGCACCATCGTGGTCCAGGGCAATGCCCTGGGCCTGGTGGTGGAGACCGGCAGTCACAGCGAGATCGGCCGCATCTCGGAGATGCTGCGCGGCGTGGAGACCCTCAAGACCCCCCTGCTGCAGCAGTTGGACCGTGCGGGGCGGGTACTGGCCGTGTTCATCCTCGGCGCCGCCCTGCTCACCGGCCTGTTCGGCGTGCTGGTGCACGGCCAGCCCGTGGGCGAGATGTTCATGGCCGGGGTGGGCCTGGCGGTCGCCGCCATTCCCGAGGGCCTGCCGGCCATCGTCACCATCGGCCTGGCACTCGGCGTGCAGGCCATGGCCAGGCGCAACGCCATCATCCGCCGCCTGCCGGCGGTCGAGACCCTCGGCTCGATCTCCACCATCTTCTCCGACAAGACCGGCACCCTGACCCGCAACGAGATGACCGCCCAGGCGATCTGGCTCCCCTCGGGCGAGGTCCGTATCGACGGCGTGGGGTTCGCACCGGAAGGCGACTTCCATGAGGTCGAGGATGGCGAGGCCCGCGAAGAGGCGCTGGATCTCGACGACCACCATGCGCTGCGCCACTTCCTCAAGGTCGGCGTCCTGTGCAACGACGCCGAACTCGAGGAGGAGAACGGCCGCTGGCGTATCCACGGCGACCCCACCGAGGGCGCCCTGGTGGTGGCCGCCGCCAAGGCGGGGCTGACCACCGCCAGGCTGCGCGGCGACCATGACCGCCAGGACGCCATTCCCTTCGAGTCCGAGCGCAAGTACATGGCCACCCTCCATGCGGTGGACGGCGAGCAGTACCTGCTGGTCAAGGGGGCGCCCGACCGTCTGCTGGAGATGTGCCACCGGCAGCGGACCAATGGCGACGAGGAAGCGCTCGATCCGGAGCTGTGGGAGGAACGCATCCATGCCCTCTCCTCCCGCGGCCTCAGGGTGCTGGCCCTGGCCGAGAAATCCGTGCGGGACGTCCATGAGCTGGCCGACGAGCACGCCGAGGAGGAGCTGGTGCTGCTGGGCCTGGTCGGCCTGCTCGACCCGCCCCGCGAGGAGGCGATCAAGGCGGTCAAGCAGTGCCTGCAGGCCGGCATCCGCCCGGTGATGGTCACCGGCGACCATGCCGTGACGGCACGCGCCATCGCCGAGCAACTCGGTTTCGCGCACACCGACCGCGCCCTGACCGGCCGCGATGTCGAGGCCATGTCCGACGCCGAGCTCGAGGAGATCATCCTCGACGTGGATGTCTTCGCCCGGGCGGCGCCCGAACACAAGCTGCGCCTGGTCAAGGCCATGCAGGCCCGGGGGGGCATCTGTGCCATGACCGGGGATGGCGTCAACGACGGCCCGGCGCTCAAGCGCGCCGATGTCGGCGTGGCCATGGGCATCCAGGGCACCGAGGCCGCCAAGGAGGCCGCCGAGATGGTGCTCGCCGACGACAACTTCGCCACCATCGCCGCGGCCATCGAGGAGGGCCGCAAGGTCTACGACAACATCCGCAAGACCATCACCTTCATCCTGCCCACCAACGGTGGCCAGGGGCTGGCCATCATGCTCGCCGTGCTGGGCGGCACCCTGCTGCCGGTCACCCCGCTCCAGGCCTTGTGGGTCAACATGGTGGTGGCGGTGACCCTGGGCCTGGCACTGGCCTTCGAGGATGCCGAGCCCGACATCATGCAGCGCCAGCCCCGCGACCCCGGCGCCGCCCTGCTCGACCTCTTCCTGCTGTGGCGGGTGGTGTTCGTCTCGGTACTGCTGCTGGTCGGCGTCTTCGCCATGTTCGCCTGGATCCTGCTCTACCAGCAGGGCAGCGAGGCCCTGGCCCGGGCCGGCGCGGTGAACATGCTGGTGATGGGCAGCGCCGCCTACCTGATCAACAGCCGCTTCCTGATCCACCGCTCGCTCTCCATGCGGGGCATCTTCGGCAGCCGCCCGGTGTGGATCGCCATCGGCCTGGTGGTGATGCTGCAGCTGGCCTGGACCTACCTGCCCTTCATGCAACTGATCTTCGGCAGCGCCGCCCTGGACGCCGGCCACTGGCTGGTCATCCTCGCCGGCAGCATGGCGATCTTCCTGGTCGTGGAACTCGAGAAGTGGGTACTGCGCCGCCGGCAGGCCGCGGGGGGCGGCCCCTCATCCACAACCCAGCACCACAAGGAGCACGCGGCGCTGCGCTGATCACAAGCGCCGCCTGGTGCGGGCGGTGGCCTCGGCGGTCAGCGGGTCTTCCGGCCAGGGGTGCCTGGGGTAGCGGCCGCGCATCTCCTTGCGCACCTCCGGGTAGCCGTTGGCCCAGAAGCTCGCCAGGTCGGCGGTGACCTGCAGCGGGCGGCGCGCCGGCGAGAGCAGGTGCAGCAGTACCGCCTCGCGGCCGTCGGCCACCCGCGGCGAGGCCTGCCAGCCGAAGCACTCCTGCAGCTTCACCGCCAGCACCGGCGGCTTGCCCTCCAGGCAGGGCGCATAGTCCACCCGGTGGCGGGCGCCGCTGGGCACCGGTAGCCGCTCCGGGGCCAGGGCATCGAGCCGCGAGCGCAGCGCCCAGTCGAGGGTGTCGAGCAGCAGGCGCGCCAGGGGCAGGCGCTCCACCGCCTCCAGCCGGGTGATGCCATCGAGGTGCGGGCCCAGCCACGCCTCCAGGGACGCCAGCAGCGCCTCTTCGGCCCCATCGGGCCATTCCTCATCCCCTTCTGAGCCCAACGTCCGGCGCAGCAGCGCCAGCCGACCCCGTAGCTGGATCAGGGCCTCGTCCCGCGGCAGGCCGCGGCGGCGCAGCGCCTCGAGCAGGGCCGCCCTGACCGCCTCCGCCGGCAGCTTGGCCAGCGGCTTTCGCTCCAGCACCACCGCCCCCAGGCCGCGCACCTGCTCGCCAATAAGGCGCCCCTGTTCATCCGACCACTCCAGGCTGGCCCGCCACTCGCCGCACTCGGGATAGAGCACCTCCAGCCGGTCGCGGCCCAGTGCCACGGCACGGAAGATGCGCGCCCCGCTGGCCTGGCCATCCAGTTCCACCGCCACCAGCAGCTCGGCATGGGCCAGGGGGTGATCCTCGGGCAGGGTCGCCAGTCCCCCGCCGGCCAGCCGAAAGCGGCCCGGCTCGAGCCGCTGCGCCACCCGTTCCGGATAGGCCAGCGCCAGCAGCTCCCCCAGCGGCGCCAGGCTCGCGACCCCGAGCTTCACCCCGGCGATGCGGGCCAGCCGCCCGGCGTCCCGCTGCCACTGGCGATCCGCCCGGGGTTCGCGCAGCCGCGCCTGCAGCGCCCGCTCCAGGTCGCGCTCGTCATCCAGGCCGCGCCCCTCCAGCAGCGCCACCAGGGCACAGGCCAGGGGCAGCGCGTCGAGCGCCCGGGCGCGCTCCAGCATCGCCGCCAGGCGCGGGTGGGTGGGCCAGCGCCCCGCGGCCCGACCCAGCTCGGTGAGGTGGTTCCCGGCATCCAGCAACCCCAGGCGCCCGAGCAGCTCCCGACCGGCGGCCAGCGCCGCCGCGGGGGGCGGGGTGACCCAGGCGAGGCTGGCCGGATCGGCCACGCCCCAGCGGGCCAGCTCGAAGGCGAGCGGGGCGAGGTCGGCCTGGCGGATCTCCGGCTCGCCATGGGGGATGAGCGGCTGCTCCTCGGCCCACAGCCGCAGGCACAGGCCCGGGCCCTGGCGCCCGGCACGACCGCGGCGCTGGTCGGCGCTGGCACGGTTGACGCGGCGGGTGGTCAGGCGGGTCAGGCCGCTTCGCGGCTGGAACACCGGTACCCGCTCGAGGCCGGCGTCCATGACCAGGCGCACCCCGTCCACGGTGACGCTGGATTCGGCGATGGCGGTGGCGAGCACCACCCGTCGACGGCCCTCCGGATCGGGGCGCAGGGCCCGGCGCTGGGCGTCGAGGGGCAGGCGACCGTGCAGCTCCATCACGGCAATCCCCGGCGCCCGGCCGGCGAGTTCCCGGGCCAGGCGGCGGATCTCCGCCACCCCGGGCAGCAGCACCAGGGCGTCCCCCTCCTGCCCTTCCATCGCCTGGAGCAGCGCCCGGGCCTGCTGGGGGGCGGTGTCCTCGCGGGCGTTGAGGGCGCGGTAGCGGGTCGCCACGGGAAAGGTGCGCCCCGGGCAGTCGATCACCGGGGTGTCGTCCCCCAGCACGCCGAGCAGGGCGTCGACGTCCAGGGTCGCCGACATCACCAGCAGGCGCAGGTCGTCGCGCACCGACTGGGTATCCAGGGCCAGCGCCAGGCCGAGGTCCGCCTCCAGGCTACGCTCGTGGAACTCGTCGAAGAGGATGCCGGCCACCCCCTCCAGCAGCGGGTCCTCCTGGAGCATGCGGGTGAGCACCCCCTGGGTGACCACCTCGAGGCGCGTGGCGGGCCCCGTCCGGCTCTCGCCACGCATTCGGTAGCCGACGGTCTCGCCGACCTTCTCTCCCAGGCTCTCGGCCATGAAACCGGCGGCGAGCCGTGCCGCCACTCGCCGCGGCTCCAGCAGCAGCAGCCTGCCCTCGGCGGCCCAGGGCGCCTCGAGCAGCGCCAGGGGCACCCGGGTGGTCTTGCCGGCGCCGGGCTCGGCCACCAGCAGCGCCCGGGGGTGTGCCGCCAGGGCCGCCTGGATGGCATCGAGCCGCGCCTCGATGGGCAGCGCCGCCGTCATCGAACTGTCATCATTATTCATATACGATTTGCCAGATATATTGACGCTTCCTTCCATTCACCCTCGACACCCCACAGGAGATTCCCATGACGGTCAGGATCGGCATCAACGGCTTCGGCCGCATCGGCCGCCTGGCGCTGCGCGCCGGCTGGACGCACCCGGACCTCGAGTTCGTGCGGATCAACGACCCGGGCGGCGACGCCGCCACCTTCGCCCACCTGCTGCAGTTCGACTCGGTGCACGGCCAGTGGACCGGCGGCGGCGATGATATCACGGCGGAGGATAATGCCCTGAGGGTGGCCGACCGGCGCATTGCCTTCACCGCCAACCGCGAGATCGAAGGCACCGACTGGTCCGGCTGCGACGTGGTGATCGAGGCCTCCGGCAAGGTGAAGACCCGCGACAAGCTCCAGGCCTACCTGGACCAGGGGGTCAAGCGCGTGGTGGTGAGCGCCCCGGTGAAGGACGAGGGGGTGCTCAACCTGGTGATGGGCGTCAACGACCACCTCTTCGACCCGGCCGAGCACCGCATCGTCACCGCGGCCAGCTGCACCACCAACTGCCTGGCGCCGGTGGTCAAGGTGATCCACGAGACGCTCGGCATCCGCCACGGCTCCATGACCACCATCCACGACATCACCAACACCCAGACCATCCTGGATGCGCCCAGCTCTCC
The DNA here is from genome assembly GCF_049166755.1 of Halomonas terrestris. Lineage (NCBI taxonomy): Bacteria > Pseudomonadati > Pseudomonadota > Gammaproteobacteria > Oceanospirillales > Halomonadaceae > Halomonas > Halomonas terrestris. The sequence goes on along the minus strand of NZ_JBMHFZ010000005.1, from coordinate 85,118 downwards.
ACAAAAGCCTGACCTCCGCCGTTCACGAGCCTGCGGGATGAGCCTGATTCCGACGACGACCGGCTCGGCCAGGGCGATCACCGCCATCTTCCCGGAGCTGACCGGCAAGCTGAACGGCCACGCCGTGCGCGTGCCGCTGGCCAACGCCTCGCTCACCGACATGGTCTTCGAGGTCGCCCGCGAGACCACCGAGGAGGAGGTCAACGCCCTGCTCAAGGCCGCCGCCGAGGGCCCGCTTGCCGGCATCCTGGGCTATGAGGAGCGCCCGCTGGTCTCCATCGACTATCGCACCGACCCGCGCAGCTCCATCGTCGATGCGCTCTCCACCATGGTGGTGGCCGGTACCCAGGTGAAGCTCTACGCCTGGTACGACAACGAGTATGGCTACGCCTGCCGCACCGCGGAGCTGGCCGCCAAGGTGGGCATGGCGGGATGATCGCCCGCGTCGCCGCCCTGCCCCGGGAGATCCGCCAGTACCTGCTGGTCACCGGCAACTACTGGGCCTTCACCCTCACCGACGGCGCCCTGCGCATGCTGGTGGTGCTCTACTTCTACGGGCTCGGCTACTCGGCGCTCGAAGTGGCGCTGCTGTTCCTCTTCTACGAGTTCTTCGGGGTGGTGACCAACCTGGTGGGGGGCTGGCTGGGGGCACGCCTCGGGCTCAACCGCACCATGAACCTGGGCCTCGGCCTGCAGGTGGTGGCGCTGGCCATGCTGCTGGTGCCGGTGGCCTGGCTCTCGGTGCCCTGGGTGATGGCCGCCCAGGCACTCTCGGGCATCGCCAAGGACCTCAACAAGATGAGCGCCAAGAGCGCCATCAAGACCCTGGTGCCCCAGGGGGCGGAGGGCCACCAGGCGCTCTACCGCTGGGTGGCGCTGCTCACTGGCTCCAAGAACGCCCTCAAGGGGGTCGGCTTCTTCCTGGGGGGCCTGCTGCTGACCCTGATCGGCTTCCAGGGGGCGATCCTGGCCATGGCGGTGATGCTCGCCGCGGTGCTGGCGCTGTCGCTTTCGCGCCTGGATGGCGACCTGGGCCGGGCCAGGGCCAAGCCGAAGTTTCGCGAGATGCTCTCCAAGAGCCGCGCCATCAATATCCTCTCGGCCGCACGCCTGTGCCTGTTCGGCGCCCGGGACGTGTGGTTCGTGGTGGCCCTGCCGGTCTTCCTGGCCACCCAATTCGGCTGGGACAGCTGGCAGGTGGGGGGCTTCCTGGCGCTCTGGGTGATCGGCTACGGCGCGGTGCAGGCCGCCGCGCCGCGGATCACCGGGCGCACGGCGGGGCGCGGTGCGGCCATCGCCTGGGCCGGGGGGCTCACCACCCTGCCGGCGCTGATCGCCCTGGGTCTTCAAGGACAGCTCCTGGAGGTGCAGCCGCAGGTGGTACTGCTGGGGGGGCTGCTGCTGTTCGGCGCGGTCTTCGCGGTGAACTCCAGCCTGCACAGCTTCCTGATCGTGCGCATGGCGCGCTCGGACGGGGTCTCGCTCGACGTGGGCTTCTACTACATGGCCAACGCCATGGGGCGGCTGATCGGCACCCTGCTCTCCGGCTGGCTCTATCTGGCGGGCGGGCTGACCGCCACCCTCTGGGTCTCCAGCGCGATGCTCGCCGCCACCGTGCTGATCAGCCTGGCGCTGCCGAAGGAGGCGTGACGGCTATTGAGGGAAGCGCTCTGTATTTTCCAACAGACGACGCCCATGGATGACGGCCAGAATCAGGATGCGCTCAGCCTCCACGCGATAAATCAGGCGGTAGCTATAGACAAAGCGCTCACGAATATTCGCCTCACCAAGCTCGGGCACGACTCTGCCCAGCTCAGGAAACTCACCTAGCGCCCGAGCCGTATCCACCAACTTGGTCACGACAGCCCGCGCATAGAAGGCAGAATCTCGCTCGATATACTCGGCAATGAGCTCCAGATCCTCGAGCGCTTCTGGTGACCAGGCTAGCGGTCGAGCCACTTTGCCAGCTTCCGCTCGACCTGTTCTTGGCTGAGAGCTCCCTCGGCCTCAGCACGCTGACTGCCTCTCTGTACCTTTTCTACGACGTAGAGGTGGTACTGGATGTCTTCCATCGTACAGTCCTCGGGAAGGGACTCGAGCAGTTGCCGCACATCATCCTTGGCCGTATTCATGGCTTCACCTATTCAACATGCGCCTGGCAACACTCTATCATGCCCTGCTCCCGGGCGGTCTCACCCCGCACCCCTTGAGGATCACCCGGGTGAGGAAGGCGGTGATCTGCTCCACGTCGGCGTCAGAGAGCTCGTCACGGCCAGTGATGCCCAGCACCTGGGCCTCGAAGTCGGCGTAGTGCTGGGTGGCGGACCAGATCAGGAAGATCAGCCACACCGGATCGACCGGGTCCATCAGCCCCCGCTCGGCCCACTGCTCGAAGATCCGCGCCCGTGCCTGCACCCAGTCGCGCAGTTCGCCGCTGAGATACTCCTGGAGGAAGGGCGCGCCGCCGAGGATCTCGGCGGCGAACAGCCGGGAGCCCTCCGGATGGCGGCGCGACAACTGCATCTTGCTGCGGATGAAGGCCTCCAGCACCTCGGCCGGGTCGTCGTCGACGCTGATGTCATCGAGCAACGCATTCCAGCGGGCCATCATCCGCTCCAGCAGGCGAACGTAGAGCCCGCGCTTGCTGCCCATGTAGTAGAGCACGTTGGACTTGGGCAATCCGGCCTCTTCGGCGATGGCCTGGAGGCTCGCGCCACGATAGCCATGCCGGGCGAAGACCCGCTCGGCAGCCGCCAGGATCTCCCGCTCGTTTCGCTCGCGCGTCATGCCGTTGCTTTCGCCCCGCTCCCTCACGCTCCTTTCGGAAGGCGTCTTCCACTGCGTCATCGACACTTTCTGAACCCCATGTCGTGTCCCGGCCCGCATCACGGGCATCTCGGTGTTCGGGATAGTGCACCACCCTCGTGCGGGGTGCAAACGGGCTTGCAAACCGGGCATTTCTGAACCATGCTGACAAATATCCTGACCGATTGGTCAGCTTCCTGACGGCATCCGCCATCCCCATCAACAAGAGACGAGGCGATGATCGACTTCCTGCTCAACGGACAACCCCGCCAGTCCGAGGCTTCACCCGACACCAGCGTGCTCGAGCTGTTGCGCGAGACCCTCGGCCGGACCGGCACCAAGGAGGGCTGTGCCTCCGGAGACTGCGGCGCCTGCACCGTGGCCATCGGCGAGGCCGGGCCTGACGGCCGGGTTCGCTACCACAGCGCCAATGCCTGCATCACCCCCGCCCACCAGCTCCACGGCCGCCACCTGGTCACCGTGGAGGGCCTGGCCGAGGGCGAGCGGCTCCATCCGGCCCAGGCGGCCATGGTCGAGTGCCACGGCAGCCAGTGCGGCTTCTGCACCCCGGGCATCGTGATGTCGCTGTTCACCCTGCACGAAAGCCGGCATGGGGGTGGCAAGGAGCCGCCGGCGCCGCTGACGCCCCAGCGCCTCGAGGCGGCGCTGGGGGGCAACCTCTGCCGCTGCACCGGCTACCGTCCGATCCGCGACGCCGCCCTGACCATGGGCGAGCACCCCGATCGACGCCCTCGGTGGCTCGATGCGGCGCCACCGAGGCCCGCGGCACCGGTCGATGCCCTCTTCGCCCAGCCCACCACGCTGGCCGAACTGCTCGAACTGTATCGTCGCCACCCGGAGGCACGGCTGGTCGCCGGCGCCACCGACCTCTGGCTCGAGACCACCCAGCGGCTGGAACGCTTCGGGAGACTGATCGACGTGACCCGGGTCGACGCCCTCGGCATCATCGAGGAGGCCACCCTCGCAGACGGCACGCCCGGCTGGTGGATCGGGGCGGCGGTCACCTATTCACGGCTCGAGCCGCTGCTAGAGGAACACCACGAAGCCTTCGCCCACCTGCTGCATCGGCTGGGTTCGGCCCAGGTCCGCAATCGCGGCACCCTGGGCGGCAACATCGCCAACGCCTCGCCCATCGGCGACACCCCGCCGGTGCTGCTGGCGCTGGGTTCCCGCCTGTGGCTGGCCGGCCCCGAGGGCGAGCGGGAGCTGCCGCTCGACCACTTCTTCCTCGACTACAAGCAGACCGCCCTGCGCCGGGGCGAGGTGATCCGGGCGATCTTCCTGCCCCGCCCCGAGCCGGGACGACACCTCAGGGTGTGGAAGCTGTCCAAGCGAAGGGAGGATGACATCTCCGCGGTGCTCGGCGCCTTCAGCTGGAAGCTCGAGAAGGGCGTGCTGCGGGAGGTCCGCCTGGGCTTCGGCGGCATGGCCGCCACACCGGGGCGCGCCATGGCGGCCGAGGCGGCCCTGGAGGGCCAGGCCCCGACACCTTCCGCCTTCCAGGCCGCCCGCCTCGCGCTCGGTCGCGACTTCCAGCCCATGAGCGACGTGCGTGGCAGCGCCCACTATCGCCGGCTCTCCGCCGCCAACCTGCTCGAGCGGCTGCGCCTCGTCATCGCGCAGCAGCAAGCCAACTCTGACCGGGAGGTGATGCTCCATGCGTACGCTCACTAAGCTGGATGCTCCGTCCAGGGCTACGAACGACCTCGATGACGCCACGACACGAGTGCGCGAGGAGCAGCAGGGTCGCATCAAGGGCGACGGCCCCCTCGCCCGACAGGCGGACGCCCGCAAGACCGAGCCCGCCATCTCGCACGGCGGTGCCGGCAGCGCCAGCGCCCACGAGAGTGCCGTCAAGCACGTCACCGGGCGCGCCGCCTATATCGACGATATCGCCGCCCCCGCCGACACCCTGCACCTGGCCCTGGGACTATCGCCCGTCGCCCACGGCCGCCTCACCCGCCTCGACCTCGACAAGGTCCGCGCCCTGCCCGACGTGGTGGACGTGGTCGCCTTCGCCGACGTGCCCGGCCATACCGATATCGGCCCGGTCTTTCCCGGCGACCCGATCTTCGTCGAGGACGAGATCAGCTATGCCGGCCAGGTGCTGTTCGCCGTGGCAGCCGAGAGCCATCGCGCCGCCCGGGAAGCCGTCAGGGCGGCGATCGTCGAGATCGACGAGCGGCCGGCGAGCCTCGATCCGGTGGCCGCCGCCGAGCGCAGCGAGTTCGTGCGTCCCACCCACGTGCAGCAGAGCGGCGACTGGGAGCGCTCGCTGGCGACGGCGGCCCATGTCATCGAGGGCGAGCAGTTCGTCGGCGGCCAGGAGCACTTCTACCTGGAGGGGCAGGCCTGCCTGGTACAGCCCACCGAAGACGAGGGCGTGGTGGTCCACACCTCCAACCAGCACCCCAGCGAGACCCAGAAGCTGGTCGCCGAGGTGCTGGGCATCCCCTTCCATGCGGTGACCGTGGAGGTGCGTCGCATGGGCGGCGGGTTCGGCGGCAAGGAGACCCAGGCCTCGCCCTGGGCCTGCATCGCCGCCCTGGTGGCTCGCCGCACCGGCCGTACCACGCGCCTGCGGCTGCCCCGCGCCGAGGACATGCGCGTCACCGGCAAGCGCCACCCCTTCCACAACCGCTACCGCCTGGGCATCGACGAGGCGGGCGTGCTCCAGGGCGGCGAGCTGACCCTGATCGGCGACTGCGGCTACTCCCCGGACCTGTCGGACGCCATCGTCGACCGCGCCATGTTCCACGCCGACAACGCCTACTCCCTGGGCGAGGCGCGGGTGACCGGCCACCGGGCGCGCACCCACACCGCCTCCAACACCGCCTTCCGCGGCTTCGGCGGCCCCCAGGGGATGATGGTCATCGAGGCGGCCTTGGATGACATCGCCCGGCGCATCGGCGAGGACCCACTGACGGTGCGCAAGCGCAATCTCTACCGGCCCGGGCGCGAGACCACCCATTACGGCCAGACCGTGGAGCAGCTCGGCCTGCTGCACGAGCTGATCGAACGCCTCGAGGCGAGCAGCGACTACTGGGTGCGCCGCGACGCGATCACCGCGTTCAATGCGGCCAGCCCGGTGATCCGCAAGGGACTCGCGCTCACCCCGGTGAAGTTCGGCATCTCCTTCACCGCCAAGCACCTCAACCAGGCCGGCGCCCTGCTGCACGTCTATACCGACGGCAGCGTGCAGATCAATCACGGCGGCACCGAGATGGGCCAGGGGCTGCACACCAAGATCTGCCAGGTGGTGGCCCGCGAGCTCTCGCTGGACCTCGACACGGTGCGCATCACCGCCACCCGCACCGACAAGGTGCCCAACACCTCGCCCACCGCGGCCTCCAGCGGTGCCGACCTCAACGGCATGGCCGCCCGGGACGCCTGCCTGAAGCTGAAGGCGCGGCTGTTCGACTTCGCCGCCGAGGAGTACGACCTCGACCGCGAGGGCATGCGCCTGGAGGCCGGCCACCTGGTGGCAGGCGTGGGCGAGAGCCAGCGGCGCATCCCCTGGGGCGAGCTGCTCCAGGCCGCCTATCTCGGCCGGGTATCGCTCTCCGAGAAGGGCTTCTACGCCACTCCGCTGATCCACTACGACCGCGTGACCGGCCGGGGCCGGCCCTTCTACTACTTCGCCCATGGCGCCGCCGTGGCCGAGGTCAGCGTCGACACCCTGACCGGCGAGTACCAGGTCGACCGGGTCGACATCCTCCACGACGTCGGCGATTCCCTGAATCCGGCCATCGACCTCGGCCAGGTGGAGGGCGGCTTCATCCAGGGCATGGGCTGGTTGACCAGCGAGGAGCTGAAGTGGAACGAGGCCGGCCGGCTCATCTCCGACGGTCCGGCCACCTACAAGATCCCCACCTACGGCGACCTGCCGCCGGTGTTCAACGTCGAACTGCTCCAGGGCCACCCCAACTCCATGGCCAGCATCTACCGCTCCAAGGCGGTAGGCGAACCGCCCTTCATGCTGGGAATCAGCGTCTGGTCGGCCCTGCGCGACGCCCTGGCGAGCCTGGCGGACTACCGCGAGGCCCCGCGCCTCGACACCCCGGCCACCCCGGAACGGGTGCTGCTGGCCGCCGAGGCCGCACGCTCGCGGCACGACCCCCGGCCGCTGGAGAAGGAGTCGACGTGATGGCTCGAGCCCCCGCAAGCGAACAGCGACCCGAAAGCTGGCACGCGGCCCTGCACCGCCTCCAGCGTGACGGCCTGCCCCACGCCCTGGCCACCCAGGTCACCAGTGCTGGCTCCACGCCCCGCGAGCCGGGCGCCCGGATGGTCATCACCGCGGACGCGGTCCATGACACCCTGGGCGGCGGCACCTTCGAATGGCAGACCATCGAGGCCGCCAGGAAGCACCTGGCGGGATCCGATGGAAAGGCCGAGCCCGGCATGTACCTGGAAGCCTTCTCGCTGGGCGGGCGCAGCGGCCAGTGCTGCGGCGGCTTCGTCAACGTGCTGCTGGAGGTGTTCCCGGGCAGCGGCACGACCCTGGCGATCTTCGGCGCCGGCCATGTCGGCCAGGAACTGGTGCGCCTGGCCGCCCCGCTGCCCTGGCGGGTGCTGTGGCACGACAGCCGTGAGGATGCCTTTCCCGACTGGGCATCCGACCAGCCACGGCTGGAATGCCACCATGCCCCCGACACCCAGGCCGCCGTGGACGCCCTGCCACCGGGCGTCCACGCCCTGGTGCTGACCCACGACCATGCCGAGGACCGTGCCCTGGTGGACGCCCTGCTGAGGCGCGGCGACGCGGCTTCCCTGGGGCTGATCGGCTCGCGCAGCAAGTGGGCCAGCTTCAAGGGGCGGCTGCGGGATGGTGGCCATGACGACGCGGCCCTGGCCAGGGTGCGCTGCCCCATCGGCGACTCCGGCGGGGACAAGACCCCCTACGCCATCGCCCTGTCCGCCCTCGCCGAGCTGCTGCCGATGATCGACACGCCCGAGCGAAGCGACCAGCGCGGCCTCGACCCCGCCGAGCTGCGCCAGCACTTCTCCTAAGTTCCCTGTGGGGTCTGACCCCAAAGTTTGCTGTGGGGTCTGACCCCAAAAGAGAATGAGCCCGAACCCATGACCAAGACCGACTCGCGCGTGCTGCGCGCCGAACTGCTGAGCTTCGATGCCGACCCCGGCGAGGGCGATACCCCGGCCGAGGGCAGCGTTCGCCATCTCGAGGACGGTGCGCTGTGGCTGGAGAACGGCCGCATCAGGGCCATCGGCGACTACGCCACCCTGGCGCCCGACCTGCCCCCGGGTATCGACATCATCGATCACCGGGGGAAATTGCTCGTTCCCGGCTTTATCGACAGCCATGTGCATTATGTGCAGCTGGAGATCATGGCCTCCTACGGCCGCCAGCTGCTCGACTGGCTGAACGACTACACCTTTCCCGAGGAGTGCCGCTTCGCCGAACGGGAACATGCCGAGCGGCTCTCGGAGGCCTTCCTCGACGAGCTGCTGCGTGTCGGCACCACCACCGCCCAGGTCTTCTGCTCCAGCCACCCGGCCTCCGTGGACGCCTTCTTCGCCGCCAGTCACCGGCGTGGCCTGTGCATGCTCGCCGGCAAGGTGCTGATGGACCGCCACGCCCCGGCGGGGCTCACCGACGACACCGAGGGTGGCATCCGCGACACCGAGCGGCTGATCGGGGACTGGCACGGCAAGGGTCGGCTCGGCTACAGCCTGACCCCGCGCTTCGCCCCCACCTCCACCCGGGCCCAGCTCGACGCCACCGGCGGGCTGCTGCGCAACGATCCCGGCCTCTGGCTGCAGACCCACCTCGCCGAGAACACCGGCGAGCTCGACTGGGTCGCCGAGCTCTTTCCCGGCAGCCGCGACTACCTCGAGGTCTACGAGCAGTCCGGCCTGGTGGGCCCGCGTAGTACCTTCGCCCACGGCATCCATCTGGACCAGGAGATGCGCGGCAGGCTCGCCGAGCGGGGCGCCAACCTGGCCTTCTGCCCCAGCTCCAACATGTTCCTGGGCAGCGGCCTGTTCGACCGGCTGGCCGCCCGCGACATGCGCCTCAACATCACCTATGCCAGCGACGTGGGCGGCGGCACCGACCTCTCGGGGCTGGCGACGCTGAAGGCCGCCTACCAGGTGGGCCAGTTGCGCGGCCAGCCGCTCACCGCCTGGCAGGGCCTCTACGGCCTGACCCTGGGCAACGCCCGGGCGCTCTCGCTGGACCACCGCATCGGTCGCCTGGCGCCGGGCATGGAAGCCGACTTTGTGGTGCTCGACCCTGACGCCACCCCGCTGCTGGCCAGGCGCCATGCCCGCTGCCGGACCCTGGGCGAGCGCCTCTTCGCCTTCATGATGCTCGGCGATGACCGCAGCGTGCTGGAGACCTGGGCAGGCGGCCGCTGCCGGCACCGTCGCCAGGGATGAACCCGCCCGATGGCGCGCCCCGACGATGCCGGAGCCACCCCCGACACCAGGACACAACATATTGAAATATTTATATAAACTTCCTTTCATCCCGGGCCGGACGAGCCTGCTACCTTGATTGTGCAGGCCGGAGATTCACCGCGGGATGCCGGGGATGTCCGGCCGCGGACGACATGGAACACCCACCTGGCGGAGCGCGGACGTTACCGCCGAACGGATCTTTCCAAGGAGATGGCGACATGCGCAAGACGACGCTCGCACTGAGCCTTTCCCTCGCCGCCGGCGGCCTGGGCATGGCGGCCCAGGCCGATGAAGTGCGCGACCCGGGCATCCAGGGCCTCTACTCGGCCGATGCCCTCCTCGACGCCGATGCCTACCTCATGAGCGATCCCGACGAGCGCATCGGGGATGTCGAGGATGTCCTGCTTGACGACGACATGCAGGTCCAGGCGCTGGTGATCGAGAGCGGTGCCACCCTGGGCCTCGGCGGGCGCGAGATCGTGCTCGACAACGAACACTACCGTCTGGATGCCCGCACCGAGGAGGACGGGGAGCCGGTCTACCGACTTCTGGTCGACGCCTCGGCCGAGGAACTGGGCGAGCTGCCCGAGTATGACCGGGACTGGTGGGAGCAGGCTCGCCAGAACGCCGCAGAGGCCTGGGAATCCACCCGTGAAGGCGCCCAGAGCGCCTGGCAACGCACCCGCGATGCGGTGAGCGGCGACTGAGCCTCGACCGATCGAGGCACCCGGAAAGCCTGCCCCCGGCAGGCTTTCGCGCGTCGGGCCCGGGCACTACCGGCGGTGGACCAGGGCATCCCCTAGCCGGAACACCGTCAGGGCCGCCAGCGCGGCGGCGAAGAGCATCGGCATGCGGTAGTCGGCCCGGGTCAGGATCCACAGGTGAGTCACCCCCAGCGCCGCCGAGACATAGACCAGCCGATGCAGCCAGTGCCAGGCCGTGAAGCCCATCGCCTGCTGCACGCCGCGCCACGAGGTGAGTGCCAGCGGCACCAGCAGGCGGAAGGCGAGGATTCACCGAGACGCATCCTGCATCGAGGCTCCCCTTGTGACATCGAAGGCCGTCACGCCTCGACACCGCCCGCCCCCGGCCCCGCCGGGGGTTTTCGTGCATGCCGGTGCCGGGTCAGGCGCTGGCGGCCAGCTGGCGATGCAGGGCCAGGCGGCGCTCGTCGCTGACGAAGGCCGCCTCGATGGCGGTGCCGGCGAGCTGGACGAAGATCTCCTCGGACCAGCCGAAGGCCTCGAAGCAGGCCAGGTAGTTGTCGAGCATCCCGCCGCCGAAGTAGGCCGGATCGTCCGAATTCAGGGTCACCCTCAGGCCGGCCTCGAGAAGCTGCGGCAGCGGGTGGTCCGCCATCCGCTCGACCACCCGGAGCCTGACATTGGAGAGCGGGCAGACGGTGAGCACGACGCCCTCCTCGCGCAGACGGGCCACCAGGGCCGGATCCTCCAGGCAGCGCACCCCGTGGTCGATGCGGCACACCCCGAGCCGGTCCAGCGCCTGGCGGATGTACTCGGGAGGCCCCTCCTCGCCGGCATGGGCGACCCGCGGCAGCCCCAGCAGGCGCGCCCGCTGGAAGACCTCGACGAACTTCTCCGGCGGATTGCCCCGCTCGGCACTGTCGAGCCCCACGGCATCGAGCATTTCCCAGTAGGGCGCGGCACACTCCAGCACCCGCATGGCCTCCTCGGCGGGCCGGTCCCGCAGGAAGGCCATGATCAGCGCCGTGGACATGCCCAGCTCCCGCTCGGCCTGGCGACGCGCCAGGCTCAGCCCCTCCATCACCACCTCGAGGTCGACGCCGCGCGCCAGGTGAGCCTGGGGGTCGAAGTGCATCTCGACATGCACCACCCCCTCGGCGTGGGCCCGGCGGAAGTAGTCCATGGCCAGGTCGTGGAAGTCCTCGGCGCTGCGCAGCACGCTCATGCCCCGGTAGTAGAGGTCGAGGAAGGATTGCAGGTCGCTGAAGTCGTAGGCCGCGCGCGCTTCCTCCACCGAGGCGTAGGGAAGCCGCACCCGGTTGCGCTCGGCCAGTTCGAACATCAGCTCGGGCTCCAGGGAGCCCTCGATATGCAGGTGCAGTTCGGCCTTGGGCAGGCCCTCGAGGAACGCGCGCATGACTCACCTCTCCAACGGTCATTTACCGTATCCTGAAATAAACTGACCGTTTGCGCAAAGTCCGGGCTTACAACGTCAGCTGCCGGTCGATCCCCGGGGGGTCGACCCCCTCGCCGAGCTGATGCACCAGATAGACCACCGTGCGGCCAACCAGCCAGCGATCGAGACGCCCGGCGATGCGCCTGGCGGTTCCGGCATCCAGGCCGGCGAAGAGTTCGTCGAGGATCACCAGGTCCGGGTCACGCAGCCACAGGCGTGCCAGCGCCAGGCGGCGCGCCTGGCCCCCCGAGAGCTGGCGGCCGCCCTCCCCGACGCGGGTCTCGAGCCCCCGGGGCAGCGCCTCGGCCCACTCGCCCAGTTCCACCGCCTCCAGCGCCTCCCGGAGCCGTGGCTCCTCGGCGTCCGGCGCGGCGATACGCAGGTTGGCGGCCAGGCTGGCGTCGAACAGGTCGACCCGCTGGGTCAGCATCGCCACCCGCTCGGCCAGCCGGTCGGGCGACAGCGCCCCGATCTCGATGCCCGCCAGGCAGACCCGCCCCGCCGTGGCCTCGAGGCGGCCGCTCAGCAGGGCGGCGACGCTGGACTTGCCCGCCCCCGAGACGCCGCAGATGGCCAGCCGCTCGCCCGGCGCCAGGGCCAGGTCGAGCCGGTCGAGGGCTGGTGCCAGGGCGCCGGGATAACGCAGCGAGACCCCCTCCAGCGACACGGCCGGCGGGCCCGGCGGAAGCGTCCCGGCCGCCGCCAGCCGGGGCGAGCGGGCGGCTTCCAGGCGGTTGAGGCGCTCGGCGGCCGCCCGGGTGGCGCCCAGGCGGGTGAAGGCCATGGGCAGCGCGGCGAGCGCCTCGTTCATGGCCAGTACCGCCAGCGCCATCATCACCACCAGGGGCCCGGAGAGGCCACCGACATCATGGGCCCGGGCGGCCAGCCACAGCACCGCCACCAGGGTCATGCCCAGCGCCACGCCGACCAGGGCATTGCCCAGCGCCGCCCGCTGGCCGAGCCGCCGCTGGTCGTCCTCGATGCGCGCCTCGATGGCCGCGAGTCGGCGCCGATGGTCCGCCAGGCTGGCGTAGGCCTCCAGCTCGGCGAGGCCCTGCACCTGCTCGATCAGCCGCCCGCGGAGCCGTTCCAGGTCGGCGACCTGGCGGTGGCTGATGGCCATGCCGAGACGCGCCTGGCCCAGGGTGATCCAGGCCAGGGCCAGGCCCAGCAGCACGATCACCGCCGCACCGGCCGCGGGCGACCACAGGGCCAGGAAGCCGCCCAGGCCGAGCACGGCCAGCACCGCCACCGCCGGGGGAGCCAGCAGCCGCAGGTAGAGGCTGTCGAGGGTGTCGATGTCGGCGGTCAGGCGATGCAACCAGTCGCTGGCCCGGCGCCGCGACAGGGTGCGTTCGTCCAGCCCCGCCAGCACCCCGAAGAGTCGGCTGCGCAGATCGGCCAGCAGCCGCAGCACGGTGTCGTGGTTGTAGAGACGCTCGAGGTAGCGCGAGACGGTACGGGTCACGGCGAAGAAGCGAATGCCGCCCCCGGGCACGTAGACATCCAGGCTGGCCGCCAGCCCGACCGCCAGGGCGAGGCCGGTCAGGGCGCTGGCGGTGATGAACCAGCCGGAGAGCGCCAGCAGGCCAACGGCGGAGAACAGCGTCAGCGCCATCAGGGCCGTGCCCGCCAGCAACCGCCCCTGCCGCTGCCCGAGCAGTCGCAGCCAGGGCGCCAGGGTGGTGAGCAGGTCATCGTTGCGCCGCGGATCAGCCATGCGGAACCTCCTGCGCCGCCGCCTCGTCAGGCTGCCCCGCCGCCAGCTCGAGGCGGCGATCCCCCAGCGCCATCAGTGCCGGGTGGTGGGTGGCGATCACCAGGGTGCGCCCCGCCCCGGCCAGCTCGGCCAGGGCCTCGACGACCCGGGCCTCGGTGTCGCTGTCCAGGCTGGCGGTGGGCTCGTCGAGCAGTACCAGCGGCGCCGGCGAGAGGAACACCCGGGCCAGGGCCAGGCGCTGGGCCTGCCCCCCCGAGAGACCGACCCCGCGCTCACCGAGCGGGGTCGCCAGCCCCTGCGGCAGGCCGGCCACCAGCTCGCCGAGGCCCGCGCGGCCGAGCGCCGCCCGCATGGCGGGCTCGTCGGCCTCGGGTGCCGCCAGGCGCAGGTTGTCGGCCAGGCTGCCCTGGATCAGCAGCGGCCGCTGGTCCATCCAGGCGAAGGCCAGGTCGTCGGCCAGCCGGCACTCCCCCGACCCGGGGCCGACGAAACCGGCGAGCAGCTGCAGCAGGGTCGACTTGCCCGCGCCGGAGGGCCCGGTCACGACCAGCACCTCCCCCGGCCTCACCACCAGGTCCAGCGGCCCCAGCACGGTCCCCCGGCCGGGGTAGGCCACCGTGGCCCCGGCCAGGCGCACCAGCTCGCCGGGGCCCGGCGGGACCCGCCGGTGGCCTTCGGCGCGCACGGGGTCGGGCGCCTCGCCGAGCAGCGCCACCAGGCCATCCGCCGCCCCCAGTGCCGCGGCCCGGTCATGGTAGTGCTGCGACAGGGTGCGCAGGGGCTGGAAGAACTCCGGCGCCAGCAGCAGCACCAGCAGGCCGGAGAAGAGGGTGAGCTCGGGCGACGGACCGTAGTCGATGTAGCCGAGCAGGCCGAAGCCCACGTAGATCGCCACCACGGCGATCGCCACCGAGGCGAAGAACTCGAGCACCGCCGAGGAGAGGAAGGCCAGGCGCAGGGTGCGCATGCTCAGCCGCCGATAGTCGTCGGCGGCGGCATGCACCTCGGCCGTGGCCTCCCGGGTGCGCCCGAACAGCTGCAGGGTGGTGATGCCGCGCACCCTGTCGATGAAGTGGCCGGAGAGCCTGGCCACGGCGGCGAACTGGTCGCGGTTGAGCCGTTCGGCGCCCATGCCGACCAGCGCCATGAACAGCGGGATCAAGGGGGCGGAGACGAGCAGGAAGAGCGCCGCCAGCCAGTCGAGCCGGACCACCACCACCAGGATCAGCAGCGGCAGCACCAGCACAATGCGCAGCTGGGGCAGGAAGCGGGCGAAGTAGCCGTCCAGCGCCTCCACCTGCTCCACCAGCTGGTTGGCCAGCGACGCCGAGTGGCGCGACCCCAGCCGCACCGGCCCCAGCCGCGCCAGGTGGTCGAGCAGCTCCGCTCGCGCCCGGCGGCGGATGCGCAGGCTGGCCTCCAGCCCGGCCGTCTCCTGTCCCCACTGGGCCAGGGCCCGCAACGGCAGCAGCGCCAGCAGCCCGGCAAAGTGCCCCAGCAGCTCGCCCGGCCCCTCGCCGGCCAGCAGCGCGGCGACCAGCCAGGCGAGCAGGCCCATCTGCACCAGGGTGAGCGCCCCCGCCAGCACGCCGGCGAGGGTCGCCAGTCCCAGCAGTCGGCGCTCGCGGGAGGCCAGCTCATCGAGCCAGCGCCGCGGGGTCAGCGCGGCGCCGGCAGACGTGGTTTCCGTCATGGGGTCAGTGGTAGCCCTCGCCCACCTTGACCTTGCCGCGGAAGACCCAGTAGGTCCAGGCGGTATAGGCCATCACGATGGGAATGACGAAGAGCGTGCCGATCAGCAGGAAGAGCTGCGACTCGGGCGCCGAGGCGGCATCCCAGATGGTGTAGTTGGGCGGCACGATCACCGGCCACTTGCTCACCACCAGGCCCAGGTAGGTGAAGATGAAGACCCCCAGGGTCGCTACGAAGGGCAGCCCCTCGCTGCGCCGCTGGACCGAGCGGAACACCACGAAGGCGCACAGCAGGGCCAGGCCGGGCAGGATCCAGATCAGCTGGATATTGTCGAACCAGCGTGACCAGACGTCCGGGTTCACGAAGGGGGTCCACAGGCTGATGATCAGGAACACGGTGAGCACCACGGCCAGCAGCGGCGGCGTGATGCGGTACGCCCACGCCTGCACGTGCCCCTCGCTCTTGAGGATCAGCCAGGTGGCGCCGAGCAGCGCATAACCCGACATCAGTCCCAGGCCGGTGAGCACGGTGAAGGGGGTCAGCCAGTCCAGGGGACCGCCGACGTAGACGAAGTCCACCACGGCGAAGCCCTGGATGTAGGCGCCCACCACGACGCCCTGGGCGAAGGCCGCCACCGCCGAGCCCCCGCAGAAGGCGCGGTTCCACCAGCGGCGGTTACGATGCGACTTGAAGCGGAACTCGAAGGCGATACCGCGGAAGATCAACCCCGCCAGCATCAGGAAGACGCCGATGTAGAGGGCCGGCAGGAACACCGAGTAGACCAGCGGGAAGGCCCCCAGCAGCCCGGCGCCGCCCAGCACCAGCCAGGTCTCGTTGCCGTCCCACACCGGAGCCACCGAGTTCATCATCACGTCCCGGGATTCCTCGTCCGGTGCGAAGGGGAAGAGGATGCCCACCCCCAGGTCGAAGCCGTCCA
Organism: Halomonas terrestris; assembly: GCF_049166755.1. Lineage (NCBI taxonomy): Bacteria > Pseudomonadati > Pseudomonadota > Gammaproteobacteria > Oceanospirillales > Halomonadaceae > Halomonas > Halomonas terrestris. The sequence continues at coordinate 69,360 of NZ_JBMHFZ010000005.1, read as the reverse complement.
TGACCACGTACATGATCACGCCGAAACCGATGATGAGCGCCCAGATCAGCGAGAGATCGAACATTTCCATGGGTCATTTCCTCCAGGTCGGGGCAGCATCCTGCTCGAAGGTGGTGTGGGCGGCGGAGAACGGGCGCTTGGCACGCTCGACCTCGCCCGTCACGGTGTCGCGCTCCTCTTCCGGCAGCATGCCGTTGCGCACGACGCGGGTCAGGTAGTAGACCCCGGCCCAGAACACCACGGAGTAGACCAGCACGTAGCCGATCAGCGTGAACAGCGCCATCCCGCCGGTGAGCGACGGCGTCAGCCCCTCGGCGTGGGTCATCATGCCGTAGACCAGCCAGGGGGCCCGGCCCACCTCGGTGACGATCCAGCCCGCCAGCACGGCGATGAAGGGCGTGATGGTCATCCACCGCAGCACCTGCAGGAAGCCACGATGCTCGTAGACCCGGCCACCGCGGCGCAGCCAGAGCCCGGCGATCGCCACGCCGATCATCAGGAAGCCGATGGCGACCATGATGCGGAACGACCAGAACACGATGGCCACCGGCGGCTGCTCCTCGGGCGGCGCCTCGCTGATGCCCGGCACCACGCCGGACGGGCTGTGCTTGAGGATGACACTGGCGAGGCTCGGGATACCGATCTCGAAGCGGTTGGTCTGTGCCTCCTGGTCGGGAATGGCGAACAGCAGCAGCGGCACATGGCTGCGCGTCTCCCAGTTGCCCTCCATGGCCGCCACCTTGGTCGGCTGGTGCTCCAGGGTGTTGAGGCCGTGGAAGTCGCCCACCAGCGCCTGGGTCGGGGTCAGCACCAGCAGCAGCCACAGGCACATGGAGAGCGCCTTGCGGTTGGCCTCCACGTCACGGCGAAGCAGCAGGTACCAGGCGCTGACCCCGGCCACCACGAAGCCGCCGGTGAGGAAGGACGCCAGGCCCATGTGCATGAAGCGGTACCAGAAGGAGGGGTTGAAGATCGCCTCGCCCCAGGCCGTGATGCGGAAGCTGCCGTCGATCAGTTCCACGCCGGCCGGTGTCTGCATCCAGCTGTTGGCCGAGAGGATCCAGAACGACGAGATGAAGGTGCCGGTGGCCACCATGATGGCAGCGAACAGGTGCACCCCCTGGGGGACCTTGCCGCGGCCGAACAGCAGCACGCCGAGGAAGGCCGCCTCGAGGAAGAAGGCCGTGATCACCTCGTAGCTCAGCACCGGCCCCAGGAAGTTGGCCGACGCCTGGGAGAAGTTGCTCCAGTTGGTGCCGAACTGGAAGGACATGACGATGCCCGAGACCACGCCCATGCCGAATACCACGGCAAAGACGCGGGTCCAGAACAGCGCCAGGCGATCCCAGGCCGGATTCTCCGTCTTGTAGAAGAGGCCGTGTAGCACGGCGATGTAGGACGCCAGGCCGATGGTGAACACCGGGAAGATGGCGTGGAAGGAGACCACGAAGGCGAATTGCAATCGCGACAACAGTAGCGGATCCAGTTCCATGACGCATGCCTCGTTTGTGCGATGAGTTCGAGAACGTCGCAAGGGATGCGGATGCACTCGCTGGTGCTCTTGTGCCTCCGGCTCGGCTCATGCCCGCCTCGCCGTGACGCATTCCACCTCGACCCCACGTCCCGTCAGCCTAGCTCAGGCGCGAGGCACCATGACGCCCCGCTAAAATAACCAATTAAACTAAGCTTATGACAGATGACATGGTTATCTTACGATTATGGAACCGAAATGTGACCAGAAGTTGTCGCTTATCGCTGTGTCGCGTTGTCGCAGCGGGGCGTCAGGCGCCGCCACGCAGCACCAGATGGACCATCCAGCCGGTATAGGCCAGGTACATCGTCAGCAGGGCGGCCCCCTCCAGCCGGTTGATCCGCCCCTCGCGGCCCCGCCAGCCCAGGGCGAAGACGGCCAGCATGGCGGTCATGGCCGTCATCAGGCTCCAGTCGCGCAGCAGCACCTCGGCACCCACCTGGATCGGGGCGATCACCGCCGCGAGCCCCACCACCCCCAGGGTGTTGAAGAGGTTCGACCCCACCACATTGCCCAGCACCAGGTCATGCTCGCGACGCCGCAGGGCACTGATCGACGAGGCCAGCTCGGGGAGCGAGGTCCCCACCGCCACCACGGTCAGGCCGATGATCAGGTCGCTGACGCCGAACCCCAGGGCGATCTCCACCGCGCCCCACACCAGGATCCGCGAACTGACCACCAGCAGCACCAGGCCGATGCCCGTCCAGGCCAGCCCCGCCCCCAGGGACATGGGGTGGACCGCCAGGCTCTCCTCGGTCTCCGCGGCCAGGGGATCGGCCATGTCGCGCCGGGCACGGAAGATGCTGAGGCCGATGAAGCCGGCCAGCAGGGCCAGCAGCAGTGCCCCTTCCCAGCGGCCGATGACGCCCCCCCACATCAGCAGTGCCGAGAGCAGGGTCACGCCGCCCAGCAAGGGCAGTTCCCGGCGGATCACCGCCGAGTGCACCGACAGCGGCGCAAGCAGCGCAAGCAGCCCCAGGATCAGGCCGATATTGGCGATGTTGGAGCCGTAGGCGTTGCCCAGGGCCAGGCCGGGGTTGCCCTGTCCCGCCGCCAGGGCCGACACCATCAGCTCCGGCGCCGAGGTGCCGAAGCCGATCACCAGCATGCCGATCAGCAACGGCGAGAGCCCCAGCCGCCGGGAGGTCGCCGCCGCCCCGTCGACGAAGCGCTCCGCGCTCCATACCAGCAGGATCAGGCCTGCCACCACTCCCACTGCGGGAAGGATCATCTCATCGCCTCTGGAACATTCAGGGGTGCATGTTTGACTATGGTGTCGCCCGGGTCAACGTGTCACACTTTCTTCCCACGGTCAGCCACGCCAGGCCGACCACCTCAGGGAGGGTGACAGCCGCGGTGCCCAAGCGTCACGTTCGAGTCCCGGCCCTGCCTCGGGGCGAGCCCCTGGTGGATCGCTCCCCGCCCGAGGTTCGCACCTCGCGTCGACGCCTGCGCGCCTGCCACGAGTGCGACTGGCTCGTGGCCCTGCCGCCGCTGCGCCCCGGCGAGAAGGCCGACTGCCCGCGCTGTGGCCACACCCTGGTCAAGCGACACTATCGCCCGGCCCAGCGCAGCATGGCACTGGCCCTCGCGGCCCTGCTGGCCCTGGCCATGGCCGTCTCCTTCCCCTTCGTCAGCTTCACCGTGGGCGGCATCGGCAACCGGATCGAACTCTCCCAGACCGCCACCACCCTGATCGGCTTCCACCAGCCCGTCGTCGCCATCGCGGTGATCCTCACCATCATCGTGCTGCCGGCGGTCTACCTGCTGGGCGTGATCTGGCTGCAGCTCGGCCTGCTCAGGGACGCGGCGCTGCCGGCCAGCCGCAGCATCGCGCGCTCGCTCGCCCACCTGAACCCCTGGATGATGGCGGACGTCTTCATCATCGGCGCCCTGGTCAGCCTCATCAAGGTGGCCGGCATGGCACAGGTCGAGCTCGGCATGTCGTTCTGGGCCTTCTGCGTCTTCGCCCTGCTGCTGCTGGTCACCACCCAGTCCATCGACTCCGACTGGATGTGGTTCTCCCTGGCCGGCGAGCCACGGGCGCCCGAGGGCGCACGGACCGGGGAGCCCGCCGCCCCCCAGGGGCTCGCCGGCTGCGCCACCTGCGGGCTGGTCAACCGCCTGGAGGACAGCGGCCGCAGCCACTGCCGACGCTGCGGCGAACGGCTCCATGCCCGCCTGCCCCACAGCCTGCAGCGCACCTGGGCGCTGATCGCCGCGGCCGCGGTGATGTACATCCCCGCCAACCTCTATCCGATCATGACCACCACCAGCCTGGGGCAGAGCTCTCCCTCCACCATCATCGGCGGCGTGGTCGAGCTGATCCAGATGGGCTCCTGGCCGGTGGCCGGGGTGATCTTCGTCGCCAGCGTGATCGTGCCGGTGGGCAAGCTGGTGGCGCTGGCCTGGCTCTGCCTGGTGGTGGAGCGCAGCGACGAGCTCAATGCCAACACCCGCACGCGACTCTACCGGCTCACCGAGTTCATCGGCCGCTGGTCGATGGTCGACGTCTTCGTGGTGGCCATCCTGGTGGCGCTGATCCGCGCCGGCTCGCTGATGTCGATCACCCCCGGCCCCGCTGCCCTGGCCTTCGGCTCGGTGGTGGTGATCACCATGCTGGCCGCCATGACCTTCGACCCCCGACTGATCTGGGACCCGCCCCTGCCGCGTCGATCCCGCCGCCGCAGCCCGGGCCCACCACGAGGAATGCCCGGATGAGCGACACGCCGCGCAGCGACGACACCCCGGAACGCGACATGCACCGGGCCAGGGCCACGCCCCAGGCACGCCTATCGCCGATCTGGATCGTGCCGATCGTGGCGATCCTGATCGGTGCCTGGCTGGTCTACGACAACTACCGCAGCCGCGGCCCGCTGATCACCCTGGTGATGAGCAACGCCGAGGGGATCGAGGCCGGCAGTACCCTGATCAAGACCCGCAACGTCGAGGTCGGCCGGGTCGAGCGCGTCAACCTCTCCGAGGACCTGGCCACCGCCGAGATCACCGCCCGCATGAGCCCCGACACCGAGGCGATGCTGGTCGAGGACAGCCGCTTCTGGGTGGTCAAGCCGCGCATCGGCCGGGAGGGCATCAGCGGCCTGGGCACGGTGCTCTCCGGGGCCTATATCCAGCTCGAGCCGGGCGCCAGCGAGCGAGCCACCCGCGAGTTCCAGGTCAGCGACCAGCCGCCCGTGGCGCCCGCCGGGGCAGACGGTCTGCGCATCAACCTGGTCAGCCAGCTGGGCAATTCGCTGCGGGTCGGGGATCCGGTGACCTATCAGGGCTACACCGTGGGCCGCATCGAGGACACCCAGTTCGACGCCCAGACCCGGCGCATGCTGCACCGGGTATTCATCGAGGCGCCCTACGACACCCTGGTCACCGACACCACGCGCTTCTGGTCGGCCAGCGGCATCGACCTGCGCCTCGATACCGAAGGCATCCGGGTCAACGTGGAATCCCTCGAGGCGCTGCTCGGCGGCGGTGTCGCCTTCGGCGTCCCCGACGACATGCCGCTGGGCAGGGCGATCCAGCCCGACGTCACCTTCAACCTCTACGCCGACGAGGACAGCGCCCGCCAGGGCACCTTCAACCGCTACCTGGAGTACGTGCTGCTGGTGGACGACACGGTACGCGGCCTCTCCCGCGGCGCCCCGGTGGAGTTCCGCGGCGTACGCATCGGCACCGTGGCCGCGGTGCCCTGGAACTTCAGCGCCCCCCAGCCCGACGCTCGCTCACGGTTCGCCATCCCGGTGCTGATCCGCATCGAGCCCCAGCGCATCGGCGTCACCGGCGAGGAGCTCGACCTGGACGACTGGCGGGAACGCTTCGACCGCCTCTTCGACTTCGGCCTGCGCGCCTCGCTCAAGAGCGGCAACCTGCTCACCGGCGCGATGTTCGTGGACCTCAACTTCCACCGCGACCTGGCCGACGACGTCACCGTCGAGACCTTCGCCGAGCGCCGCGTCTTCCCCACCACCCCCGGGGGGTTCGCCCGGATCGAGGCCCAGGTCACCGACCTGCTCGACAAGCTCAACGGGCTCGACATCGAGCCGCTGCTGGCCGGCCTCGACCGCAACCTCTCGGCCTCCGAGGCGATGCTCGGCGAGGTGCGGGCGCTCACCGCCTCGCTGCAGGGGCTGCTCGACGACCCCGGCACCCGCGAGATGCCGGGCAACCTCAATGCCACCCTGGAGGAGCTGCGCGCGACCCTGCAGGGGCTGTCGCCGGAATCCGCCGCCTACCGGGAGCTGACCGGCGCCGTGGATCGCCTGGACCGGCTGATGCGCGACCTGCAGCCGGTGGCCCGCACCCTGAGCGAGAACCCGCGGGCGCTGCTGTTCGACAGCCTGGAGACCGAGGACCCGCAACCGCGGGCACCCCGCCGTGACTGACCCCGAGGGACCCCCGCACAAGGAGCCGACACGATGATGGCAAGCAGATGGATCGGTGTCGCCTTGGCGATGCTCTGGCTCGGCGGCTGTGCCGCCTCGAGCCCGGCTCCCCAGCGCTACACCCTGCCCGTGAGCCAGCAGGACGCCGTCGCCGGAGCCGAGGCCGAGCACCTGCTGCTGGTGCGCCCGCCGCGCCTGGCCCACTACCTGGATGTCGACGGCATCGTCTTCCAGCTCGACGACATCACCCTGGTCGAGGCCCGGGAGCACCAGTGGGCCGAGGCCCTGGGCCGCCAGCTCGAGCGCGGCCTGCGCGCCCGCCTGGCCGCCCGCCTGCCCGACACCCGGGTGCTGCTCGACGACGGCAGCGACCCCGGGGCCGAGGCGCTCAGCCTGCGCCTCGAGGTGGATCGCTTCCAGGGGCGCCACGACGGCCTGGCCGTGGCCAGCGGCCAGTGGCAGGTGCGCGGTGCCGGCGGTCGCCTGCTGGCCATGGACGGCTTCCGCGTCGAGACCGAACTGGAGGCCGACGGCTACCCGGCGCTGGTCCGCGCCCTGGGGCGCGGCTGGGACACGGTGGCCGACCGGATCGCCACGGCAATCGAACGGCTGCGCTGAGCGCGATCCTGTGGCATAATGCACCGACGCGGCGATCGCTTGTCCCTCCTGCCGCGCCAGATTCCTTATCCACGCCCCGGCCCGGGACTGGCCACGCCGCATCGCCTGCGTGGCGCGATCGGGGCGTCTCTGCGGAGACCGCATGACCTTTTCCGAACTCGGCCTGCGTGCCGAACTGCTTCGCGCTGTCGAAGAACAGGGCTATACCGTTCCCACCCCGATCCAGCGCCAGGCGATTCCCGCCGTGCTGGCGGGTGGCGACCTGCTGGCCAGTGCCCAGACCGGCACCGGCAAGACCGCCGGCTTCACCCTGCCGCTGCTGCAGCGGCTGGCCGACGGGTCGCGTCCCGGCAAGCGCCAGGTGCGCGCCCTGGTGCTGACCCCCACCCGCGAACTCGCCGCCCAGGTGGGCGAGAGCGTCGCCGACTACGGCCGCCACCTGAAGCTGCGCTCCCACGTGATCTTCGGCGGCGTCGGCCAGCAGCCCCAGGTGGATGCCATCCGCCCGGGCCTCGACGTGCTGGTGGCCACCCCCGGTCGCCTGCTCGACCTGCACCAGCAGAAGCACGTGGACCTGTCGAAGGTCGAGATCCTGGTGCTCGACGAAGCCGACCGCATGCTCGACATGGGCTTCATCCACGACATCAAGAAGATCCTCCGGGTGCTCCCCGAGAAGCGCCAGAACCTGCTGTTCTCGGCGACCTTCTCCGACGAGATCCAGCAGCTCGCCGGCAAGCTGCTCGACGACCCGGCGATGATCGAGGTGGCCCGCCGCAACACCACCGCCGAGCTCGTCGACCAGGCCATCTACCGCGTCGACCGCGAGAAGAAGCGCGAGCTGCTGGCCCACCTGATCACCGAGCATGACTGGCACCAGGTGCTGGTCTTCACCCGCACCAAGCATGGTGCCAATCGCCTGGCCGAACAGCTCAGCAAGCAGGACATCCCGGCCATGGCGATCCACGGCAACAAGAGCCAGTCGGCCCGCACCAGGGCGCTGGCGGCCTTCAAGACCGGCGACCTGCAGGTGCTGGTGGCCACCGATATCGCGGCCCGCGGCCTCGACATCAGCGAGCTGCCCCACGTGGTCAACTTCGAGCTGCCCAACGTGGCCGAGGACTATGTCCACCGCATCGGCCGCACCGGCCGCGCCGGCAGCGAGGGCCAGGCCGTGTCGCTGGTCTGCGTCGACGAGCACGGGCTGCTCAAGGGGATCGAGCGGCTGATCAAGCGCGACCTGGAGAAGCGCATCGAGCCCGGCTTCGAACCCGACCCCAACGCCAGGCCCGAGCCGATCGAGAACGGCCGCAATCGCCGCGGCGGTGGCGGTGGCCGTGGCGGCCAGGGCCAGGGGCGTGGCGGCCAGTCCGCGCGCGGCGGCAACGCCGGCGGCCAGCGCACCGGAGGCGACGAGGCACGCGCGCCGCGTCGTCGTCGAGGCCGCGGCCAGGGCTCCCGCCAGGCCTGAACCGCGCCCGGCGTCGTGCAGCCGCCGCGGCGAATCCCATTCGCTCCCGTAACGGACAGGCGCAAGGAGTGACCATGGACTCACGTCGGCCCCATCGCACACCCCCCGGCAAGCCGGACCCTGTCCGGGGATGAAGAGGGACGCTGAACCGACCACCACCGACCGTCGCCGGACGGTGGTGGTCTTCGTGATGCTGATGGTACTGGTGGGGCTCAACCTGCGCCCCGCCCTCTCCTCCCTGGCACCGCTGCTGGCCCGCATCCAGCAGGACACCGGGCTCTCGCCGCTCGCCATCGGCGCCCTGACCACCCTGCCGGTGCTCTGCCTCGGCCTCTTCGCTCCCCTGGCCCCCTGGCTCTCCAAGCGTCTCGGCCCCGAACGCACCCTGGCCGCCGCCCTGCTGCTGCTGGCCGCCGGCCTGCTGCTGCGTGGCGCCCCGCTCTCCCAGCTGCTGTTCGCCGGCACCCTGATGGTCGGCGCCGCCATCGGCGTGGCCGGCACCCTGCTGCCGGCCCTGGTCAAGCGCGAGCTGCCCGGCGGGGCCGACCTGATGACCGGGGTCTACACCATGGCGCTCTGCCTGGGCGGCGCCCTGGGCGCGGGGCTCAGCATCCCCCTGGCCAATGCCCTGGGGGGCTGGCACGCCAGCCTGGCCAGCTGGTCGGCGCTGGCCGCCCTGGCCCTGGTGGCCTGGCTGGCGTTGATGCCGCGTCGCCGGGTCGCGGTCACGGTGCCGGGCGCCGCCGGCTCGATGCGCGACCTCCTCGGCCAGCCGCTGGCGTGGCAGGTCATGCTGATGATGGGCTCCCAGTCGTCGCTGGCCTATATCGTCTTCGGCTGGCTGCCCACCCTGCTGCTGGCCCGCGGCTACGGCGAGGCCGAGGCCGGCTGGATGATGGGCACCTCGGTGATGGTGCAGCTCGTCTCGGCCCTGGGCGCCCCCTGGCTGGCGCGCCTCGGACGCGACCAGCGCCCGGCGCTGCTGCTGGTGCTCGGCTGCGTGGCGGCGGGTCTGTGGATCCTGCTCGCCGGGCCGCTGGGCTGGCGCTGGGTCGGGGTGGTGCTGCTCGGGCTCGGACAGGGCGGCAGCTTCAGCCTGGCACTGACGCTGATCGTGCTGCGTACCGGCAACTCGCGGCTGGCCGGCAAGCTCTCCGGCCTCGCCCAGGGCGGCGGCTATACCCTGGCAGCGCTGGGCCCGCTGGGCGTGGGGGTGATGCTGCAGCTCGAGGTCGGCCTGCCCGTGGTGACCCTGGTGCTGCTGCTGGTGACGGCCACCGCCGCCAGCTTCGCCTGGCTCGCCGGGCGCAACCGCCGCCTGGAAATCGACGACGCGGGACGGCTGGTCACCCGGGGCTGACCGCCAGCGCCCCTGTACAAGCGCAGATTCTCTGCGCGATCGGCGCCGCAGGCGCCCCGGCGGCAACCGCCAGCGGCGCTGCGCGCCGCATCGCCCCGCAAAGCGCGGCTCCCACAGGCAGGAAAATCCCCGCCTCGGCGGCGGTTGACCGCCAGCGCCCCTGTGTGCGCAGATTCTCTGCGCGATTGGCGCCGCCAGGCGCCCCGGCGGAAACCGCCAGCGCGGCTGCCGACCGCCAGCGCCGCATCGCCCCGCAAAGCGCGGCTCCCACAGGGAGGCCAATGCCTGCCTGGTAGGGGTTGGTTCCCACAGGGGAGGATGACCCCCCATGTAACGGATGACAGCCCCGAGCTGCTAGACTCAGGGCGAACCGAGCGCGCGAGGGACACCGCCGACATGGAGCAGCGCAGGGAGGTCGTCTTCGCGACCCGGGGGCTGACCCGCCTCTACCGGATGGGCGAGGTCAGCATCAGGGCCCTGCAGGGGGTCGATCTGGAACTCTACCGCGGTGAACTGGTGGTCATGCTCGGCGCCTCGGGGTCGGGCAAGTCGACCCTGCTGAACATCATGGGCGGGCTCGACATCGCCAGCGAGGGCAGCGTGTGCTACGTCGACCGGCATGGGCAGGAGCACGACCTCACCCGCGCCTCGCGACGCGAGCTGACGCGTTTCCGGCGCCGGCATGTGGGCTTCGTCTTCCAGTTCTACAACCTCATCTCCAGCCTCACGGCCCGGGAGAACGTGGCGATCGTCACCGACATCGCCCACTCCCCCATGTCCCCGGAGGCGGCACTCACCCTGGTCGGCCTCGAGCAGCGCCTCGACCATTTCCCGTCGCAACTCTCCGGAGGCGAGCAGCAGCGCGTGGCCATCGCCCGCGCCATCGCCAAGCAGCCCGACGTGCTGCTCTGCGACGAGCCCACCGGCGCGCTGGACTTCCGTACCGGGATCCGCGTGCTCGAGGTGCTCGAGCGGATCAACCGCACCACCGGCACCACGGTGGCGATCATCACCCACAACGAGGTGATCGGCGAGATGGCCCACCGCATCATTCGCCTGCGCGACGGCCGGGTCGACGAGATCCACGTCAACGCCGAGCGTCGCCCCGCCGACCAGCTGCACTGGTGAGCCCACGATGAAGGCGCTGCACCTCAAGCTGCTCCGCGACCTCTGGCGCCTCAAGGGCCAGGCGCTGGCGATCGCCGTGGTCATCGCCAGTGGCGTGATGACGCTGATCCTGTCGGTCACCACCCTGGAGGCGCTCTCCAGTTCCCGGGACCGCTTCTACGCCAGCCACCATTTCGCCGAGGTCTTCGCCGGCGTCAAGCGCGCGCCCCTGGGCCTGGTGGAACGCTTGCAGGCCATCGAGGGGGTCAACCTGATCGAGCCGCGCGTGCGCGCCCCGGTGCGCCTGGCCGTCGACGGCTTCGACGACCCCATCCGCGGCCTGCTCTCCTCCATCCCCGATGGCCGCCAACCCACCCTCAACCGCCTGCAGCTGGTCGCCGGCAGCCTGCCGGAACCCGGCCGCGACGACCAGGCGGTGGTCAGCGACGCCTTCGCCGAGGCCCACCGCCTGGGCCCCGGCGACGAGGTCGAGGCGATCATCGACGGCCGCCGCACCCGCCTGCGGCTCAGCGGCATCGCGCTGAGCCCCGAGCACCTCTACCAGGCCGCCCCTACCGACCTCATGCCCGACTACCGGCGCTACGCCGTGCTGTGGATGAACCGGCGCGCCCTGGCCAACGCCTACGGCATGGAAGGCGCCTTCAACGACCTGACCCTGTCCCTCCAGGCCGGCGCCAGCGTGGACGCGGTGATCGACGCCCTGGACCTGGCCCTGGCCCGCTACGGCGGCACCGGCGCCCAGACCCGGCACGACCAGCAGTCCCACCGCTTCATCGAGGAGGAGCTGGCCCAGCAGCGACTCCAGGCCACCGTCCTGCCGACCATCTTCCTGGCGGTCTCGGCCTTCCTGCTCAACGTGGTGATGGGGCGGATCATCCAGACCCAGCGCGAACAGCTGGCGGTCCTCAAGGCCTTCGGCTACGGCGACGCCGACCTCGCCCTGCACTACGGCCTGCTCGCCGGGCTGATCGTGCTGGCCGGCTGGGCCCTCGGGGTGGTCCTGGGGGCCTGGGCCGCCGATGCCCTGGCGGGGATCTACCACGCGTACTTCCGCTTCCCCGAGATGCACTTCCGGGTGCCCGCCTGGGCCCTGGGGCTCTCCCTGCTGGTGGCGGCCCTGGCCGCGCTGACCGGCACCTGGCACGCAGTGTGGCGTGCCGTCGGCCGCCCGCCCGCCGAGGCCATGCGGCCACCGGCGCCCCACCGCTTCCGCCGCACCTGGCTGGAGCGCGTCCTGCCCGCGGCCCTGCTCGGCAGCGAAGGGCGCATGATCCTGCGCCACCTCGCCCGCCACCCGGCCAAGGCCAGCCTCTCGGTGATCGGCATCGCCCTCTCCTGCGGGCTGCTGCTGATGGGGGCCTACCAGCTCGACGCCCTGGACGAGATGCTCGACCAGCAGTACGGACAGGTGCTGCGCATGGACATCGAGCTCACCTTCGGCGAGGTCACGCCGGCGCGCGCCGCCGGCGAGCTTCGCCACCTGCCCGGCGTGCTGGCGGTGGAGACCTGGCGACGGGTCCCCGCCACCCTGGTCCATGGCCACCGCGAGTACCGCACCAGCCTGCTGGGCATGGACGCGCAGCCCCGCCTGCGCCAGGTGCTGGACGCCGATGGCACTGCCCAGCGACTGCCCGCGGAAGGCCTGATGATGACCCGCTTCCTCGCCGAGGAGCTGGACGCCGGGGTCGGCGACACCCTGGAGGTGGCCATCATGGAGGGACAGCGGCGGCGCCTGGCGCTGCCCCTGGTGGCGCTGGTGGACGAGCCCCTCGGCGTGGGGGCCTACCTGCAGCGCGACACCCTCAACGCCCTGATGCGCGAGGGGCCGGCGATCAGCGGTGCCTGGCTGCTGGTCGACGGCGACCGCCAGCGGGCGCTGAACGAGGCCCTGTGGGACATGCCCCGGGTCTCCTCCATCGGGCTGCTCTCCGATGCCGAGCGCGGCATCCGCGACTACATGGACGAGACCATCCTGGTGGTGGCCCTGGTCTTCGTGGGGCTGGCCGGGTCCATCGCCTTCGGGGTGGTCTACAACAATGCCCGGGTCACCTTCGCCGAGCGCGCCCGGGAACTGGCCACCCTGCAGGTGCTGGGTTACTCCCGGGGCGAGGTCGCGCGCATCCTGCTCGGCGAGATCGCCCTGCTCACGCTGCTGGCCATCCCGCCCGGCTGGGCCATCGGTACCCTCTTCAGTATCCTGCTGAACCAGGCCTTCACCAACGACCTCTACCGCATCCCGCTGGTGCTCACCCCGCGGGCCTTCGGGGTCGCGGCCGCCGGGGTACTGGCCGCCTCCCTGGTGGTGGGCATGCTGGTGCTGCGCCGACTCGGCCGGCTGGACATGATTCGGGTTCTCAAGGCGGTGGAGTAGCATGACGGAAGACAAGGGGGGCAGCGCATGAGCGAAGCGGCCGGTCGATCGGCGAGGCGGTGGCTGTGGCTCGCCGTGGCCCTGCTGGTAGCGGGACTGCTGGCCTGGGCCTTCCGCCCGGTGCCGCTGGAGGTGTCCGGCGCCGAGGTGGAGCGGGGCCACTTCGTCGACTCGATCCACGAGGAGGGACGCACGCGACTGCGCGACACCTGGAACGTCTCGGTGCCCATCGCCGGCTACCTGCAGCGGGTCACCCTGGAGGTGGGGGACACGGTGGAAGCGGGGCAGGTGCTGTTCCGGCTCGAACCCAGCCCGGCCCCGGCGCTGGATGCGCGCACCCGCCAGCAGGCCGAGGACGCCCTGCAGGCGGCCCAGGCACGGCTGCAGGCCGCCCAGGCCAACCTCGAGACGGCGCGTGCCGAACGGCGCTTCGCCGAGGCCGAGTACCAGCGCTACCGCCAGTTGCACGAGCGCAACCTGGTCTCCACCGCCGACCTGGACCAGCGACTCAGGGAGCGCGACCGCCAGCGGGCGCTGGAGAACGCCGCCGCCTCCAGCGTCGAGGTCGCCCGCTTCGAGCTCGAGGGCGCCCGCGCCATGCTCGCCGTGACCAGCGGGCAGCGCGACGCGACGGGACAGCCCGAGCTCGAGGTCCGCGCGCCGATCGGCGGCGTGGTCCTCACCCGCTACCGCTGCTGCGAGGGCAGCGTCGCCCCCGGCGACCCGGTCGTCGAGCTGGGGCGGATGGAGGACCTCGAGATCCGCGCCGACCTGCTCTCCATGGATGCCGTGCGGTTGCGGCCGGGGATGGCGGTACGCATCCACGGCTGGGGCGGCGATCCCCTGGCGGGCAGGGTGCGCCGCATCGATCCCGCCGGCTTCACCCGCACCTCGGCCCTCGGCGTCGACGAGCAGCGGGTACCGGTGATCGTCGACTTCGCCGACACCCGCGACCCGGCCGCCATGGGCCTCGGCAGCGGCTTCCGGGTCGAGCTGGAGTTCCTCGTCTGGGAGGCCGACGACGTGCTGCAGATCCCCACCAGTGCGCTGTTCCGCCACCAGGGGGAGTGGACGGTGTTCGTCATCGAGGCCGGGCGTGCGGTGAGGCGAGGCGTCGAGACGGGCCGTCGCAGCGGGCTGGTCACCCAGGTCGTCGCGGGTCTCCAGGCGGGCGAGCGGATCATCACCCACCCCGGCCAGCAGGTCAGCGAGGGGGCAAGAGTGCGTGAGTGAGGGGTGGTATCATGCGGGCCGAACTCACCCGCGACAGGAGCCCCCATGACCTCGGCAGACCGTCCCCTGCTGGTACTCTACACCGGCGGCACCCTGGGCATGGTGGAGACCCCCCGGGGCCTGGCGCCGGGGAGCGACTTCGAGGCCCGGCTGCGCCGCGCCCTGGATGCCCTGCCCCCCGCACGCCGCGCCGCACTGCCCGACTTCACCCTGGTCGAATCGCCGACCCCGATCGACTCCAGCGCCGCCACGCCCGCCGACTGGCAGCGCCTGGCGCGGGAGGTCGCCGCCCGCTATCGCGACCATGCCGGCATCGTGGTGCTCCACGGCACCGACACCCTGGCCTGGACCGCCTCGAGCCTCGCCTTCCAGTTGCAGGGGCTCGACCGCCCCCTGGTGGTGACCGGTGCCATGCTGCCGCTGGAGGCCCCCGGCAGCGACGCTCCGGCCAATGTCGAGACGGCCCTGCACTTCGCCGCCCAGCCGGCGCTCCAGGAGGTGGCGGTCGGCTTCTGCGGGCGGCTGCTGCGAGGCGTTCGCACCCGCAAGTGGCACACCCGTGCCGCGGACGCCTTCGACAGCCCCAACTATCCGCTGCTCGGCGAGCGCGTCGACGACGATGTGGTGCTCTACCCCGGCCGTGGCCTGGAGACCCGACAGCGCGGCGCCCCCCGCTTCGAACTGCCCGACTATGCGCCCCTGGCGGAGGGTGGCGTGGCCCGCCTGGTGCTGTGGCCGGGCATCACCGCCCGCCAGGTCGCCGCCTGGCTCGACGACGACCGCCTGCGCGGCGCCCTGCTCGAGGTCTGGGGTGGCGGCAACGTGCCGGACGACCCGGCGCTGCTCGGCGTGCTGGCCCGGGCCAGCGGCGAGGGCAAGCTGCTCGCCGCCGTCAGCCAGTGCCCCCTGGGCAGCATCGCGCTGGGCAGCTACGCCGCCGGCCAGGGCCTCGTCGATGCCGGCGTCCTGTGCGGCGAGGCGATGACCCCCGAGGCGGCGCTGACCAAGCTGGTGCACCTGCTGGCCCAGCCCCTGGATGACGCCGAGCGCCGCCGCCGCTTCCTCACCCCGCTGGTGGGGGAGCGTTGACCCGGGTCAGGCACGCCAGGGCGGAAATGGCTATGGTGGAGGTGACTCGTCCCTGCAAGGAGCGCCACCATGGAACACCCCGATCACCCCTTCAGCGAACTGTTCGAGCAGCTGGGCCTCGCCTCCGATCCCGAGGCGATCAAGCGCTTCATCGAACGCAACGGCCCGATCCCCGAGGAGATCCCCCTGCCGGACGCCCCCTGCTGGAACGAAGGCCAGGCCGAGTTCCTCCGCGAGGCCATCGAGGAGGATGCCGACTGGGCGGAGGTGGTCGACCATCTCAATACCTCGCTGAGGAAGCGTTGACCCACCGAGGGCGCGAGGCCCTAATTTCGCTTGACCCTCCGAGGCACCCCATGTAAAAAAAAGTATACAGACAGGACGCCACGTCCGTATCAACATCGACACGGTGCGGACGCCCCGGGGCGGCCGCACCACCGATCACGCGGGGAGTCACGGATGCCGCCTGTCGAGACACCAGCAAGCGAAACCGGCCGGGACTCCCGGGATTCCTGCCCCCTGCCGCCACTGCCGGCCTCGCTGCAGGCCCGGCTCGCCGACTGCCACACCCTGCCCTCGCTGCCCGCCGCCGTCGCCAGGGTGCTGATGGTGGCGCGCCGGCCGGACGCCAGCCTGTTCGACTACGCCGCGGCCATCGAGGAGGATCCCGCCCTCACGCTGCGCCTGCTGGCACTGGCCAACAGCGTCTTCTACTCCCGGCAGCGCAGCGAGGCCAGCACCTGCCGCGATGCGGTCTCGCGCATCGGCCTGGATGCCACCCTGGCGGCGGTGATGAGCTTCGGACTGGCCCGCCCGGCCAGCGCCGACACCCTCGACCTGGACGCCCTCTGGCAGCGGGCGATCATCGCCGCCCTCGCCGCCCGTCACCTGGCGGAGAGGCTCTGCCCGGAACGCTCCGGCACCCTCTTCACCACCGCCCTGCTCCAGGACATCGGTATCCTCGCCGCCGAGGCCCTCGACGGCGACGACTATGCCGCCCTGATCCAGGCCACCGTCGGCCACGACGCCCTGTGCCAGGCCGAACGCGAACACTACGGCTGCGACCACGCCGACCTGGGGGCCTGGCTCGCCGCCAGCTGGGGGATTCCGACCCACCTGGCACGCGGCATCGCCGACAGCCACGGCGAGCTCGAGGCGGCTTCCCCCGACACCCTCTGCCTGCGCCTCTCCGGGCGGATCGCCGATGGCTGGCTGACGGAGGCGCCCGAGCGTGCCTTCGGCCGCCTGATCCGTCGCCTGGAGACCCTGGAGGCGCTGTCGCCGGCGTCGCTGGAGGAGATCCTCGCCGACCTCCAGGAGCAGCTGCCCAGCATGGCCGAGCTGCTGGAGATCACCCGACCACCGCAGCGCGACAGCCACGAGATGCTCGCCGAGGCCAAGCGCCACCTGTTCATGCAGACCCTGGCCCTGGGGGCACGCCTCGACGCCCACCAGGCCGAGCTCGACGCCCTGCGCGAGCGCCACGCCGAGCTGGAACGCAGCAGCCGCCTCGACCCCCTCACCGGGCTCGCCAACCGTGCCTGGCTGGAGCAGCGGCTCGAGGAGCGCTTCCACCGCAGCCGCGAGGCGGGCAAGGACCTCTCGCTGGTGTTCATCGACCTCGACCACTTCAAGCAGCTCAACGACCGCCATGGCCACCAGTTCGGCGACCAGGTGCTGACCAGCTTCGCCACCAACCTCCAGGAGATGGTCCGCGAGGGGGACCTGGCCGGGCGCTACGGCGGCGAGGAGTTCCTGGTCATCCTGCCCGACGAGGGAGCCACCGGCGCCGAGGCCATGGCGAGACGGCTGTCCCGGCGCCTCGCCCGCCAGCCCGTTGCCCGGGTCGACGGCGAGCCGCTGCACGTCACGGTCTCCGTCGGCATCGCCTGCCTCAGCGACGCCGACTTCCGGGACGCTCGCGAGATGATCGATGCCGCCGACCAGGGCATGTACCAGGCCAAGCGCGACGGGCGCGCCAGGATCTCGCGCCAGCCGAGGTAGGCCCCCGCACAGGGACCGGCAGCGTTGTCAGTCGGGAAAGCCGTTGCGCGCCCGGTCGACACGGCGTCGCATCCAGCCCCCGGCCAGCAGCAGCAGGGTGAGCGCCACCAGCGGCAGCACCACGTCCGGGCCCAGGCTCTCCTCCCGCTCCACCGCCGCCAGGGCGCCGTAGATGGCACTGGCGTAGATCGCCCACTTGATGCCCAGGCCGACCACCGCGGCGAGCAGGAAGGTGCAGAGCGGCAGCCGGCACAGGCCGGCGGCGTAGTTGACCACGGAATGGGGAAAGCCCGGCATGACACGCAGGGCGCACTGGGTCAGGAAGTCGCTGCGCTTTTCCAGCATGCGCATGACCTTGCGGGTCAGGGCACCGGGAGAGAAGCGCTCCCCCACGCGTGCGGCGAGCCAGTAGGCGCCCAGGGCACCGGCGACGCTGCCGACGATCAGCATGGGGGTCGCCACGAGCGGAGAATAGAAGGGCGCGATCAGCCACAGGCCGATGCTGCCGGGCAGGCCGACGGCCAGGGTCACCGCCATGATCAGCATGACCCCGATCACGGTCAGGGGATGGTGGGAGGCATCCTCGGCCCAGCGCTGCACCGCCGCCAGGTCCGGGGAGTGCCAGATCCACAGGTAGACCGCCATCAACAGGCTGGCTCCGATGGCGGCCCAGCGCCAGGGTCGGCTCAGTGAACTCTCTTTGGGCATGGACTCCCTTCCCGGCGGCAGGTCCCAGTCGACATGTTGCCATGCCCCCGCCGCCGGGTCACGGGCCGGGGGCGACTCAGGCGTCGAGCCCGCCGGCGGGCGGCCCCCCTTCCTTCTCATCGGTCCGGGGAATATCGGCGAGGCGCGGCATGGCGGCCACGCGCCGGTCCACGTAGCGCAGCAGCCCCAGCTGCGCGAACAGCACGGCAAGACACCAGAACAGCCCCTTGATCATGCGGGTATCCTCGAGGGAAGCCGACGGCTTCGTCGCCACCATTCTAGCGCGCCTCCTCCCCGACGGACAGATGGCCGCCCGGGCATCCCATCACAGCCGGGCCTCGACCCGCTCGAGTATCTGCCGGCTCACCCTGCCCACCAGGGGCTTGGCCGCCCGGCTGACGGCCTTCTCCACCAGGCGGCTGCGCAGCACGTAGGTCAGGGTCAACGCCACCTCGGTGCCCTCGGCAACCGGCGTCAGGCGATAGCAGCCCTGGTTCTCCACCCCGTCCAGCGACTCCCAGGCCAGCAACTCCGGCGCCCGGGATTCGGTGATCGCCACGTCGAAGGTCCAGTCGCGTCCCACCGCGTGCACATGCCAGCGGTAACGCGCCTCCCCGAGGGGCTCGATCGCCTGGATCAGGTCGGAATAGTCGGCAAAGTCCTCGACCCGCTCGAGCAGGGCGAAGACCCGCTCGGGCGGTGCCTTGAGGATCGCGCTGTGTTCGATGGTGGCCATGCGGCTTCCCCGAAAGACGAAGAGATGAAGAGAGACACACCAGCCTGGAGCTTACCGCCCGGGCGCCTGCGGCGCCAATCGCGCAGAGGCTCTGCACTCCCACCAGCTAGGCGCTGGGCTCCCTGTGGGAAGCCACGCCTTGCGGGGCAATGGCGGCGCGAAGCGGCGCTGGCGGTGGTCGGCGACGTTGGCGATGTCCGCCGGGACACCTGCGGCGCCAATCGCGCGGCGGGGCCAACCTGCCGGGGCCTAGAGGTCCCGCATCAACAGGGCGAACTCGATGCGCTCCGGGTCGATGGCCTCGCCCGGCACCGGGATGCGCACCACATGGCCCGAGCCCGGGGCGGCGCCCACGGATTCGCCGCGCCGGTTCTCGATATGCTCGAGCACGAAGCGGCGGTTGCCGCCGGGCAGCATCAGCTCCATGCCATCGCCCACCTCGAAGCGGTTCTTGACGTCCACCTCGAGCAGGCCGCGGTCGGGGTCGTAGCCGATCACCTCGCCGACGAACTGCTGGTGCACCCCCACCGAGTTGCCCTGCTCGTAGTTCTGGTACTCGTCGTGGACGTGGCGGCGGTAGAAGCCCTCCGTGTAGCCGCGGTTGGCCAGGTTGTCGAGCTCGTCCATCAGGCGCATGTCGAAGGGCCGGCCGGCCACGGCGTCGTCGATGGCCCGGCGGTAGACCTGGGCGGTGCGCGCCACGTAGTAGTGGGACTTGGTGCGCCCCTCGATCTTCAGCGAGGTCACCCCCATCTCGGTGAGCCGCGGGACGTGCTGCACGGCGCGCAGGTCCTTGGAGTTCATGATGTAGGTGCCGTGCTCGTCCTCGAAGACCGGCATCAGCTCGCCCGGGCGGGTACGATCCTCGATCAGCGCCGAGAGCTCGTCCTGGCCCTCCACCCCGCCGGCGGTGGCGGTGCTCTCCGGTATCGAGGCACTGCCG
Organism: Halomonas terrestris; assembly: GCF_049166755.1. NCBI lineage: Bacteria > Pseudomonadati > Pseudomonadota > Gammaproteobacteria > Oceanospirillales > Halomonadaceae > Halomonas > Halomonas terrestris. The sequence continues at coordinate 49,774 of NZ_JBMHFZ010000005.1, read as the reverse complement.
CCGCCGGAGGCGATCAAGCCGCCCTGCTGCCCGCCGCTCTCGGGCGTCCAGATACCGCTCCCGGCATGGGCGGCCGCCGAGTTCGCCGGCACCAGGTCCCCGGTCTCGTCGTGGGCGGCGGCCACGGTGTTGTACTTCCAGCGGCAGGCGTTGGTGCAGGTGCCCTGGTTGGGGTCGCGGTGGTTGAAGTAGCCGGAGAGCAGGCAGCGCCCGGAGTAGGCGATGCACAGCGCGCCATGGACGAAGGTCTCGATCTCCAGGTCCGGGCACTCGGCACGGATCTCGGCGATCTCCGCCAGCGACAGCTCCCGGGACAGGATGATGCGGCTGATGCCCTGCTGCTGCCAGAACCTCGCCGCGGCCCAGTTGACCACGTTGGACTGCACCGAGAGGTGGATCACCTGGTCGGGCCAGCGCTCGCGGATCATCATGATCAGGCCCGGGTCGGACATGATCAGCGCATCCGGGCCGGCCTCGATCACCGGCTCCATGTCGCGCAGGTAGGTCTTCAGCTTGCTGTTGTGCGGCGCGATGTTCGACGCCACGTAGAACTGCTTGCCCCGCTCGTGGGCGTAGGCGATGCCACGGTGCAGGTTGTCGATCTTGAAGTCGTTGTTGCGCACGCGAAGCGAGTAGCGCGGCTGGCCGGCATAGACCGCATCCGCCCCGTAGGCGAAGGCGTAGCGCATGTTCTTGAACGTCCCCGCCGGGGAGAGCAGTTCGGGAGCTTGCATGGGGAGTCACCGTTGTCAGGACGATGGCGCCGAAGGCGCTTATGGAGAGGGGCCAGAATTCTAGCAACTGGCACCTATCCTGGCCAGAGAAGCACCGAGCGGCCAATGCCTTGCGCGCCCCTGGCTTTCCTCGACGATGGCGGTTTTTTTCGCCGAAGATGGCGCCGAGACCGCCCCTATGGGGTCAGACCCCAGCCAGGTCACGAAGCCCGTCATGGTGCGCCTTGCGAGCGGATTCGACGCCGCCGGGGTCTGACCCCATAGGAGCTCCCAGCGCTGGCCGCCTACCGCCACGGTACCGTCGACATACTGATTCCGGGGCAAGGGGGCAGCCTCGGCGCCTGTTCCCGCGACCAGGCTGCCAACGTCGAGATAGACGCGGGGGATTCACCCTCGCCAGGTTCGGCCAGCATTGGCGCTTGTCCTGCCGGTCAAGTAAACTATGGCCCCTTCCGGACCGGACCCCGGAATGCGGCAGTTCCGCCAGGAGCCGCCGCCCGACAAATTCTCCGACCAGAGTTGACCCATGACCCTTTCTGCTTCCCCCACGGCGGCCGACCGCTCCAGCGTGGTAATCTACTCCGGCGGCATGGACTCCTACACCGTGCTGCACCGCGCCCGGCGCGAGGGGCTCGACGTCCACGCCCTCTCCTTCGACTACGGCCAGCGCCACGCCCGCGAGCTCGAGGTGGCGGCGCGCGTCTGCCGCTCACTCGGCGTGCCCCACCAGGTGGTGGACATCCGCGCCATCCACGGGCTGATCGACAACTCGGCGCTCACCGATACCAGCCGCGCGATGCCCGAGGGCAACTACGCCGAGGACAACCTCACGGCCACGGTGGTGCCCAACCGCAACATGATCCTGCTCTCGCTGGCCATCGCCAAGGCGGTGAACATCGGCGCCGGCCGGGTCGACTACGGCGCCCACGGCGGCGACCACGTGCTCTACCCCGACTGCCGGCCCGCGTTCGTCGAGGCGATGAACGCCGTGGCCGGCATCGCCAACTTCGAAGCGGTGGAGATCCACGCCCCCTACCTGCGGTCGAGCAAGGCGGAGATCCTCGCCGACGGCCTGGCCATGGGGCTGGACTACGCCGATACCTGGACCTGCTACCTCGGGCAGGCGCTCGCCTGCGGGACATGCGGCAGCTGTCGCGAACGACTGGCGGCCTTTGCCGCCAACGACGCGACAGACCCCCTCCCCTATTGCCAGCGGCCCGACCCCGCCGCAGAACTGGCCATGGGGGGCGCGTGATGTATCACGTCAAGGAGGCCTTCTACACCCTGCAGGGCGAAGGCGCCCAGGCCGGGCGTGCCAGCGTCTTCTGCCGGTTCAGTGGCTGCAACCTCTGGTCGGGTCGCGAGCAGGACCGGGCCACCGCGGCCTGCCGCTTCTGCGATACCGACTTCGTCGGCACCGACGGCCAGAACGGCGGGCGCTTCGCCGATGGCGAGGCGCTCGCCGGGCACCTCACCGCCCTGTGGCCGGACCAGGACGGGGTCGCCACCCCCTATGTGGTCTTCACCGGCGGCGAGCCGCTGCTCCAGCTCGATGCGCCCTTGATACGCGCCATGCACGCGCGGGGCTTCGAGGTCGCGGTGGAAACCAACGGCACCCTGGCCGCCCCGCCCGGCATCGACTGGCTGTGCGTCAGTCCCAAGGGGGAACGCGAGCTGGTGATCACCGAAGGCGACGAGCTCAAGCTGGTCTACCCCCAGGCCGACGCGCGGCCGGAACGCTTCACTCGCCTCGGCTTCCGGCACTTCTACCTGCAGCCCATGGACCGTGCACCGCTCGGCGACAGCGGCTCGGCCATGGCCGAGACCGTCGCCTACTGCCTGGCCCACCCCCAGTGGCGCCTGTCGCTGCAGACCCACAAGATCGCGGGGATCGACTGATGACGCTCTTCGTCAACCGCCTGACCCAACTGGACGTATCCCTCTGGTGTCCGCGCCGCGGCCTCACCGCCGCGAGCTGGCACGTGGACGCCGAGCTCGACGGCGAGCTCGGCGAGGACGGCATGCTCTTCGACTTCGGCGAGGTGAAGCCCTGGATCAAGCAGCGCCTGGATGCCGGCGCCGACCATACCCTGCTGGTGCCGACCCGCGCCCCGGGGGTGGAAGTGCTCGAGTGCCCCGAGGGGCTCTGCGTGCGCACCTCACTGCCCTACCCCATGGAGATTCGCGCCCCGCGCCAGGCCTTCACCCTGCTGCCCTGGGGCGAGGTCACCACCGAGCGCCTGGGCGACCGGCTGGCCGAGGAGCTGATGCGACGCCCGCCCGCCCGGGTCACGGCCATCCGCCTGGCACTGCGCGAGGAGGCCATCGAGGACGCTGCCTACTGCTACAGCCATGGCCTCAAGCGCCATGCCGGCAACTGCCAGCGCATCGCCCACGGCCACCGCTCGCGCCTGCACATCTGGCAGCAGGGCAAGCGTGCCCCGGAACTCGAGCGCCAGTGGGCCGAGCGGCTGGCGGACAGCTACCTGGTCAGCGAGGAGGATATCGTCGATGGCGGCGAATCGGAGTACCGGGGACAGCTCACCACCCGCTACCGCGCCGAGCAGGGGCGCTTCTTCCTGCGCCTGCCGAAGGAACGCTGCGAGGTGCTGAGCGGCCCCACCACGGTGGAGCATATCGCCGAGTGGCTGGCCGGCGAGATCAGCCGCGAGACCGGTCGCGCCACCCGGGTCCAGGCCTTCGAGGGCATCGACAAGGGCGCCATCGCCCAGGCATGAGCGGGACAGGCAACGCCATGAACGGGAAGGGACAGGCCATGAAGGGCGCCAGCGCCCCCGCCGCCGAGGGCCGATGCCGCCCCGGCTGCGGCGCCTGCTGCATCGCCCCCTCGATCAGCTCGGCGATACCCGGCATGCCCCAGGGCAAGCCCGCCGGGGCCCGCTGCGTGCAGCTCGACGAGCACAACCTCTGCCGGCTGTTCGGCGACCCCCGCCGCCCCGCCGTCTGCGCCCGCTTCGATTACGACCGGGAGCTGTGCGGCGAGCATCGCGACCAGGCACTCGAGCGTATCGCCGCCCTGGAGCTGGCGACCTGAGGCGGTCGCAGGACTCTGCTCCCACAGGGGCACTGGCGGTCATCCGCCGCCGAGGCGGGGATTTGCCTGCCTGTGGGAGCCGCGCCTTGCGGGGCGATGCGCCGCTGGCGGTTGGCTGCGGCGTTGGCGGTTGCCGCCGGGGCGCCTGGCGGCGCCAATCGCGCAGAAAATCTGCACTCCCACAGGGGCACTGGCGGTGATCCGCCGCCGGGGCGCCACCTAGTCTTCGGCGTCGACCACCAGCGGCAGGCGACGGTCGAGCAGCGTCCGCCAGCGCACCAGCACCGGGGCATCGCTGTGGCTCACCTGGCCCAGCAGGCCACGCAGCCCTTCCCGGGCCCCCTTGTCGGCGGGGTCGATCAGCGTCAGCCACAGCTCCAGGGCGCAGAGCTGCTGGTGAAGGTTGCCGTCCTCGCGGGCATGGTCCAGGGCCTGCTGGGTCAGGGCCAGCACCTCCTCGCGGGGGTGGCCCAGGCGGTGGCGCACCCGCGCCAGGTGCACCGCCAGCTCCGGCACGAACAGGGTGGTGCGCTCCCGGGCGATCAGCAGGGTCTGGTCCAGGTAGTCCTCGGCCCGGGCCAGCTCGCCCAGCGCGATGCAGGCATCCACGTACCACAGCGCCGGGCGCTGGTAACGGTCGCGGCCGGTGACCTCGGAGAGTTCCTCCAGGGCGGCCTCGATCTGGGCCAGGCCCTCGCGGTCGCCCGACAGGGCACGCTGCCAGCCGAGCACGGCGCGGGCGGAGATCTGCCACAGGTGCAGGTCCGGCGTGCTGGTCAGCTCGTAGGCGCGCTCGGCCCGGCTCGCCGCCAGGTGCACATGGCCCAGCTGGCGGTAGAGTGCCGAGGCATACATCAGCGCCATGGCCAGGCTGCCGGGATGGTTGATCCGCTCGGCCAGGCGAATCGCCGACTCGACCTGCTGCTCGGCGCGCCGGTAGTCGCTGCGCAGGCAGAGCGCCCAGCCCTGGAAGCAGGCCGCGGCCACCTGGGGATGGTCCGAGAACGGCAGCCACTCGATCATCATCGAGGCGTTGAGCGGATCGATCTCCTCGAGGTGATCGTAGGCCTGGCCGATGCGGCCGGCCCAGTACTCGCAGCTGGCCCGGGCGTACTGGGCCAGGCGAGCGTAGCGCGGGTCGTCGAGCCGGGCGGCCAGGTCGGCCAGCCGCGAGGCCAGCGAGAAGGCGTCGGCATGGGAGTGGCGCTGGCTGCAGCCCACCCAGAGCCCCCAGTTGACCAGGAAGGCCTGCTCGAGATCGGCGGCCTCGCCGCCGTTGCTGGCGAGCAGCTCGCGCGCCTTGGCAAAGCTCTCGTGGGCGGTGGGCGAGCCGTGCCCCTCCAGCGCGAAGGCCGCCTGGCCGCGCACCGTGAGCAGGCTGATCTGGCGCTCCACCTGCCCCTCCACATGGCGCAGGCTGGCCAGGCCGAAGTCGGCCATCCGCAGTGCCGTGCGGTTGGCGCTCACCTTGAGCGCCTCGCGGGCGGCCAGTTCGAAGTAGCGGGCGCCGCGGGCATAGTGGCCGCTGCGCCGCAGGTGGGTGGCGAAGTCGCCGGGGTGGCGACTGATCCACATCGGGAAACGCTCCTCGATCAGCTCGACCACCTGGCGATGGATGGCCGTGCGCACGTCCCGCGGGCAGGAGAGGTAGGCGGCCTCCTGGAGCAGCTGGTGGCTGAACTGGTACTCGCGGCCCCCCTCCTCGCCTTCGGCGGGCTCGATGATCTCCAGTCGGCGCATCTGCTCCAGCGCCTGGGTCAGCCGCGGCATCTCCCAGTCGCTGCACTCGACGAGGAAGTCGAGGCGGAAGCGGCGCCCCAGCACCGCCGCGATGTGGGCCACCGCCCGGTCGGCGTCGAGCTGGTCGATGCGGCTGGCGAGCAGCCCCAGCAGCCCGCGCGGCAGCTCGTCGAGCTGCACGCTGCGCCCCTCCCGGCGGTCCATGTCGACCCGCCGGCAGATCTCCTGCAGGTAGAGGGGCACGCCGTCACAGCGCTCGATGATCTGGCCGCGCAGCCGCGGGCTGAGGTGCAGCCGGTAGCGTCGGGCCAGCTGGGAGAGCAGCCGCGAGGACTGCATGGCGTCCAGCCGGCCGAGCGTGATCTGCTGGTCCCAGTGCAGCCGGGCCGGCAGCGACTCGCGGCCATGGTGGCTGGCCACCAGCAGGAAGGCACAGTTGATCGGCAGCCGCGCCTGCAGCCCGGCCAGCACCTTGAAGGAGGGTTCGTCGAGCCACTGGAGGTCGTCGATCATCACCACCAGGGTCCGCTCGCGGGTCAGCAGGGTGATCAGCTTGTGCATCAGCCCCACCACCAGCTCCACGGCCTCGCCGCTCTGGGCCAGGGCCGCCAGCTCGTCGGGCTCGCGCACGCCCAGGGCCTCCTCGAGCAGCTGGCGGCGGTGCTCGTCGAGCTCGGGGGCGTCGACCTGGGCGAGCAGCCGGGTCAGCGCCTCGGCGTCGATCCTGCCGCCCAGGCGCCAGCGCAGCAGCAGCCGCGCCACCCCGTAGGGCTCCTGCACCGAGAGGCGCGTGGTGGGCTGCCAGCAGATCGCCGCATCACGGCTCTGCTCCAGCTGGCGGAACCCCACCATCAGCGCCGACTTGCCCATCCCCGACGGGCCACGTACCAGCACGCTCTGGCGCAGGCCGATGCCGGCCCGGGCCAGGGCGTCGCGCAGGTTGCGCAGCGCCGACTCGCGGCCGATCAGGCTCGGCGGCAGCGCCTCGCGCCCCCCCTCGTTCGCGCCCAGGACGAGCGCGCGCAGGCACACCCGGCCGTCGCAGGCCACCAGCCGCGACGAGAGCCGCGGCTGCAGGTCCAGCGCCGGCGGCATGTGCTGGCTGGCCTCCTGGGAGATCACCAGCTCGCTGCTCTCGGCGGCGCTCATCAGGTCCAGCGAGCCCTGGGTCACCTGGCCCAGGGGATCGACCATGTTGCGTTCGGGCAGGTAGACCACCCGCCCGCTGTTGAGCCCGGCGGCCAGCTCGATGCGGGGCGGGTCGCCCTCGCCGGTCCAGTGGCGTCTCGACTCCTCGGGGAGCATGCGCCGGCAGTGTTCGTAGAGCGCCACCAGTTCGGCCAGCTGGTGGGCCGGGCCGTGGGTGCCGAAGCAGGCCAGGCCCAGGCCACCGGACGCACCCGGCAGCCAGAAGCCCCCCAGGTGGTGGCACTGCTGCTCCAGCCAGCGCATCAGCTCGAACTGCAGCGCCAGGCAGGCGCGGGTCTCGCAGCGCGAGGAGAGGTCGCCCTTGAGGCGCAGGCGGATCGCCATCACCGACAGCTGGCGCTGCTCGATCTCGTCCTCGCGCAGCGGCGAGCTGTCTGCCGCCAGGGTGCGCGAGAAGCCCCCCTGGGCGGCCATGCCATGGGCATCGGGCTGGCCGTCGGACCAGTAGCGGGCCAGTTGCAGGAAGGCGGGCTCGGGCTGCTGCCCCGAGAGCGCCAGCAGCTGCAGGTAGGCGTTGTACTGCTCGTGGGCGGCGGCCAGCTGGCCCTGCTCGGCCAGCTGGTGCACCAGCCGCTCGTGGAAGGGCCCGTAGCCCGAGAAGCGATTGACCAGGGCATGCAGCAGGTGGTCGGGAATCGGGTCGTGCGGCTCGAGTACCGCCTCGGCGAAGCGGATCACCCGCTGGCGCCACTCGTTGCGCACCTGCACCAGCCAGCGCTGGAACTCGGCACAGGTCGACAGCTGCAGCTCCTCCGCCAGGTCGCCCCGGTAGCGGGCGAGCAGCGCCTCCAGGGTCGCCACGTCCCGCGGGCCCTTGAGTAGCGCATGCACCTCGTTGAGGTCGAAGCACCAGTGCTCCGGCAGGCGGAAGGCGATGGTCTGGCGCGACACCGCCAGCACCTGGTCGGCATGCTCGCCCAGCGACTGGCGCAGGCAGTGCAGGGCGTGGCGCAGGTTGGTGCGCCCCGACGACAGGCCCTGGTCCGGCCACAGCAGCTCGGCCAGGGTGGCGCGATTCACCGGCTGCTGGTGCAGCAGCAGGTAGACCAGCAGCGCCTTGACCTTGTCGTAGCTGAACTGGGAAAGCTCATCCTCGCCCAGCACCAGCGAGAAATGGCCGAACAGCGACAGCTGGTCCTGGTCCTGCTTGTCAACGACGTCGGAGGAATCCCGCATCATGGTCGATCCTGCGTGGCAAAAGCGGATGCCTCAGGCCGGCACGCCGCTGTGGAAACGAAACACCGTATCGGGCGAGGCGATCAACGCTCTCTCGCACTCGGCGAAGAAAGCGACGCGTGACTCGATGGGCGCCGGGGAAAGATGCCGGGCCAGCATCAGATAGTCCTCGTAGTGGCGTCCTTCCGACTTAACCAGACTGCGATAGAACTTGGCAAGTTTGTCATCGAGATGCGGGATCAGCCGCGCGAAACGCTCGCAGCTGCGCGCCTCGATGAAGGCGCCGATGATCAGGATATCGACCAGGCGCTCGGGTTCTTGAGGTCGCACATGGCGGCGCAGCCCCTCGGCATAGCGCGAGGCGCTGATGTGCCGATAGGCGATGCCACGCGCCTCCATCAGGGTCACCACCTGCTCGAAATGCAGCAGCTCCTCGCGGGCGAGCTGCGACATCCGGGTCAACAGCAGCGGCTGGTCCACGTAGCGGTAGAGCAGGCTCATGGCCGTGGAGGCCGCCTTCTTCTCGCACTGGGCGTGATCGATCAGCAGCAGTTCGGGGTTCTCCAGCGCCCAGCCCACCCAGGCGTCGGGGGTGCGGCAGCCGAGGAAGTCGAGCAGCCCCGGCGGCAGCAGGTGATCGACGCCGGACGCGTCGCGGGTCTCGCCCATGGGGGCGGAAAGGGTCTCTTGCATGGTCATCGGCTCGCTGTCGCAGTCGGGAGGGAAGTGGCGTCGTCGGCCCGGCGCCACTCGGCGGCCTCCATCAGGGCCTTGCTCAACCGCGCATGCAGCGCGCCGGCATCCAGGTCGGCGAACGGCGCCCGCGGCGCCAGGCCGTAGCTCGACAGGTCGCGGATCCGATCGCGCCCCACCCGCAGCAGCTCCACCGCCCGCGACAGCGGCGGCTGCCCGGGGCGGACGCGGATGCGGTGGCGCTCGAGCTGGGCCTCGAGGCGCTCGGCATCGACCAGGCGCAGGTAGCGGCCGGCGATGGTCTCGCGCAAGGCATCCAGCTCGTCCATGCGCCTGGCACGCTGGTCGGCCGACAGGCCGAACCAGTCGCGGATCTCGTCGTCGCCGCGCTGGCAGCCTCGGCACACCCGGTCGCCCAGGGTCGTCGAGCAGAGTCCCACGCAGGGTGAACTGATACCGGCCCCCATGGCGATCCTCCTGCGGTGATGGCGGTTGACGCGGGTTTCATACTCCCGTTCGGTTACACCATGGTAACGCGCAGCCGCCTCGGGAACACCCCCGTGTTGCTGTTTTTCAACGCCGACGACCAAAGTTCAAGGCCCCAACCACGGGGCTCGCTTAACATTGTCGACAGTTTCCCGTAGAATCGCCGCCACCCGGAGACACGATGCTTGTCAAGACTGTTTCACGCGTCAGAGTGCCCCAGGGCGCCGCCCCCGAGGCACCGTTCGGGACACCCTGACCACCACAACAGATGAGGGCCCCAACGTGCTTGAAGCCTATCGCCAACATGTCGAGGAGCGCGCCGCCGAAGGCGTGCCGCCGAAGCCGCTGAACGCCGAGCAGGTCGCCGCGCTGATCGAGCTGCTGAAGACGCCGCCGGCCGGCGAGGAGGAGTTCATCCTCGACCTGATCACCAACCGGGTCCCCCCCGGTGTCGACGAGGCCGCCTACGTCAAGGCCGGTTTCCTCACCGCCATCGCCAAGGGCGAGGCCGAGTCTCCGCTGATCGACAGGGTCCATGCGGTCAAGCTGCTGGGCACCATGCAGGGCGGCTACAACATCGTCTCCCTGGTCGAGCTCCTCGACGACGCCGAGCTGGCCCGGGAAGTGGGCGAGCAGCTCAAGCACACCCTGCTGATGTTCGACGCCTTCCACGACGTGGAGGAGCGTGCCAAGGCGGGCAACGCCGTGGCCAAGGAGGTCATCCAGTCCTGGGCCGACGCCGAGTGGTTCCTCTCCAGGCCCGCCCTGGAAGAGAAGATCACCCTCACCGTCTTCAAGGTGCCCGGCGAGACCAACACCGACGACCTCTCCCCCGCCCCGGACGCCTGGTCGCGCCCCGACATCCCGCTGCACGCCCGCGCCATGCTCAAGAACGAGCGTGACGGCATCGAGCCGCAACAGCCGGGCAGTGTCGGCCCGCTCAAGCAGATCGAGGAGGTGAAGGCCAAGGGCTTCCCGGTCGCCTACGTGGGCGACGTGGTGGGCACCGGCTCCTCGCGCAAGTCCGCCACCAACTCCGTGCTGTGGTTCTTCGGCGACGACATCCCCAACGTGCCGAACAAGCGCGCCGGCGGCTTCTGCTTCGGCGGCAAGATCGCCCCGATCTTCTTCAACACCATGGAAGATTCCGGTGCCCTGCCCGTGGAGATGGACGTCTCCGCACTCGAGATGGGCGACGTCATCGACGTCTACCCCTACGCGGGCAAGGTGTGCAGGCACGGCACCGACGAGGTGGTCACCACCTTCGAGCTCAAGACCCAGCTGATCCTCGACGAGGTGCGCGCCGGCGGCCGCATCCCGCTGATCATCGGCCGTGGCCTGACCACCAAGGCACGCGAGTCCCTGGGCCTGGCGCCGTCCGACGTCTTCCGCCTGCCCGAGCAGCCCGCCGACACCGGCAAGGGCTACACCCTGGCCCAGAAGATGGTCGGCAAGGCCTGCGGCCTGGAGGGCGTGCGCCCGGGCATGTACTGCGAGCCCAGGATGACCACCGTGGGTTCCCAGGACACCACCGGCCCGATGACCCGCGACGAGCTCAAGGACCTCGCCTGCCTCGGCTTCCAGGCCGACCTGGTGATGCAGTCCTTCTGCCACACCGCGGCCTACCCGAAGCCGGTGGACGTGGACACCCACCACACCCTGCCCGACTTCATCATGAACCGCGGCGGCGTGTCGCTGCGCCCCGGCGACGGCATCATCCACAGCTGGCTGAACCGCATGCTGCTGCCCGACACCGTGGGCACCGGCGGCGACTCCCACACCCGCTTCCCGCTGGGCATCTCCTTCCCGGCCGGCTCCGGCCTGGTGGCCTTCGCCGCCGCCACCGGCGTGATGCCGCTGGACATGCCGGAATCGGTGCTGGTGCGCTTCAAGGGCAAGCGTCAGCCCGGCGTCACCCTGCGTGACCTGGTCCACGCCATCCCCTACTACGCCATCAAGGACGGCCTGCTGACCGTCGAGAAGTCCGGCAAGAAGAACGCCTTCTCCGGCCGCGTGCTGGAGATCGAGGGCCTCGAGGACCTCACCGTCGAGCAGGCCTTCGAGCTCTCCGACGCCTCCGCCGAGCGCAGTGCCGCGGGCTGCACCATCACGCTGTCCGAGGAGAGCGTGAGCGAGTACCTCAAGTCCAACATCACCCTGCTCAAGTGGATGATCGCCAACGGCTACGGCGACCGCCGTACCATCGAGCGCCGCATCCAGGGCATGGAGGAGTGGCTGGCCGACCCGAGCCTGATGCGCGCCGACAAGGACGCCGAGTACGCCGAGGTCATCGAGATCGACCTCGAGGAGCTCAAGGAGCCGGTACTCTGCGCCCCGAACGACCCGGACGACGCCCGCCTGCTCTCCGACGTGGCCGGCGAGAAGATCGACGAGGTGTTCATCGGCTCGTGCATGACCAACATCGGCCACTTCCGCGCCGCGGGCAAGCTGCTCGAGAAGCAGCCGGCCGGCAGCCTGAAGACCCGCCTGTGGCTGGCGCCGCCCACCAAGATGGACCAGCACCAGCTCACCGAGGAGGGCTACTACGGCATCTACGGCCGCGCCGGCGCGCGCATGGAGATGCCGGGCTGCTCGCTGTGCATGGGCAACCAGGCCCGCGTCGCCGCCAAGAGCACCGTGGTCTCCACCTCGACCCGCAACTTCCCCAACCGCCTCGGCGACGGTGCCAACGTCTACCTCGCCTCCGCGGAACTGGCGGCCGTGGCCGCCGTGGAGGGTCGCCTGCCCACCGTCGACGAGTACCGCCGTTACATGGGCGAATTCGACGCCATGGCCGGGGAGATCTATCGTTACATGAACTTCCACGAGATCGAGGAGTATCAGAACGCCGCGTCCAACGTGATTCCGGTCGCGCAGGAAGCCTGATACCCTGCCTTTCGACTCCGATGCTCGCAACATCGAATGGCCGCCCCCGCGGCGGCCTGAGCCGATGACAGAAGCGCCCCACCCGGGGCGCTTTTTTTTGTTGGCCACCCGTCAGGCGCCCCGGCGGCAACCGCCAACGTCGCAGACAACCGCCAGCGTTGCAGACTACTACCAGCGCCCTGTGTGCGCAGATTCTCTGCGCGATCGGCGCCGCAGGCGCCCCGGCGGATGCCCCTACAGCCGCTTCGCCCAGCTATCCGCGGCTTCGCGCAGCAGGCCGTGCACTGCCCTGAACACCTCGGCATCGCGGCGATAGGGGTCGGGGATCTCGCGGCCCTGGCCGTCGTTCAGCCAGCGGCCGAGCAGCAGGGTCTTGCCCAGAACCGCCGGGGCCAGGTCGGCGGCGGCGCGGCGCTGCCCCTCGCTCATCACCAGCACCAGGTCGGCGGCCTCGAGCATCCCGGCATCGAGCTGTCGCGCCCGGTGGCCCGCCACCTCCAGCCCGTCGGCCTCGGCCAGCGCCCGGGCGGTGGGCTCCACGCCCTGCCCCACCAGCGCGCCGAGCCCGGCGGACTCCACGCGGCGGCCGGGCAGCCGCTCCCTGAGCATGGCTGCGGCGACCGGGCTGCGGCAGACGTTGCCGACACAGACCACCAGGATATGCTGGAACATGCGCTCTCCATCGTCGGAGGATTTCAGGACGTGCGGCTGGCCAGGGTCACGCGCATGGCGTGGCCCCGCTCGGCGGCCCAGGCCTCCAGCCGGGCCTTGAACGCCGCCTGGACTTCGGGCTCGCCATGGACCAGCCGGACCTCCCGCGGTGGGTGACGCATGCGCCGGATGAAGTTGAGCAGGTCCTGCTGGTCGGCATGGGCCGAGTAGCCGCCCAGGGTCTCCACCCGAGCATGGATGGGAATGCGCTCGCCGTCGAGCATCACCCAGCCGCCGCGGGGGCCGTACCGCTGGATGTCGCGGCCCGGGGTGCCGGCCGCCTGATAGCCGGTGAAGATCACCGCGTGGCGCGCGTCCGGCAGCATCCGCCTGAGATAGTTGACCACCCGCCCCCCGGCGGCCATGCCGCTGGCCGCGATCACCACCGCCGGCCGGCCCGTGCGGGCCAGGTAGTCGACGACGCGCTCGTGGGCCTCGTGGTCGTCCACGGTGGTGAGGTTGTCGAAGCTCAGGGGATGCCGCCCGCTGCGCAGCCGCCGGTGGGCCTCGGCGTCCCACCAGGGCTTGAGGTCCCGGTAGACCTCGGTGAAGCGCGCCGCCAGGGGGGAATCGACGATGATCTCCAGCTCGCGCCAGCGCGGCGACTTCGCCCGGTGGATCAGCCCCTCCAGCTCGTAGAGCAGCTCCTGGGTGCGGCCGATGCTGAAGGCGGGAATGATCACGGTGCCATCGTTGGCCAGCGCCCGGTCGATGGCGGCCTCGAGCCGATCCCGGCGGTGGCGGCGATCCTCGTGCCGGCGGTCGCCGTAGGTGCTCTCCAGCACCAGCACATCGGCACGCCAGGGCGGTTTCGGCGCCGGCAGGAGCGGCGCGCCGGGGGCGCCCAGGTCGCCCGAGAACACCGTGCGCTGCGCCCTGTCGTGCTCCCGATCGAGGCTGTCGACCTCCACATAGGCCGACCCCAGGATATGCCCCGCCCGCTTGAGCCGGATGCGCACGCGGTGGCGCTCGTCGTCGACCAGGGTGTGCCACTCCCGGTAGTCGATCGCCACCAGGCGGCGCTCCACCTCGTCGAGGAAGCGCTCGATCAGCGCACGGTCGCGGGTGAAGCCCACCCGCAGCGCGTCTTCGATCACCAGCGGCAGCAACCGCCGCGACGGCACCGAACAGAGGATCGGCCCGCGGTAGCCGGCGGCCAGCAGGTAGGGCAGCCGACCGACATGATCGATATGCACATGGGTCACCACCAGCGCCAGCACGTCCTGCACCGGGAAGTGCACCTCGTGCTGCGCCAGGTTGTCGAGATGATCGGCATCCTGCCCCTGGAAGATGCCGCAGTCGACCAGCAGCGCCCGGTCCGGCGCGATCTGCAGCCGATGGCAGCTGCCGGTCACCCCATCGGCACCGCCGTGGTGAAGGATGTAGGGCGTGTCGTCCATGAATCCAGCCTCCCTGCGTCCATGGGGTCAGACCCTTGAGTCTGCTTTGGGGTCAGACCCCAAAGCGGATTTAGGGGTCTGACCCCAAAGCGAGCTTAGCTGCCGCGGCAACGCCAGGCGGCGAGCAGGTTGATCAGCGCCAGGGCGAGCAGCACGGCCGCGATCCAGCCCAGGGTGGCGACCAGGGCGTGGTAGGCGCCGGGGACCTCCTGGGGCCGAAAGGCCATGCCGTACTCGGCCAGGCGGGTGAAGCCGTAGAGCAGCAGCGCCAGCAGCGACAGCGGCAACGCGAAGCGGCGGCGCGCCAGCCAGCGGGTCAGCCGCCAGGGCGCTCGGGGAGCGGCCGGTTTCCTGGTGGCCGCCTTCGGACGCGATGCCTTCGCGGGGGCACGGGCGGGCTTGCGGGCCGGCGCCTTGCGGGCCGGGCGCTTGCGGCCCCGCGCGCCGCCACCGGGCAGCCCGCGCGCCAGCCACTGGCCGGTGCGCAGCAGCAGCCAGCCGAAGGTGAAGAACACGGACAGCGCCAGACCGCCCATCACCAGAAAATACGCCATGCGGCGATCCTTCGTTCACTGCAAAACTGCCATTCTGCCATAAACGGCCACGGCGGGCGGCACGGCCCAGCCTGGGAGCCAGGCCACCCTCCCTCTCTGCGGGGCGATGCGGCACACAGCGGCGCTGGCCCTACGGCACCACGATGATCGGGACGGGGATGCGGCCGAGCAGTTGCGGGTCCTGCTCGGCGAGGCGGGCGAGCTCGGGGCGGTGGAGCAGCAGTGCGCCGCTGCGGGCCCGGGCCAGGTAGCGCTCCAGGGTGGTGGCGTCCATGGCCGGCAGCGCTTCCACGCCGTCGAACAGCGGTTCCAGCGCGGCGAGGCTCGCCGCCGGCAGCTCGGGGTCGGCCGGAGACATCAGGCGCAGGGGGCCGCGGTGGGTCGGCAGGCGCTCGTCCCAGATGATCACGGTGCAGGGGGCCTCGAGGATCAGCGCACGGCTGGTGGAGCCCAGCCGCACCCCCCACTGGCCGGAGAGCCCGGCCTTGCCCAGCACCAGCAGGTCACCGGGGCCGGCCAGCGCCAGCGCCTCGCTGGCCACGCGGCCGCGGCTGACCTGGAAGCGGTGGCGCACCTGGCGCCCGGCCACCGCCTCGGCCAGGGCCTGGGTGGCCCGCTTCACCTGGCGTGCCAGGCTCGCCTCCACCGCCTCCGGCGAGAGGGGCCGGGACAGGCCCGACTGGGCACCCACCTCGCGGGAGAAGGGAAAGCCCGCGCTGGCCAGCAGGTCGATATCCTCGACGAACAGCGCCACCAGCTCGGCCTGGCGGCTGGCGGCGAGGTCCACGGCGGCGGAGAGCGCCGCCAGGCTCTGGCGCGAGGCATCGAGCAGCGCCAGCACCCGTGCCGCTTCCGGCAGCGCCTCGCCTTGCTCGTGGGTGTCATCGTTCATTGCCACCCTCCTCGTCGTTGCGGTCGTCGCCCTGGTTGCCGTCGTCGTCGCCCTTGCCGCGGGCCGCCTTGACCGCCTCGCGGAAGGCCGCGAGCCGCGCCTGCACCCGGCCGTTGAGGCTCTCCTCCGGGAAGTCGCCGTGCGCGTCGGCCTCGCCGAGGGCGAGCCCGGTGAGCAGCGCCAGGGCCTCCTCCACATGGCGCACCGCATAGACCCGGAAGCTCCCCGCCTCGATGGCCTCGCGCACCTCGCGCTTGAGCATCAGGTGCTCGACATTGGTGGCCGGCAGCACCACCCCCTGGCCGGCGAGTTCGCCGCGGGCACGGCAGACATCGAAGAAGCCCTCGACCTTCTCGTTGACGCCGCCCACCGCCTGCACCTCGCCGTGCTGGTTGATCGAGCCGGTCAGGGCCAGCGACTGGTCGAGGGGGATCCGGCCCACCGCCGACACCAGGGCGCACACCTCGGCCACCGAGGCGCTGTCGCCCTCGATGCCGCCGTAGGACTGCTCGAAGGCGAGGCTGGCCGAGAGCGACAGCGGCTGGTCCTGGGCATAGCGGTTGGCCAGGTAGCGCGACAGGATCATCACCGCCTTGGAGTGGATGCGCCCGCCGAGGCGCGACTCGCGCTCGATGTCCACCACCTGGCCGCTGCCGGGGCGCGCGGTGGCGGTGATGCGGCTGGGCTGGCCGAAGGCGAAATCCCCCAGCTGCAGCACCGAGAGGCCGTTGACCTGCCCCACCACGCTGCCCTCGGTGGCGATCATGCGCACGCCGCGGGTGATCTGCTCGTGGCTGCGCTCGCGGATGCGCCCGGCGCGCCACAGCTGCTGCTCCACCGCCTTCTCCACCTGGGGCCGCGAGATCACCGACAGGTCCGCCTCGCCGGCCCAGTGGTCGGCCTCGAGCAGCAGGTCGTGGAGGTCGCGATGGCGGGCGGTCAGCTTGCCCTGGTCGTCGGCCAGGCGGCTGGCCCGCTCGATCACCGCCGCCACGCCGCTGCGGTCCAGCGGGCGCAGCGCCGCCTCCCGCGCCAGGGTGGCGATCATCCGCGCATAGAAGTCCTGGTGGGGCTCGTCACGGTCGAGCTCGTCCTCCAGGTCGGCCTGCACCTTGAACAGCTCGAGGAACTCCGGGTCATGCTCGCAGAGCAGGTAGTAGAGCAGCCGCTCGCCGAGCAGCACGATCTTGATGTCCAGCGGGATCGGCTCCGGCTCCAGGCTGACGGTGCTGATCAGGCCGTAGGCCTGCTCCAGCGACTCGGTGCGGATCTCGCCGGCTCGCAGCACGCGCTTGAGGGTCTCCCAGGCCCCCGGCTGGGTCAGCACGCCGCGCACGTCGAGCACCAGGTAACCGCCGTTGGCGCGGTGCAGGGCCCCGGCGCGGATCAGCGAGAAGTCGGTGAGCAGGGTGCCGTTGTGCACATGGTGCTCGATGCGCCCGACCAGGTGCTGGTGGGTGGGCAGGTCCTGGTAGATCACCGGGGCCCCCTCGGTGTCGGCGTTGTCCACCAGCAGGTTGACCTGGAAGCGGCTGAACACCGCCTCGGGGGGAATGTCCGGGTCGTCGGCATGGAAGGAGTCGACGTGCAGCAGGATCGCCTCGCGGATCGCCTTGAGGTGCGCCAGCACGCCCTCCTCGTCGGCGTAGCGCTCCTCCAGCTCGCCCAGCGGCGAGCCGATCACCGACTCCAGCATCTCCTCGTTGAGGGCGTGGACCTGGTCGCGCAGCTCCTTGGCCAGCCGCGGCATCTGGCGGATCGCCTGGGTCAGCTTGCGCTGCAGGATCTCCACCGTGCCCTCGATGCGCTCGCGCTCGTCCTTGGGCAGCGCCTCGTACTCCTTGGGCGACATCATCTTGTCGCCGTCGGCGGCCGGGGCGAAGGTGAAGCCGTTGGGGGTCGAGAGCAGGATGATGTCCTGCTCGCGCGCCTCGCGGCGCACCGCCTCCACGGCGTCGTGCTGGCGCTCGCCCATGGCCTGCTTCAGCTCGTGCAGGCGGTTCTGGTACTCCTCGCTCTCGAACACCGCGGGAATCGCCCGGCGCAGCTCCTCCACCAGTTGGTCGATGTCGGCGCGCAGCTGACGCCCCAGGCCCGGCGGCAGCGCCAGCTGGCGGGGCACCGCCGGGTCGTCGAAGTTGTAGAGGTAGCACCAGTCCGGCGGCGGCGCCTCGTCCCGCGAGCGCTCGGTGAGAAAGCGCCCCACCAGGGCGTGCTTGCCGTGGCCCGGCTGGCCGAGCACGAAGAGGTTGAAGCCGTCGCTGCGGATCGCCGTGCCGAAGCTCAGCGCATCCCGCGCGCGGTCATGGCCGCTGAGCAGGTCCAGCGACTCCAGTTCACTGGTCACATCGAAGGCGAAGGCCTCCTCCGGGCAGGTGCGATACACCTGCGCCACCCCCAGGGGTTCCACCATGGCATCTCTCCTTGTCGTCTCCGCCAGTATGGAGGATCGGCGCCGGGGATGCCTGACATGGATCAACGCTGACGGCCCAGGCTGCCGACGCCAGCGCCTCCCGGCGTTCGAGCCCGCCACGCCTCACTCGAGGATATCGCGCAGCACCTCGTGGATGACGTCGTTGGCGGCATCCACCAGCACCGCATCGGGGCCGACGCGGTGCCAGCGGTAGCCGTCGTGGCGCGGCAGGTCGCGCAGCACGCGGTCGTCGAAGTTCCTGGCGATCCCCGGGGGCAGCGGCTTGCCGCGCTCCAGGTTCATGCGGATGCCGGGGGGCAGGCCGTCGCGGTCGTCGTGGCGGATGAACTCGCGGTGCCGCTCGAAGATGCGCCTCACCTCGCCCTCGACGATGCGCGGGCCGTCGCGGCGCTCGACACGCCCCTCGCCGTGGCGTTCACGCTCCCGGTCCCGCCAGTAGTCGCGATTGCGCGGGCGCTCCGTGTCGCGGCGTTCCTGCTGCGGAGACGCGCCGCGCCCCGGCGCCTCCCCGCGCTGGCCGGGGGGCTGCTCCCGGGCGCCCGCCCCCTGCCCGCGGCCGGGGTTGTCGGCGGGCTGGGCCAGCACCGGGCCGGCGGCCAGGGCGAGGCCGAGCAGCGAGGCAAGCAGCAGCGGGCGCGTGGTTCCGTTGCGCATGGGGAACTCCTTATCGGCAGGGATGTGCCCTGAGTGTAGGTGACATGACGGGCAGGCAGGGTGCAGGAAACGAGAAGCTTGCCGATCCGCCCGATGCCGGCGCCGGGCTAGCGCGCGCCGGGCCGGCCCCGGGCGCTCATTGCCGGGACAGCCGGACGATCTTCGCCGCCTGCCAGGCGTCCCGCCCCTGGGCCTTGACCCGATAGAGCGCCCGGTCCGCGGCGGCATAGGCGTGGGTAAAGGCCTCGCTGCCGGCGGTGAACTGGGCCCCGCCCACGCTGAGCGTCACGAAGGCGCCGCCGGGATGGTCCGGGTGGGGCAGCGCCGCGCGATGGACCTCCGCCACCACCGACGCGCACGCCCGCTCCACGGCCTCCGTGCCCTCGCAGGGCAGCAGCGCGGCAAACTCGTCGCCCCCCATGCGGTAGAGTCGCGCATGGCCGTCCAGCGCCCGGTCGATCAGCCCGGCCAGCTGACGCAGCAGGTGGTCGCCATCGGGATGGCCCAGGGCATCGTTGTACTGCTTGAAATAATCGATATCGATCAGGATCAGCCCCAGGGAGCGACCGGGCTCGGCCAGCACGTCGTCATGCAGCGCGCTGCGATTGCCGATGCCGGTGAGCGGGTCGCGCAGGGCCTGGGCCATCCAGTGCAGGCTCTCGCGGGTGGCCCGGTCCGCCAGGCGGTGCTTGCGCTCGTGCATCCCCCAGAACAGCAGCCCCAGCAGGTAGATCACCAGGCTTCCCACCAGCACCCGGGCCTGATGGTGCCGGGTCTCCTCGACGAACTGGTTGGTGACCTCGCTGCGGCGATCGAGCTGGTCCATCTCGATCTCGGTCAGGCAGCGGATGGGCTGCAGCAGGTGCTGGCTGAGCACGGCGGGCGGTGGCATGACGCCGTGGCCCAGCATGTCATGGAGGGCGTCCAGGCGCTGCAGGCTCGGCACCGTGCAGGCGTACTCGTTACGGTAGAGGCCGATATCGAACAGGCTGTAGCCCAGCTCGACCTGGAAGCTGGCACGCTGCACGGCGGACTCGCTGTCGCCCTCCTCCAGCAGGATGCCCAGGCTCTCCTCCAGATAGCGTCGCGAGCGGGTCGCCAGCTGCTGGCCGGTCAGGTTGCCCGACTGGCTGAAGTAGGCATGGATATCGGGGTGTACCCAGCGCGTCTCGTAGGTGATCAACAGCAGCAGCGCCGTGAAGCTCATCAGGCCGAGCCACAGCCAGCCGATATAGCGGCGCCGCACGGGGGGTGAACTCACCGCCGGGCCTCGATCCCGCGAATCATCCACACCCAGTCGTTGAAGTTGCGCAGGTTGGCGCGATCGCGGTCGCCGTAATCACGCTCCACCAGCCGCAGCGGGCCGCGTTCGCGCAGGCCGATGGGGTCACCGTCGTGGTGGGTCACCAGGATCCAGTTGGGGTCGTCCCAGCCGCCCAGCGTCACCGCGTAGTCGTCCCAGGCGGTGAAGGCCAGCCGCTCGGGCACCGCGCCGAACTGCTCCACCAGCAGGTCGCGGAACACCAGCCCGGTGATCGCCACCTCCTCGGCCATGTAGGGATCGAAGAAGGTGAAGTGCACGTCGGCGCGTTCGCGCAGTGCCTCGACCTCGACTCGGGTCTCCTGCTCGCCGTGCCGGAACACCACGACATCGGGGCTTGCCACGGCGGCGGTGACCGGCCACAGGAAGGGACACACGAGGGAGACGAGCAGCCGGCGCACGGCATTGGCGGGCAGCATGGCGGAATTCCTCTGCGTAGATTCGATCATGGTTATTCAGGTCGAACCCGATACTAGCATGATGCGTGCATCGCGAAACGGGCGCTGGTTGCCGCTGCCCTCACCCACGCAAACAGGCCGCCGATCATCGATCGGCGGCCTGGGGTCCTGCGTCATCGTGGCCCGCGGGGCGGGCCCGACTCACTTGGCCTTGGGAGCGGTTTCCTTGACAGCCTTGGTGGCGGTCTCGGTGGCCTGCTTGAGGCCTTGCTGGGCCTGCTTGACGCTGCCCTCGGTCAGCTTCTGGCTTCCCTGGACGAAGTCCTGCTGCAGGGCCGCCACCTTGTCGGCATCGCCCTTCAGGCGCTCGGCCAGGTCCTTGGCGACCTGCTGCTGGCCTTCCAGGTAGCTCTTGAGGCCTTCGGCGTCCTTGACCTCCACCAGGCGGCGCAGCTGCGCCAGGTTGGCGTCGGCATAGCCCTTGGTGGCGTCGAGCTGGGCCGCAACCAGCTTCTCGGTGAAGTCGATGGACAGGGCGGCGAAGGCACGCGCCGGGCCGAAGAACACGGACTCGAGCTGAGCGGTGTCGAACGATTTGGCGTCGAAAGTAAAGGCGTTGGTCATGATGGGAACCTCCGGGGTTCTGAATGCCATGGAACGGGAGATTCCCGCTCTGCTGCACTGCACAATAGCAGGGTTTATTGTGCAGTGCAACATCGATGGGAATAAAGCGCCGAGGCCCGCCCCATGGGGTCAGACCCCAGCCACCTCACGAGGCCCGTCATGGCGCGCCTTGCGAGCGGAGTCGCCGCCGCCGGGGTCTGACCCCATGGCGCTGCCGACGCTGACGCCCGACGGCGGGAGATGTGGGTTTGCCCGATTGGCCCGACTCACCGCACTTGCAAGGTGTATCGCGCAACGATACACTTCGATCCGTCCGGGGCGGTCCGCGGAGACAAGGACGGTGATCCTCACGATCAAGCATAAAGGCCTTCAAGCCCTGTACTGGAAAGGGTCGTCAAAAGGCCTTCGCAGCGACCACGTGAACAAGCTCAGGCGCATCCTGGCCGCGCTCGATCAAGCCAAGCAACCCGCCGACATGGATCTTCCCGGTTTCCGTCTCCACGCACTGAAAGGGCAATACAAGGATCACTGGTCGGTCAGCGTGAACGGCAACTGGCGCGTGATATGGCGGTTCACCGGAGAGGATGTCGAGTTGGTTGATTATCTGGACTACCACTGATCCAGGGGCCGAGGCCATCTGCCTGATGCCCGTAAGGAGGACATGATCATGAGCATCACTGGAATGCACAATCCCCCGCACCCGGGCGAGATGCTGCGCGAGGATGTCATCGAGGCGTTGGGTATCTCGGTTGCCGAGACCGCCCGACGCCTCGGCATGTCTCGGGTCGCCCTTTCGCGGGTCGTCCACGGGCATGCGGCCATCTCGCCGGACCTGGCCGTGCGCCTCGAACGCGCCGGCGCAGGCACCGCGCGGCATTGGCTCGCGATGCAGACCGCCTATGACCTCTGGCAAGCCGAGCACAGCGAACAGCCCGAGGTCCAGCGACTGGCCTCTTGAAGTGAAGCCATGAACGGGAACGGGATCGGCGGAAAATCGGGGGCTGTCCTGCATTGCCGCGAGAATCGATGGCGACCGGAGACGCCGAGGCCCGCCCCATGGCGCTGCCGATGCTGGCGGCCGCCACCGAGGCGGGGATTTGCCTGCCTGTGGGAGCCGCGCCTTGCGGGGCGATGGCGGCGCGAAGCGGCGCTGGCGGTGGTCAGCGACGTTGGCGGTCACCGCCGGGGCGCCTGACGGCGCCAATCGCGCAGAGAATCTGCGCTCCCCACAGGGCAGCAGCCGCTACATGGGGGGCACCAACCACTCCCTGTGGGAGCCACGCTCCGCGGGGCGATGCCGACGCTGGCGCCCGACTCCCGAGCGTGATGCCCGGCGCACAACGCCAGCGGCCGGCATCGCTGCCGGCCGCTGGGTCATGCCAGGCGGGAGGGGGCTGTCCCTCATCAGCCGGTCCCTCATTCGCCGCCGATTACCCCGCCAGGTCGCGCAGCGCCTCGGGGTGTTTTTCCGCCACACGCAGCAAGGTACGTGCAGTACCGGTAGGCTCACGTCGTCCCTGCTCCCAACCACGTAGTGTGCCGGGGCTAACGTCCAATAGCTCGGCGAACTCCTTTTGCGAGAGTCCCAACCGATGGCGAATCTGAGCCGCCATTGGGACCTCGACCCGAGTGACCCCAGCTGCCTCGCCACGCTTCATCTGGCGCACGGACTCCAGCAGATCACGCCCGAACTGATCCATTTCTTTATCCATGGTCCAGCTCCTCTCTCAGTTGCCTCAACAGCGATGCGGGAAGATTGTCAAACTTCGACTTCGAATACACGATCAGCAACCATACCTGACCATCATCGAGGGTGTTGTAGTAGATCACTCGCACACCTCCTCGCTTACCGCTGCCTTGGCGCCACCAGCGGACCTTTCGGACACCGCCCGTACCCGGAATGACATCTCCCACCAGGGGGTCTGCGGCAAGCCAGGTAATGAAGGACTCTCGCTCATCGTCTTGCCAAATCTGCTCCGCATAACGCCGAAACATGGCAGTTTCGATAATCGTGTACATGGAGCCATTATGCGTCAGTGACGTACTCCCCGCAAGTAGAACACCACAACGCCAGCGAACGGCGGCAACGTTGGCGGTTGCCGCCGGGGCGCCGGGCGGCACGTTGTAGCGCAGCTCGCCGCTGCACCCGCTGGCCCCGGCCATTGGCAGCTGAGGCGCCGAGGAAGGCGCCGAGGCCCGCCCCATGGGGTCAGACCCCAGCCGAGTCGTGAAGCCCGCCATGGCGCGCCTGGCGGGCCGATTCGCCGCCGCCGGGGTCTGACCCCATGGCGCTGCCGACGCTGGCGCCCGACACCCGAGCGCCATGCCTGGCGCGCAACGCCAGCGGCCGGCATCGCTGCCGGCCGCTGGGTCATGCTACCGTCTCCGTCTCGACCCGGGAGAGTGCGTCACCTATAGTAGTCAAAGGTATTACCCCCATGATGCGGAGGCCAATATGGCAACCCCAACTTCCATCAAGCTGGATGACGAGCTGAAAGGTCGAGTGCAGCAGCTTGCCAAGGCCCGTCGGCGCACAACCCACTGGATCATGCGTGAGGCGATTGCCGAGTATGTCGCGCGGGAGGAGAAGCGCGAGTCGTTCAAGCAGGACGCCCTCCGCGCCTGGGAGGAGTATCAGCGAACCGGCCTGCACCTGACCCAGGAGGATGCCGACGCTTGGCTGGCAAGGCTTGAAGCCGGCGAAGATGTGGAGATTCCCGCTTGCCACAAGTGAGGCTCGAGTGGACACCACAGGCCCTGGCCGATGTACAACGGCTCTATCGTTTCCTCTCACACAAGAACCCCGATGCCGCCCGCCGAGCCGTGAAGGCAATCCGCACCGGCATCGGGATTCTGGCACACCAACCCCAACTGGGGCGGCTCGTTGAAGACCTTGAACCGGAATATCGCGAATGGCCGATCGACTTCGGCAGTGACGGCTATATCGCATTGTACCGCCTCGATGGGCAGAAGGCCGTTATCCTCGCCGTCCGTCATCAGAAAGAAGCCGGGTACTGACATCAGAAATGGGGGCCTGTCCCTCATTAGCCTTAGCTAAAATGGGCTGCCCCTCCCTGCCCGCGGGCCCCGGCCATTGGCAGCCCTGGCGCCGAGGCAACCGCCGAGGCCCGCCCCATGGGGTCAGACCCCAGCCAGGTCGTGAAGCCCGCCATGGCGCGCCTGGCGGGCGGATTCGCCGCCGCCGGGGTCTGACCCCATGGCGCTGCCGACGCTGGCGCCCGACTCCCGAGCGCCATGCCCGGCGCAGAAACGCCAGCGGCCGGCATTAAGCCGGCCGCTGGTTTATGCTAGGCGGGAAATGGGGGGCTGTCCCTCATTAGCCCCGATTACCAGTTCCCTGGGCAAGCTGTAATTGAATCAAAATCAGCAGCAACAAGTGCACAGCCCCATGTGATATTAGAAGAGCCTGTTGTTGAGGGAAAGGTTGGAGTAAGTGTTACAGACTTGCTATCATATGAACTTGTAATGACTCCATTAGCTGCACAGCCAATGTTGCCAGTAGTATCCACATCCTCACAAATTTCAGTTGCCGTAGCTGCATCCGCACCAGAATTCCAATTGATAGCAACTTGAGTTCTAGCTGAAGCAGCGCTAGCAATTGCATTTGAAGCAACTGCGCGCTCGGTATAACTCTGATAGGCTGGGAGCGCAATTGCCGCCAGAATGCCTATGATCGCCACCACGATCAGCAGCTCGATCAGGGTAAAACCGCCCTGGCCGGTCTTGATGTTTCTCATGTTCTGCATGCCTTGCCTCTTCATGGCCCTGCCCCTTGCTTGCTGTCCGCCGTGGCCCGTCTGGCGTTTGCCTTCTTCTCGCGACCCGTGCGGGATTTGCGTTGGGTGGCCGTGCGCCACCGTCACTTGCGGGCCTGCCACCCTGCCCGGCGGCTTACCCTAGTGCTTACATTAAATTACAGATGGCGACACTGCAAGGACAATATGGCCCGTCTCATCGGTTTCGTGCAGCCGCGTCATGTGCTGGATCAAGAAAAAGGTTGAATCGGCGTGGCCTGGCGCTGGGCGGGGCCGCTTGCATAAGGCTAGAATCGGGGGTGATGTCCCCATTGCTGCACCCGCGAGGCGCCATGAACGACTACCGTCCCCCCTCCCCCGAGCAGCCGCCGCCGGCGGCGGAGCCCGCCGAGTCGCCGCTGGCCGGGGTCGGTCACCGCACCGCCGGGGCCGACGGCCTGCGCGGGCTGTCGCGCCGCCTGGTGAAGGACCGGCTGCTCTCCGAGGCGGCGGCGGTACGCGCCGAGCAGGAGGCCCGCGAGGCCGAGATGTCGCTGCTCGAGCACGTGATCGAGTCGGGCCTGGTGCCGGCCCGCCAGGCCACCCTCACCGCGGCCTGGGAGTACGGCCTGCCGATCATCGACCTGGACGCCCTGCGCCCCGACGGCCTGCCGCCGGCGGGTGAGTTCCCCGAGAAGATCCTGCGCCGGCTCAACGTGCTGCCGCTGGTGCGCCACGGCCACCGCCTCACGGTGGCGGTGCCCTTCCCCTCGACCCTGGCGCTGCTCGACGAGCTGCAGTTCGCCACCGGCCTCACCCCCGAGGGGGTGCTGGCGCCGGTGGACCAGCTCGCCCCGGCGCTGGAGAACTACCTGGCGCAGAGCGAGCACAGCATGCTCGACGAGCTCAAGGGGGTCGACGACGCCATCGGCGAGCTGGACTACGACGAGGGCGACACCGGCGAGGTGGACGCCCAGGCGGTGACCGCCGAGGCCGGCGAAGACGCGCCGATCATCAAGTTCGTCAACAAGATCCTGCTCGATGCCATCCGCCGCGGCGCCTCGGACATCCACTTCGAGCCCTACGAGACCAGCTACCGGGTGCGCTTTCGTATCGACGGCATCCTCCACGACGTGGCCCACCCGCCCTTCGCCATGCGCACGCGCATCGCCGCGCGGCTCAAGGTCATGTCGCGGCTCGACATCTCCGAGCGGCGCCTGCCCCAGGACGGCGCCATCAAGCTCAAGCTCTCCCGGAGCCGCTCCATCGACTTTCGCGTCAACTCGCTGCCCACGGTGTACGGCGAGAAGGTGGTGCTGCGGATCCTCGACCCGGCCTCGGCCCAGCTGGGCATCGAGCAGCTCGGCTTCACCCCCGAGCAGCGCGCCATGTACGAGACGGTGCTCGACCAGCCCCAGGGCATGATCCTGGTCACCGGCCCCACCGGCAGCGGCAAGACGGTGACCCTCTACACCGGCATCAACATCCTCAACGAGGTGGAGCGCAACATCTGCACCGCCGAGGACCCGGTGGAGATCAAGGTGCCGGGGGTCAACCAGGTCAACGTGCTGCCCAGGATCGGCCTGGACTTCGCCAGCGCCCTGCGCGCCTTCCTGCGCCAGGACCCGGACGTGGTGATGGTGGGCGAGATCCGCGACCTGGAGACCGCCGAGATCGCGGTGAAGGCCTCCCAGACCGGCCACCTGGTGCTCTCCACGGTGCACACCAACTCGGCGGCGGAGACCCTCACCCGCCTGGCCAACATGGGCCTGGCGCCGTTCAACATCGCCAGCTCGGTGAGCCTGATCATCGCCCAGCGCCTGGCGCGCAAGCTGTGCAAGCACTGCAAGCAGCCGGCCGACATCCCCCGGGAGGTGCTGCTGCAGCAGGGCTTCACCACCGAGGAGGTCGACCGCGCCACCATCTACACGCCGGTGGGGTGCAAGCACTGCACCCAGGGCTTCAAGGGCCGGGTGGGCATCTACGAGGTGGTGCCGATCAGCCATGCCATGAGCCAGCTGATCATGAAGCACGGCGACTCCATGGCGTTCGACGAGCTGGCAAGGGAGGAGGGCCACCCGGACCTGCGCCGCAGCGGCCTGCTCAAGGTGATGCAGGGCGTGACCAGCCTGGCCGAGGTGAACCGGGTGACCAAGGACTGAGGAGAACCGAACACTTCGCAAACTCGCCACACCAGAACGATACAATTCGGCGGCGCCGACCACGGCGCCCCGACATATAACTGATGATACGAAACGCAAGCAGGCAGGGAATCACTCATGGCCACACGCACGATGCGAGCGCCGGACAAGATCAAGCTCTATCGCTGGCGCTGGAGCGGCAAGGGACCGAACGGACGCCGCGTGAGCGGCGAGATCATCGCGGCGAAGAAGGCGGAGGTGGAGAAGGAGCTCTCCGGCCAGAACATCATGGTCAAGACCGTACGCCGCAAGGGGGGCTTCGGCAGCGGCATGGGCAAGATCAAGCCCCGCGACATCATGCTCTTCGCCCGCCAGATGGCGACCATGATCCGCGCCGGGGTGCCGGTGCTGCAGGCCTTCCAGGTGGTGGCCGAGAGCCTCAAGAAGCCGGCCATGAGCGCCCTGGTGCAGCAGCTGATGAACCAGGTGGCGGCGGGGGCGAGCTTCTCCGAGGCGCTCAAGCAGCACCCCCAGCACTTCGACCGGCTGTTCGCCAACCTGGTGGAGGCCGGGGAGCAGTCGGGCTCGCTGGACCGCATGCTCGAGCGGGTGGCCACCTACAAGGAGAAGATCGAGTCGCTCAAGGGGCGGGTCAAGAAGGCGCTATGGTACCCGGCGGCGGTGATCGCGGTGGGCATCGGCGTCACCGCCCTGCTGCTGATCAAGGTGGTGCCGCAGTTCGAGAGCCTGTTCCACGGCTTCGGCGCCGAGTTGCCGGCGATGACCCGCATGACCATCTCGCTCTCCCAGTTCGCCCAGCAGTACTGGTGGTGGGGCCTGCTCGGGGTGGCGGCCTTCATCTTCTTCATCCGCACCGGCATGAAGCGCTCCGAGGCCTTCGCCTACCGCATGCATGCGCTGTCGCTGAAGATCCCGGTGATCGGCGACATCCTCGACAAGTCGTCGGTGGCGCGCTACTCGCGCACCCTGGCCACCACCTTCGGCGCCGGGGTGCCGCTGGTGGAGGCACTCAACACCGCCGCCGGCGCCTCGGGCAACAAGGTCTACGAGCGCGCCATCGAGCAGATCCGCGAGGACGTGTCCACCGGCCAGCAGCTGCACTTCGCCATGCGCCTCACCGAGCAGTTCCCGCCCCTGGCGGTGCAGATGGTGGGCATCGGCGAGGAGGCCGGCTCCCTGGACGCCATGCTCAACCGGGTGGCCGACTACTACGAGGAGGAGGTCGACAACAAGGTCGACACCCTCACCTCGCTGCTCGAGCCCTTCATCATCGTGGTGCTCGGGGTGCTCGTCGGCGGCCTGGTGGTCTCGATGTACCTGCCGATCTTCGAGCTGGGCAGCGTGATCTAGGGGCTGACCATGCACAGCCAACGATTCGGCCTGGACGTCCATGTCACTCGCCATGCTCGTGAGCGCATGGCCGAGCGACGCATATCCGAGGCAACGCTTTGCGAACTTATTGAAACTGGCATTACCCGTTACAAGGACGACATTCGGCTTTGGCTGGCCAAGGAAGTGTCGAGCCGCCATGACAATCTGATCTGTGCGGCTGTGATTCTGGAGGATAGACTGGTCGTGAAA
Organism: Halomonas terrestris; assembly: GCF_049166755.1. Lineage (NCBI taxonomy): Bacteria > Pseudomonadati > Pseudomonadota > Gammaproteobacteria > Oceanospirillales > Halomonadaceae > Halomonas > Halomonas terrestris. The sequence goes on along the minus strand of NZ_JBMHFZ010000005.1, from coordinate 21,309 downwards.
ACCGTCATGCATCATTTCCAGTGGGAGGAGTGACGATGCGTACGACCTATGACGAAGCCGACGATATCCTGGTGCTCCACCTGGCTGACAAGCCGATCACCAAGGAAGTCTCCCAGGACTGGAACACTCATATCAGCTACGCCGCAGATGGCACCATCGTGGAGGTGGTCATTCTCGAGGCCTCGAAACAAGGTGCCTGGCCGCTACTCAAGAGCGAAGCCGCCTGACCCGTAAGGATACTCTTCTTGTTCGATCTCTCCCCTTCCCTGCTCTGGCCGCTGGCGGCCGTCGTCGGCCTCTGCCTGGGCAGCTTCCTCAACGTGGTGATCGTGCGCTTGCCGGTGATGCTGATGCAGGGCTGGCGGGCCGAGGCCCGCGAGGCGCTGGAGCTGCCCGGCGAGGAGCCCCCGCGCTTCAACCTGGTGACGCCGCGCTCGATCTGCCCCGCCTGCGAGGCGCCCATCGCCTGGCACGACAACATCCCCCTGCTCGGCTGGTTCAAGCGCCGCGGGCGCTGCGCCACCTGCCAGGCCCGCATCAGCCCCCAGTACCCGCTGGTGGAGCTGGCCGGCGGCGCACTGACGCTGGCGGTGGTGGCGATCTTCGGCGCCAGCTGGCAGGGGCTGTTCATCCTCGGGGCCTGCCTGGCGCTGCTGGCGATGGCGGTGATCGACCTGCGTACCCAGCTGCTGCCAGACCTGCTCACCCTGCCGCTGCTGTGGGCCGGGCTGCTCTACCAGCTGCTGTTCCAGCCGCTGATGCTCCCCTCGGCGGTGATCGGCGCCATGGCCGGCTACCTCTCGCTGTGGAGCTTCTACTGGCTGTTCAAGCTGGTGACCGGCAAGGAGGGCATGGGCTACGGCGACTTCAAGCTGCTCGCCGCCCTGGGCGCCTGGCTGGGCTGGCAGAGCCTGCCGCTGGTGCTGATCCTCTCCGCCGGCGCCGGCGCCGTGATCGGCGTGCTGATGCAGGTGGCGATCCCGCGGCTGCGCGGCGCTCCCATGCCCTTCGGCCCCTACCTGGTGGTCGCCGGCTGGATCGCCCTGCTCGCCGGCGAACCGCTGATGGCCGCCTACCTCGGCCTGCTGCAGTGACCGAAGCCAATTTTGGGGTCAGACCCCAAAGCGAATTTTGGGGTCTGACCCCAAGGGAGGCTTAGCTTGATCGTGGGTGTGACCGGGGGGATCGCGTCGGGGAAGTCGACGGTGGCCAGGGCCTTCGCGGCGCTGGGCATTCCCTGGGTGGATGCCGATGACGTGGCCCGGGAGGTGGTGGAGCCCGGCGAGCCGGCGCTGGCGGAGATCGCCGCGCGCCACGGCGAGCGGGTGCTGCTCGAGGATGGCCGGCTCGACCGCCGGGCGCTGCGCGAGATCGTCTTCGCCGACGAGGCCGAGCGGCGCTGGCTGGAATCGGTGACCCACCCGCGCATCCGCGAGCGGCTCGAGGCCCGGCTGGCACAGCTGCAGGCCGGCGACGCCCCCTATGTGCTGCTGGTCTCGCCGCTGCTGTTCGAGTCGGGCCAGCACCGCCTGGTCGACCGCAGCCTGGTGATCGACGTGCCCGAGGCGCTGCAGGTGGCGCGCACCGCCGCCCGCGACGATGTCGACGAGGCCCAGGCACGGGCCATCGTGGCCGCCCAGATGCCGCGCGCCGAACGCCTGGCCCGCGCCGACGAGGTGATCGACAATGGGGGGGACGAGCCGGCCCTGGTCGCGCAGGTCGCCGAGCTGGACCGACACTACCGGGCCCTGGCCGGTGCCCGGCCGTCGGACTGATCAACCCAACGAATCGAGATCGCGTGTCATGACGTCGCAACGAACGAAACGCCCGTTGGAAGTCGCCTGCCCGCAGTGCCGCAAGGCGGTGGTGTGGAGCGAGGAGAACCCCTACCGTCCCTTCTGCAGCAAGCGCTGCCGGCTGCTGGACCTGGGCGCCTGGGCCGACGAGTCGCATCGCATCGCCGGCGAGCCGGCCATGGACGAGATGGACCTCGACGCCATGCTGGCCCAGGCCGACCGGGACGGTGGCCTGCAGTGACTGCCGGCAAGCGCCCGGCCGGCGTGGCGCATCCCCCGGGGCTGCAGAAGCCCGAGTATCGCCTGCTGGCCGAGCTGGAGGCGGCCTTCGATGCGCTGATCCAGCGTACCGAGGCGCTGCTCGACGCCTACCACCAGGCCCCGGGGGCGAGCTGGGCCTTCGGCGGGGAAGCGGCGGGTGAGCCGTGGCTGCGCCGGGCGCTGCTGGACTTCTGGTACCACGATGGCCAGGACGGCCGGACGACGCGGGCCCATGTCGGGCTGGTGGCGGCCGGCGAGGCGCTGCTGGCCCGGGTCGCCGAGGTGAACGCGGCCAAGGCGGCCTTCGCCGCGCTGCTCGCCCAGATCCGCGAGCAGGTGCCCGGCCTGATTCCCGAGATCAAGACGGTGCTGCCCTTCCGCCACCCCGCCCTGCACGACCACCTGCGCGGCCGGGGGCTGGCGCGGCTGCACCTCAAGCAGTGCTGGCGGGCGATCCCGGTGGCCGAGGCCCCGGTGTCACGGGTGCGGCTGGCCTGGTACGCGAGCGGGCGCTCGATCAAGCGGCTGAGCGTGCGCGAGGCCGAACAGAAGCTGCTCAGGCTCGATGCCGAGGCGCCCCATGTGCGGATCCAGCTGCGCCGGCTGGCCGGCATCCCGGACGGCGAACCGCTGGCCCAGGTGCAGCGCCAGGCGCCGCTGATGCGGGCCAACCTGTTCTTTCGCGAGCCGCTGGAGGATGGCCGCTCGCGCCGAGCGATGAACGTGGCGCTGCCGCTGTTCGTGCCCGCCCCCGATGGCCGCCTGCCGGACCACAACCAGCCCCCGCCCCATCCCCCCGAGAAGCGCCTCCGCGCACGCCGCAGCGACGAACGCCTCGAGGACGAACCCCTGCTGCCGAGCCTGAGGGTGTTCCGCTACCGGTGAGTGCCCCGGCGCGGCGCTGGCGGTCATCCTCCACAAGGCGGGGAGTTGGCTCCCTGTGGGAGCCGCGCTTTGCGGGGCGATGCGGCGCGAAGCGGCGCTGGCGGTAGTCTGCGACGTTGGCGGTCACCGCCGGGGCGCCTGCGGCGCCGATCGCGCAGGGAAACTGCCACGACGGAGGTCGGGTATCAGGCGATGCGCCCGAGTTCCTTCAATGTCTGCAGCAGGTCGCTGACATTCTCGGCGGGCTGGGCGTATTCGCTCATCAGCGCCTTGAGGCGCTCCTCGAAGGCCTGCTGGCGGGTCTTGTCGTCCTGCTCACGGGCCTCCAGGGAACGCACCGGCGGCCCGGTGGGAATGTCGAGCGTGCTGTCGGGACTTTCGAGTTCGCGAAGGGCTTCGGCGAAGGCGTCGTCGAGCTCGCGGAACTTGCGCAATTTCTCGCGCTCATCCATGGGCTTGCGGGAAGTCTGTTGTTTCATTCGCTACCAGTGGTGTCAGGAGGCCGGCGGGGAGGGAAAGGAAACCAGGAGCCGACGCTCACGCTGATGATCTACGCTGAAGTATACCGCCATTGGCGCCCGTGGCGAAGGGGGTTTCTCCCCGAACCCCGGGTGTCGCCACCCACTCACGGCCATCACGGCCACTCCTGCCGCGCAAAAATGTGCCCAATCGATCATCCCGGCCATGCAAACTTGCCTTCGGACCCTCATAACAAGCATAAAGTACTAATAAAGCGGAACAAGGCAATACGCCCGGGGAGCCCTGCCCGCAGCGGGGTCCCCGGAGCGACAGCGTTCAGGCACCGGCGGGGCGATACCTGTCGGCGGGCACGGCAGGCGGCCGGCTCGTGCACCTGACCCCAAGGGATGGAGCCAGTCAATGTTCAACGAGATGATGCGAGCAGAGATCTGGCTGCAGGAGACCCTGGCGAGCGACCTGGGCATCGAGGACCTGGCGCGGCGGCTGGGCTACTCCTCTTCCCAGGTCCGCCGCCGCTTCCGCCAGCACTTCGGCATGTCGCCCGGTGCCTACCGCGACAGGCTGCGCCTGGAGAAGGCGGCCCGGCTGCTGGTGCACACCCCCCATGGGGTGAGCCGCATCGCCGAGATGTGCGGCTATCGCAACCACTCGGCATTCAGCCGCGCCTTCCATCGCCGCTACACCCGTTCGCCACGGGAGTATCGCCGCCGTCAGCGGTGGTGTATGCGCAAGAACGAATGGGCCGCGGCCACGGGGTTTCCCGTCGAACTGCGCGACATGCCGCCACGGGATGCGATCGTCACCCGGCGCTATGCGTCCAGCCGGACCCTCGACGACCCAAGCGAATGGAAGCATCCGCTGGAGGACGGCGAGCCCCTGCCACCCCGACTGAGCGAGGCCATCCCCATCGCCCTTCTCCACGACCAACCCCTGGACAGCGAGCTGCCGCGCCTCGATCTCGGCGTGCAGGTGGCCCATGGCGAGGCCGCCGACCTGGCCCTGCCCCTGCCCTTCCGGCTGGTGGAGCTGCCGGCCCGACGCCACGCCTGCGTCCCCCTCGAGCAGATATCGCAACTGCCCGCGGCGGTGCACTTCGTGCTCGGCCGCACGCTGCCCGAGCAGGGCGAGCACCTCAACGGCGAGCCGCCCCTGCTGCTGGACACGCCGGCGGGCCTGGAGCTCCAGCTGCCCCTGCTGGAGGCCGAGGCAGCCGGCGGCTGACCCCGGACACGACAGCGCCGCCTCGAGGGCGGCGCTGGGCGTGGGCGGCGGGGCGGAGGATCACTCCTCGACGCGCACCAGCCAGGACTCGACGGTATCGTTGCCGTACTCGTCCTTCCACGCCTTGAGGGTCTTCTGGTTACCGCCGCGAGTTTCCACGACTTCACCGGTATTCGGGTTCTTGTAGATCTTCAGCTTGCGCTTGCGGCGGCCACCGGCGGCGGCTGTCTTCGGGGCAGCGGCGGCGGGCTTGGGATTGAGCAGGGCGATGACATCGGCGGCGCTCTTGTCGAACTCGCGCATCAGTGACTCGAGTTTTTCCTTGAACTCGAGTTCGGCCTTCAGGCGCTTGTCGTTCTGCAGCTTCTCCATGTTCTCCTGGAGTTGCTTGAGCTGCTGTTCCATCTGCATGTATTCACTGAGCAGTGACATAACCGGGTATTCCTTCTTCGGGTTTCAGGATGCGAGTGTGATTATGGACGTTAAACTTGATCATGACAACAGTGTAAGTATCGAGTCGATTATTATCGAGCGCAACTTCGCGAGTCCGATACAAGAGGGTGGAAAGCCGAGCCTCACTTGTTTCGTTGAAACGGGAAGTGGAAGAACGGATTAACCCGGGCTCGACTCGGATAATCATCATTACATGAAAACGCCGCCCCGAGGGGCGGCGTTTTCCGTGGCTGCGAGGGGGCGAGTGCCCGTCTCGTCAGTCCTGACCCATCTGCTGCTTGATGAGGTCGCCGATGGTGGTCGGGCCACCGCTCTCGGGACTCTCTTCGCGCAGCTTCTTGAGGTTCTGCCGCGTGTCGTCCTGCTCCTTGGCCTTGATGGAGAGGTTGATCTGGCGGTTCTTGCGATCGACACCGATGATACGGGCCTCGACGCTGTCGCCCTCGCTCAGCACGTTGCGGGCATCCTCGACGCGGTCGGCGCTGATCTCGGAGGCCTTGAGCACGGCGACGACATCGGTGGCCAGCTCGACCTGGGCTTCCTTGGCATCGACCTCGACCACGCGGCCGGTGACGATGGTGCCCTTGTCGTGGACGGCCAGGAACTCGGCGACCGGGTCGGTATCGAGCTGCTTGATGCCCAGCGAGATGCGCTCACGCTCGGGGTCGATGGAGAGGATCACGGCCTCGGCCTCGTCGCCCTTCTTGAACTGGCGAACGGCTTCCTCGCCGGTCTCGGTCCAGGAGATGTCGGAGAGGTGCACCAGGCCGTCGATACCGCCTTCCAGGCCGATGAAGATGCCGAAGTCGGTGATGGACTTGATGGTGCCGGAGACGCGATCGCCCTTGTTGTACTCGGCGTTGAAGGTCTCCCACGGGTTGGCGGTACACTGCTTGATACCCAGGGAGATACGACGACGCTCCTCGTCGATGTCGAGGATCATGACGTCGACATCGTCGCCGACCTGCACGACCTTGGACGGGTGGATGTTCTTGTTGGTCCAGTCCATCTCGGAGACGTGGACCAGGCCCTCGACACCCTCTTCCAGCTCGGCGAAGCAGCCGTAGTCGGTGAGGTTGGTGACGGTGGCATGCACCTTGGTGCCTTCCGGGTAGCGATCCTTGATGTTGACCCAGGGATCCTCGCCCAGCTGCTTCAGGCCCAGGGAGACGCGGTTGCGCTCGCGGTCGAACTTCAGCACCTTGACGTTGATCTCGTCGCCCACGGCGACGATCTCGCTGGGATGCTTGATGCGCTTCCAGGCCATGTCGGTGATGTGCAGCAGGCCGTCGACGCCACCGAGGTCGACGAAGGCGCCGTAGTCGGTGAGGTTCTTGACGATACCGGTGATCTGCTGGCCTTCCTGCAGGGTGGCGAGCAGGGCCTCACGCTCGGCGCTGTTCTCGGCCTCGAGCACGGCGCGACGGGACACGACGACGTTGTTGCGCTTCGGGTCGAGCTTGATGACCTTGAAGTCGAGTTCCTTGTTCTCGAGGTGCGTGGTGTCACGCACCGGGCGCACGTCGACCAGCGAGCCCGGGAGGAAGGCACGGATGGAGTCGACGTCGACGGTGAAGCCGCCCTTGACCTTGCCGTTGATCACGCCCTTGACGATCTCGTCCTTCTCGAAGGCCGCTTCCAGCACCTTCCACGCTTCGGCGCGCTTGGCCTTCTCGCGGGACAGGCGGGTCTCGCCGAAACCGTCCTCGACGGCTTCCAGGGCGACGTGGACCTCGTCGCCGACGGCGATGGCGAGTTCGCCGTTCTCGTCGCGGAACTGGGCCGCGGGGATCTGACCTTCGGACTTCAGGCCGGCATTGACGGTGACCCAGTCACCATCGATGTCGACGACGGTAGCCTGGACGATGGCGCCCGGCTCCATGTTGATGTCCTGGAGAGACTGTTCAAACAGTTCAGCAAAGCTTTCGCTCATGATGTTCCTACGTGATCAACGTTGAGTACGGCGTTGCCGCCTTCTCCGCACCACCAGCGAGTGCGGGCCTTATTTACCATGTCTCCGGAGATGTTAACGCTGGTTCGACCTGGCTCGGCTCACGGTTATTTCACAGACCTGAAAGTGCCGGACCACGTCATCACATCCTGCCGGAGACGCCGCAAGGGAGTGTCAGGTGTCGGGGGCCAGACCGCGTTCGGTCAGCATTTCCGTCAGCCGATCCACCACTTCCGGTATCGTCAGGCGCGTGGTGTCAAGCGTGATGGCGTCATCGGCCGGCTTGAGCGGTGCCACGCTGCGCTGCATGTCGCGTGCATCGCGCGCCTGAATCTCCTTCAAAAGACTCGATAGACTAGCATCCACCCCGGCCTCCTGCAACTGCAGGTGGCGCCGTCGGGCGCGCTCCTCGGCACTGGCGGTGAGGAAGACCTTGAGGGGGGCGTCGGTGAACACCACGGTGCCCATGTCGCGGCCGTCGGCCACCAGCCCGGGGGCCTTGCGGAAGTCGCGCTGGCGCTGCAGCAGCGCCTGGCGCACGGCGGGCAGCGCGGCGACCTGGGAGGCGGCATCGCCGATCTGCTCGGTGCGAATGGTGGTGGTGGCATCGCACCCTTCCAGCAGCACGGTGGTGGCATCGCCCTCGGCGCGAAACACCACGTCGAGCTCGCGGGCCACCCCGGCCAGGCCGGCCTCGTCGTCCAGGGGTACCTCGTGCTTCGCGGCGGCCAGGGCGGTGAGGCGATAGAGGGCGCCGGAGTCGAGCAGGTGCCAGCCGAGGCGCTCGGCGATCAGCCGGCTGATGGTGCCCTTGCCGGCCCCGCCGGGGCCGTCGATGGCGATCACGGGAACGCCTTCCTGCGCGGGAGAGATGCTCATGCGCCCTCCCCGCCGGCCGGTTGCTCCTCGAGGGCGAGACCCACCTTGCGCGCCAGATCGATGAAGCCCGGGAAGGAGGTGGCGACGTTGGCGCAGTCGTCGATGACGATCTCGCCGCCGGCCCGCAGCGCGGCGATGGCGAAGGCCATGGCGATGCGGTGATCGCCCAGGCTGTCGATGCGCCCGCCGCCATAGCTTGGAGAAGATGCGTCGGCCCCTTCCGGGTTGCCGCCGCCGACGATATCGATGCCGTCCGGCAGCAGGGTGTGCTCGACCCCGAGGGTCGCCAGGCCATCGGCCATGGCCTGCAGGCGGTCGGACTCCTTGACCCGCAGCTCCTCGGCGCCCCGCAGGCGGGTGGTGCCCTCGGCATTGGCGGCGGCGATGAACAACGCCGGGAACTCGTCGATGGCCAGCGGCACCTGGTCGACGGGGATGTCGATGCCGTGGAGCGGCGCGTGGCGGATGTGCAGGTCGGCCACCGGCTCGCCGCCCACCTCGTGGGCGTTCTCCAGGCGCAGGTCGGCGCCCATCAGCTTGAGGATGTTGATCACCCCGATGCGGGTCGGGTTGATGCCGACGTGCTCCAGCACCAGGTCCGAGCCCGGGGTGATCGCCGCGGCCACCAGGAAGAAGGTCGCCGAGGAGATGTCGCTGGGCACGTCGATGGGCGCGGCGGTGAGCCTGCCGCCCCCCTCGAGCCAGCAGGTGTCGCCGTCGCGATGGACCGCGTAGCCGAAGCCGGCCAGCATGCGCTCGGTGTGGTCGCGGGTCGGCGCCGGCTCGCGCACCCGGGTCTCGCCCTCGGCGTAGAGCCCGGCGAGCAGCAGGCAGGACTTCACCTGGGCGCTGGCCATGGGCATGTCGTAGGTGATGCCCTTGAGCGGCTTGCCGCCGTGGATGCGCAGCGGCGGCCGGCCGCCCTCGGCGGTGTCGATCTCGGCGCCCATGAGGCGCAGCGGATCGGCCACCCGGCCCATGGGGCGCTTGGTCAGCGAGGCGTCGCCGGTGAGTTCGGTGTCGAAGGCCTGGCCCGCCAGCAGCCCGGCGAACAGGCGCATGGCGGTGCCGGCGTTGCCCACGTAGAGGGGCCCGGCGGGGGCCTGGAGGCCGTGCATGCCCACGCCGTGGACGGTGACGCGCCCCTGGTGCGGCCCCTCGATGGCCACCCCCATCTCGCGGAAGGCCTGCAGGGTGGCCAGGCTGTCCTCGCCCTCGAGGAAGCCCTTGACCTCGGTGACACCCTCGGCGAGCGCGCCGAGCATGATGGAACGATGGGAGATCGACTTGTCGCCGGGCACGCGGATGCGCCCGGTGACGCCGCCGCCGGGGGCGACCCGGTAGCGCAGCTTGCCTTGTGCTTGCATCTGGTATTCCGCCTGATAGCTGGTCTGGTTCAGCAGGGATTCGAAATAGTGTCGAGCATGGCTGGCGCGATCGAAGATCGCCAGCATGGCGTCGGTGTCGCCCGCCTCCACCGCGTGCCTGAGCCGGGCCACGCCGGCCTCGAAGTCGTCGAGGGAGGCGAGCACGGCGTCGCGGTTGGCGACGAAGATGTCGCGCCACATCACCGGGTCGCTGCCGGCGATGCGGGTGAAGTCGCGAAAGCCGCCGGCGGCGTAGCGGAAGATGTCGAGGCGTTCGTCCTGGCGCGCCAGGGTGTCCACCAGCGAGAAGGCCAGCAGGTGCGGCAGGTGGCTGGTGCGGGCCAGCACCTGGTCGTGGCGCACCACGTCCATCTCCAGCACCTCGGCGCCGCAGGCCGCCCACAGGCCGCGCACCCGGGCCAGCGCCGCCGGGTCGGTGTCGGGCTCGGGGGTGAGGATCACCTTGTGGTTGGCGTAGAGGCGCGCATCGGCGGCGGCCACGCCGCTCTTCTCGGAGCCGGCGATGGGATGGCCGAGCACCAGGTTGGGCGGCACCCGGCCGAAGACGGCCAGGGCACAGTCGCGAATGGCGGCCTTGGTGCTGCCCACGTCGGTGATCACCACGCCCGGGGCGGCGGTGTCGAGGCTGGCGGCCAGGTCGGCCATCACGCCTTCCATGGCCAGCACGGGCACCGCCAGCACGATCAGCGAGGCGCCCTCGACCAGCGGCGCGAGCCGGGTGTCGCCGCGGTCGATCAGGCCCATCTCGATGCCCCGGGCGATCTCGTCGGGGTCGGGGTCGCAGGCGACGATCTCCGCGCTCTTCGCCGGACCGCCGCCGGCATCGTCGCTATCGCGACGACCGTAGCCACTCGCCCGAAGGGCCGCGGCCAGGGAGCCGCCGATCAGCCCCAGGCCGACGATCAGGAGGCGGGATTCGTTGACCGAGGGAGTCACTGCCGACGCCATGCCTTACAGGACACCGATCGGGTAGGAGCCGAGCACCTTCACCTCGGCGGCGCGCAGCTGCACCTCCTCGAGCACCGCGGCCACCCGGGGTTCGTCGCGGTGGCCCTTGAAGTCGATGAAGAAGACGTAGTTCCACACGCCGCTGCGCGACGGGCGGGTCTCCAGGCGCGTCAGGTCGATCTGGTGGCGATGGAAGGGCTCGAGCAGGTCGTGCAGGGCACCGGGCTGGTTGCGCATGGCGACGACGATGGAGGTCTTGTCCTCGCCGGACATGGGCACTTCCTGGTTGCCGATGATCAGGAAGCGCGTGGAGTTGTCCGGGCGATCCTCGATCTTCTCGGCCAGGCGCGTCAGGCCGTAGAGCTTGGCGGCCATGTCGCCGGCGATGGCGGCGCTGTGCCACTCGGTCTTGACCAGGCGGGCGGCCTCGGCGTTGGACGACACCGGCACCCGTTCGGCGTGGGGGAAGTGGGCGTCCAGCCACTTGCGGCACTGGGCGAAGGACTGCGGGTGGGAGTAGATCCGCGAGACCTTGTCCTGTCGGGTGGTCTCGGCCACCAGCAGGTGGTGGTGGATGCGCAGCACCACCTCGCCGCAGATGCGCATCGAGGAGTCCATGAAGGAGTCGAGGGTGTGGTTGATCACGCCCTCGGTGGAGTTCTCCACCGGCACCACGCCGTAGTTGACCGCACCGGCCTCGACCTCGCGGAACACCTCGTCGATGGCGGCCATGGGCATGCTCACCGCGCTTTCGCCGAAGTGCTTGAGGGCGGCCTGCTGGGTGAAGGTGCCCTCGGGGCCGAGGTAGGCGACCTTGACCGGCTGCTCCAGCGCCAGGCAGGCAGACATGATCTCGCGGAACAGGCGCGCCATCTCCTCGCTGTCCAGCGGGCCCTTGTTGAGCGCCATGATCCGGCGCAGCACCTGGGCCTCGCGCTCGGGGCGGTAGAACACCGCCCTGGGGTCCTCGGCGGTCTTGATCTCGGCCACCTGCTGGGCGCAGGCGGCTCGCTCGCTGATCAGGCGCAGGATATCGCCGTCCAGCTCGTCGATGCGCTGTCTGAGCGCCTCGAGATCGTTGGGGGTGTCGGTCATGCGTGGTTCCCTTCTTCTCGGTGTCTCATGTTTCAGCGGCCGAACCAGGGCCCAAGTGACAAGCCACCCCTTCGTCCGTGTCGGCGACATGGCCCCTATGGGGTCAGACCCCAGCCAACTCGCCCTGCCTGTCAGGGTGCACCTTGACCAGCCGAACCAACCTCCGCCGGGGTCTGACCCCATAGGGACCGCCAGCGCCGGCTGGACGCTTCTACCCCCGCCGCTTCTCGAAATCTGCCATGAAGTCGATCAGGGCGTCCACGGCGGCCTCGGGCACGGCATTGTAGAGGCTGGCGCGCATGCCGCCGACGCTGCGGTGGCCCTTGAGGTTGAGCAGCCCGGCCGCCTCGGCCTCGGCGAGGAACGGCTTGTCGAGGCGTTCGTCGGCGAGCACGAAGGGCACGTTCATCCGCGAGCGGTTGCGCAGGGTGATCGGGTTGGCGTAGAGGCCGCTGCCGTCGATGGCCGCGTAGAGCTTCTCGGCCTTGCGGGCGTTGATGGCGTCCATGGCCGCCAGGCCGCCGATGTCGTGCTTCAGCCACTGGAACACCAGGCCCGCCAGGTACCAGCTGTAGGTGGCCGGGGTGTTGATCATGGAGCCGGCCTCGGCCAGCGCCTTGTAGCCGAACAGCGAGGGCATGTCGGCCCGGGCGCGCTCGAGCAGGTCGTCGCGCACGATCACCACCACCAGGCCGGCGGGGCCGATGTTCTTCTGGGCGCCGGCGTAGATCACGCCGAACCTCGACACATCCAGCGGGCCGGAGAGGATGCTGGACGACATGTCGCAGACCAGCGGCACCTCGCGGCCATCGGGCCGCACGGCCTCGGGGATATAGTCGAACGCCAGCCCGCCGATGGTCTCGTTGGCGGTGTAGTGCAGGTAGGCGGCGTCTTCCGAGAGGGCGATGTCGGCCGGGCGAGGCACCGCGCTGTGGCCGGTGTCCTCGCTGCTGGCGGCGATATGGGCGTCACCGAACAGGTGGCGGGCCTCGGCCATGGCCTTCTTGCCCCAGATCCCGGTGTAGAGGAAGTTGGCGCGGCCGCCCTCCCCCAGCAGGTTGTAGGGCACCGCGGCGAACTGCAGGGTGGCCCCGCCCTGGGTGAAGAGCACCCGGTAGTTGTCGGGGATGGCCATCAGTTCCCGCAGGTCGGCCTCGGCCTGTTCGGCGATGGCGACGTACTCGGGCGCGCGGTGGCTCATCTCCATCACCGAGAGGCCGCGCCCCCGGTAATCCAGCATCTCGTCGCGGGCCCGCTCGAGCACCGCGGCGGGCAGCGCCGCCGGTCCGGCGCAGAAGTTGTAGTGGCGTGTCATCAGCGTCGTATTCCTAAGCATACTGTGGGGTCTGACCCCAAAGTGTCCTGAGGGGTCTGACCCCACTCTATTCTTCGGTGCCTTCGGCACTCTCTTCGCCCTCGACATCGACCACGTCCTCGATGTCCTCCGGCTCGTCGACGCGCACGGTCTTGACCAGCTTCTCGTCGTTGCCCAGGCGGATCAGCATCACGCCCTGGGTGTTGCGCGAGGTGATCGAGACCTCGTCGACCCGGGTGCGCACCAGGGTGCCGCGGTCGGTGATCAGCATCATCTCGTCGGTGGAGTAGACCTGCATGGCGGCGACGAGCGAGCCGTTGCGCTCGCTGGTCTGCATGGCGATGACGCCCTGGCCGCCGCGGCCGCGCAGCGGGAACTCCTCGAGGCGGGTGCGCTTGCCGTAGCCGTTCTCGCTGGCGGTGAGGATATAGATCTGGCCGCCGTTGCCATTGCCATTACCGGCCGGGAGGTCGGCGCCCTCCTCGTCCTCGGCCTCGAGATCGGCCTCGGCGTCGATCAGCTGGCTCTGGGGGATGATCAGGCTGATCACCTCGGCATCGCCCAGCAGGCGCATGCCGCGCACGCCGCGGGCGGTGCGCCCCATGGCCCGCACGTTGCCCTCCTCGAAGCGGATCGCCTTGCCGTTGGACGACAGCAGCATGACGTGGTCGCTGCCCGAGGTGATGGCGGCGCCCACCAGGCGGTCGCCCTCCTCCAGGTCGATGGCGATCAGGCCGACGCTGCGCGGCCGCGAGAACTGCTCGAGGCTGGTGCGCTTGACGGTGCCGCGGGCGGTGGCGAAGAAGATGTAGCTCTCCGGGTCGTAGTCGCGCACCGGCAGGATGGCGTTGATCGCCTCGCCCTCGTCCAGCGGCAGCATGTTGACCAGCGGCTTGCCCCGCGAGCCGCGGCTGGCGTTGGGCATCTCGTAGACCTTGAGCCAGTAGACCTTGCCGCGGTTGGAGAACAGCAGCACGGTGTCGTGGGTCGAGGCCACCAGCAGGTGCTCGATGACGTCCTCGTCCTTCATGGCGGTGGCGGACTTGCCGCGGCCGCCGCGGCGCTGGGCCTGGTAGTCGGAGAGCGGCTGGGTCTTGGCGTAGCCGGAGCGCGACACGGTGACCACCATGTCCTCCTCGGCGATCAGGTCCTCGAGGCGCAGGTCAAGGTGGCTGGCCTGGATCTCGGTGCGGCGCGGGTCGCCGAACTGGTCGCGCACGGCGATCAGCTCCTCGCGGATCACCTCGAGCAGGCGGTCGGCGGAGGCCAGGATGGCGGTGAGCTCGGCGATCTTCTCGAGGATGGAGAGGTACTCGTCGAGGAGCTTCTCGGTCTCCAGCCCGGTGAGGCGGTGCAGGCGCAGCTCGAGGATGGCCTGGGCCTGGGCCGGCGAGAGGCGGTACTGGCTGCCGGCCGGGTTGAGGCCGAAGCCCTCCTCGAGGTCCTCGGGCTTGCAGGAGGTGGCCCCGGCACGCTCGAGCATGGCGGTGACCTGCCCCGGCTGCCAGGTCTGGGCCAGCAGCTTCTCCTTGGCCTCGGCGGCGTTCGGCGAGGCCTTGATCAGCTCGATCACCTCGTCGATGTTGGAGATCGCCACGGCCAGGCCCTCGAGGATATGGCCGCGCTCGCGGGCCTTCTTCAGCTCGAACAGGGTACGCCGGGTGACCACCTCGCGGCGGTGGCGGATGAAGGCCTCGAGGATCTCCTTGAGGTTCATGATCTTCGGCTGGCCATCCTCGATGGCCACCATGTTGATGCCGAAGACGTTCTGCAGCTGAGTCTGGGCGAAGAGGTTGTTGACCACCACCTCGCCGCTCTCGCCGCGCTTGACCTCGATCACCACCCGCAGGCCGTCCTTGTCGGACTCGTCGCGCAGCTCGGCGATGCCCTCGATCTTCTTGTCCTTGACCAGCTCGGCGATCTTCTCGATCAGCCGCGCCTTGTTCACCTGGTAGGGGAGCTCGGTGACGATGATGTGGTCGCGGCCGGTCTTGTCGTCGTGCTCGATGGTGTGGCAGGCGCGCACATAGATGCGGCCGCGGCCGGTGCGATAGGCCTCGAGGATGCCGGCGCGGCCGTTGATGATGCCCCCGGTGGGGAAGTCCGGCCCGGGCACGTGCGCCATCAGGTCGTCGACGCTGAGGGTGTAGTCGTCGATCAGCGCCAGGCAGGCGTCGATGATCTCGCCCATGTTGTGGGGCGGGATATTGGTGGCCATGCCCACGGCGATGCCCGAGGAGCCGTTGATCAGCAGGTTGGGCACCTTGGTGGGGAGCACCTCGGGGATGCGCTCGGTGCCGTCGTAGTTGTCGACCCAGTCGACGGTGTCCTTCTCGAGGTCGGCCAGCAGCTCGTGGGCCAGGCGGGCCATGCGCACCTCGGTGTAACGCATGGCGGCGGCGTTGTCGCCGTCGATGGAGCCGAAGTTGCCCTGGCCGTCCACCAGCACATGGCGCATGGAGAAGTCCTGGGCCATGCGCACGATGGTGTCATAGACGGCGCTGTCACCATGGGGGTGATACTTACCGATGACATCGCCCACCACACGGGCAGACTTCTTGTAGGCCTTGTTCCAGTCGTTGCCGAGCTCGTGCATGGCGAACAGCACGCGCCGGTGTACCGGCTTGAGGCCATCGCGCACGTCGGGCAGCGCACGGCCGATGATCACGCTCATCGCGTAATCGAGGTACGACTGCTTGAGCTCGTCCTCGATGTTGACTGGCAGAATCTCTCTGGCGATGTCACCCATGGGTCGTCGAATCCTTTGCACTGCAACAGGTTGGCCGCTCACCCCGGCATCGCCGAGGGCGCCATAACAGCGTCACATCATACCACCCCGGGCAGGGCAAAGGCAGCTCGGGGGAAGACGGGCTTTCACTGGCACCCCCGCCTCCCTTTGGCCATAATGTGCCTCCTTTTCGCTCGAGAAAATGCGTCATGTGGTTCAAGCACTTGCACCTGTATCGCCTGCACGGCGCGCCGGCACTCGCCGCGGCCGACCTGGAAGCCGCCCTTTCCGAGCAGGCCTTTCGCCCCCTGAACGGCAGCGAGCCGCGCCGCCTGGGCTGGTGTGCCCCGGCCGGTCGCGCCGGCACCCAGCTGCTGCACGAGCTGCAGGGACAGCGCCTGGTCACCGCCCTGCGCCAGGAGCGCCTGCTGCCGGCATCGGTGGTGCGCGAGGAGGTCGAGGAGCGCAGCGCCGAGCTCGAGGCCCGCGAGGGGCGCAAGCTGCGCCGCCAGGAGAAGCTCGACATCAAGGAGCGGGTCTACGAGGAGCTGCTGCCGCGGGCCTTCGTGCGCAGCCAGAAGATCGACCTGTGGTGGGACGTGCGTCGCGGCCTGATCGGGGTGAACGCGAGTTCGCGCACCCGCGCCGAGGAGGTGCTCGACCTGCTGCGCGAGACCCTGGGCAGCCTCAAGGTCACTCCCCTGGCCAGCCAGACGCTGCCGATGCGGGCGATGACCGCCTGGCTGGTCGACCCGGGTGCCCGCCCGGCCGACATGACGCTGGGCGATCAGGTGGAACTCAAGGCCAAGGGCGACGATGGCGTGCTGCGCGCCCGCCAGGTCGACCTCGACAGCGACGAGATCCAGCAGCTGCTGGCCAGCGGCCGCCAGGCGAGCAAGCTGGCACTGGAGATCGAGGGGCGGTTAAGCTTCGTGCTGCACGACGACCTCGCCCTCAAGTCGCTGCGCTTCGGCGACGCCCTGATCGACGAGGCCACCAACAGCGACGACGGCGACGATGCCCTGGTGCGCCTGGAGACCGATTTCCTGCTGATGGCGCAGGCGCTGGGCGAGAACGTCGACCGCCTGATCGACTGGCTGGGCGGCGAGGCCGGTGCCGCGAGCGACCAGGACGTCGCATGACCCATCCGCCGCCAACGACGACGCGTCCGACCATGATTCCAACAACCATCATTACAAGCGCATGACCGACCCTCGAACCGACGAACAGCCGACCGACCCCTGGGCCGACATTCGCCCCTACCACGACGACGAGGTCGCCGAGGTGCTGGCGCGCCTGGCCCTGGATCCCGAGCTGCTGGACGCCCTGACCCGCTTCCGGCTGCCGCGCCTGTCGCGCCTCATGCCGCGGTTGTCCCGCACCCTGGCCAGCATCGTGATCCGCCGCGAGGTGCGCGGGGTGGCCAGCGTGCGCGACTTCCAGACGCGCATCGCCGCCTACATGCAGCGCATGATCCGTACCACCACCGACGACTTCCGGGTCGACGGCCTGGAGGCGCTCGACCAGGACACCGCCTACCTGTTCATCGGCAACCACCGCGACATCTCGCTGGACCCGGCCTTCGTCAACTACGCGCTCTACCTGGCGGGACGCGACACGGTGCGCATCGCCATCGGCGACAACCTGCTCAAGAAGCCCTATGTCACCGACCTGATGCGGCTCAACAAGAGCTTCATCGTGCCGCGCAGCGCCCGCGGCAAGCGTGCCATGCTGGCGGCCTACCAGAACCTCTCCGGCTATATCCGCCATTCGATCCTCGAGGACAACCACTCGATCTGGATGGCCCAGCGTGAGGGGCGCGCCAAGGACGGCATCGACCGGACCGATCCGGCGATCATCAAGATGATGACCATGTCGCGTCGCGCCCTGGACCGCGACATGGGGGTGGGCGAGGCGATCCGCGAGCTGCGCCTGGTCCCGGTGTCGATCAGCTACGAGCACGACCCCTGCGACGTGCAGAAGGCCCGGGAGCTGCACGCCATCCACGCCAGCGGCAGCTACGCGAAAGGCGAGCTGGAGGACATCATGTCGATCGTCGCCGGCATCACCGGCCACAAGGGCCGGGTGCACCTGCGCTTCGGCACGCCGCTGGCGGCGGACTTCGACAGCGCCGAGGAGGTGGCCGCCGAGATCGACCGCCAGGTGCTGGAGGGCTACCACCTCTTCCCCAGCCACTACCTGGCGCTGGAGGCCCTGGGCGACGCCCCGGAGCTGCTCGACCTCTCGGAAGTCACCGACGCCGACCGGGCGACCTTCCAGGCACGCCTGCAGCAGGTGCCCGCCGAGCTGCGCGAGTGGTGGCTGGCCCAGTACGCCAACCCGGTGCGCAACCGGGCGGGCAGGATCGACGGCTAACCGTGCAACAGGGCGGGGAGATTCCCCGCCTGACTCACCGGGGAAGCGGGTTCCTCGATACCAACCGGATGACGACCACCATGGGCCACTCAGCACATCACCACCTGCCGCCCGATCGCGGGGCCCAGACCCGCGAGGCCCACAAGGTCACGCTGATCGGTGCCCTGGTCGACTTCGTGGTCGGGGTGGCGAAGATGGTCACCGGCTTCATCGTCGGCTCGGCCGCCCTGGTGGCCGATGGCATCCACTCCTTCTCGGACATCCTCACCGACGTCTTCGTGATCGCGGCGACCCACTTCGGCCGCCAGGAACCCGACAGCAACCATCCCTACGGCCATGGCCGCATCGAGACCCTGGCCACTCTGTGGCTCGGCAGCGTGCTGATCTTCGTCGCCGGCGGCATCGCCTGGGCCAGCCTGACCCGGCTGGTCAGCGGCGAGCCGATTCCCGCCCCCGGCGCCTGGGCCATCGGCATCGCGGTGGTGGCCCTGCTGGCCAAGGAGTGGATCTTCCGCTACACCCTGCGCGTGGCCAGGCGGGTCAACTCGCGGCTGCTCGAGGCCAACGCCTGGCACTCCCGTTCCGATGCCCTGTCCACCGTGGTGGTGCTGGTGGGGCTGGTGGCGGCCCAGTTCGGTGCCGGCTGGATGGACGCGGTGGCGGCGATCATCGTCGGGGTGATGGTCGGCCAGGTGGGGGGGCGCCTGCTGTGGGAGTCCAGCCAGGAGCTGATCGACACCGCCCTGCCCAGGGAGGAGCGCGGCCGGATGCGGGAGGTCGCCGAACGGGTGCCCGGGGTCAAGGGGGTGCACGACCTGCGCACCCGCACCCTGGGCAGCCAGGCCCTGCTCGACCTGCATATCGTGGTGCCGCCGCGGGTCACGGTCTCCGAGGCCCACGAGATCGGCAACGAGGTCAGCCGGCGCCTGCGCGAGACCTTCCCCAACCTCACCGACGTGACCTTCCATATCGACCCGGAGGACGATTCCGGCGAGACCGAGCACAGCCTGCGCCCCGGCCTGCCCCTGCGCGGCGACGTGGAGGGCATGCTCGACGATGTCTGGCACAACGTCCGCGTCTGGCACGCCCGGGTGGCCCTGGACCTGCACTACCTGGACAACCAGGTGGACGTGTCGGTCTATGTCAACGAACTGCCCACCGGCCAGAGCCTCGACGAGGCGGCCGACGAGCTGCGCCGGGCCAGCCGCGAGCTCGAGTGGGTCGGACGACTGCGGGTGTGGAAGGGCCCGAGCCAGGGGTGATCGCCCCTGCTGGCCGATACCTCATGAAAGCACTCACCCCCCTCGCATTGCGGAACTCATACCCCTAAACTTGAGACATCGCTCATCCAGTCTCGAGTCCGCATGCCCCATCCCCCTCACCGGACCCTCGCCGCGCCCGGGCGCCGCCGTTTCCTGGCGGGCCTGGGCAGCCTGGTGCTGGCCGCCGGCCTGGGGCTGCGGCCGAACGGGGTCGACGCCAACCTCGATCCCTCGCGACTGCGCCAGTCCATGCAGCGCCTCTACGGCCAGGGCGGCCTCGCCGTGCTGGAGGAGTGGTTCGCCCTGCTCGACCGCCTCGCCGGGGCGGAGCTGCGGACCCGGCTGCGCGAGGTCAACGACTTCTTCAACCGCCGGGTGCGCTGGGTGGACGACATCGACAACTGGGGGCACGAGGACTTCTGGGCCACGCCGCTGGAGACCATGGGCCAGGGCCAGGGCGATTGCGAGGACTACTCCATCGCCAAGTACATCACCCTCAAGCAGCTGGGGGTGCCGGGCGAGCAGTTGCGCATGATCTACGTTCGCGCGCGCATCGGCCGCAGCCGGATCACCCAGGCGCACATGGTGCTGGGCTGGTACGAGACACCCGCCGCGGAACCGCTGGTGCTCGACAACCTGGTGCCGTCGATCACCCCGGCCTCGCAACGCAGCGACCTCGATCCCCTGTTCAGCTTCAACAGCAGCGGACTCTGGGCCGGCGGCTCCACCGAGTCGCGCGCCGACCCGCTGGCCCGGCTGTCGCGCTGGCGCAACGTGATCGACCGCATGCAGCAGCAGGGATTCATCTGATGCGGCGTCAGGGGAATGGCAAGGCGAACCAACGACAAGGGGGATTCACCCCCGGGGGAACACTGAGATGTCGCTGATCAAGCAGTTGTGGTTGACCATCGTGGTACTGCTGTTGCTGGCCTTCGTCGGCAGCCTGTTCATCGGGGTGACTACCAGCCGTCACTACATCGAGCAGGAAGTTCGCATCAAGAACGCCGACAATGCCAACGCGCTGGCGCTGTCGATGAGCCAGCTCGACAAGGACCCGGTCAATATCGAGCTGCTGATGGCGGCCCAGTTCGACACCGGCCACTATCGGCTGATCGAGCTGCGCTCCCCGGACGGGGAGCTCCTCGAGCGGCGAGAGGGCGGCGAGCACGTCGACGACGTGCCCGGCTGGTTCGTCGACCTGGTGCGCTTCGAGGTGCCGCCCGGGCAGGCCGTGGTGCAGGACGGCTGGCGCCAGTACGGCACCCTGACCCTGCAGAGCCAGCACAGTTTCGCCTATCGCTCGCTGTGGCGGAGCGCCCTGGGATTGGCCGGCTGGTTCGCCGTCGCCGGCGCGATCAGCCTGCTGCTGGCCTGGTGGATCGTGCACACCATCCGCCGGCCGCTGCATACCGTGATCGCCCAGGCCCGCGACATCGGCGTCCGTCGCTTCACCACCTCCCGGGAGCCGCGTACCCGGGAGCTGCGCGAGGTGGTGCAGGCGATGAACCAGCTCTCCGGCGCGGTGCGCGAGATGCTGAGCCAGGAGAGCGAGAAGCTCGACCTGCTGCGTCGCCGCCTGCAGCACGACCCGCTGACCGGCGTGCTCGACCGCGAACCCTTCCTCGACCAGCTGCGAGCCAGCCTGGAGAGCGACGACCACCGGGCCAGCGGCAGCCTCTCCCTGGTGCGCCTGGCGCGGCTCGCCGAAGTGAACGAGCGCCTGGGACGCCCCGGCACCGATGCCCTGATCAAGCGCCTGGCGCACAGCCTCGACCAGCTTGCCAAGGTGCGCGGCGGTGGTCTGGTGGGACGCCTGAACGGCAGCGACTTCGCCCTGCTGCTGCCGGGCAACAGCGATCTCGAGGGCCTGGGCAGCGAACTGAGCCAGCGCCTGCGGTCCCTCCAGGGGGAGGAGAAGTCGGTGACCCTGGGCCTGCCCTCGGCGGTGATCGACTACGCCCAGGGCGACCGTCGCAGCGAGTTGCTCGCGAGCCTCGACGGCGCCCTGGCCGGCGCCGAGGCCAGGGGCGATCACGGCCAGCTGATCGTCCCGGGCGTACAGCGCGACATCCTGTACACCACGCATGCCGACTGGCGGGCCGCCCTTCACCAGGCCATGGAGCAGGGGGTCTACCTGGGCCACTATCCGGTGCTGGATGCCGAAGGCAAGCTGCTGCACCACGAGTGCCCATCGCGCCTGCGGCTCAAGGGGGAGTGGCGTTCGGCAGGCACCTTCCTGCCGTGGATCTCGCGGCTCGAGCTCGACGCCGA